>DKUO01000027.1 GCA_002490705.1 Lachnospiraceae bacterium UBA7202
GTTTCCACTGATGATATGTATTAAATTGCTGATCTTCATCTAATTTACAAAATCTTATCCCTCTATATATTTCTATCTTTTTTCCACGTTTACAGCATAAATAACAATAAATATTTTTCTCTAATTGAAATCGAAAACCATAATAATCATTTCCTATCTTCTCAAGTGTTTTTTTCCTTTTCATCCACTTACTAACCCACATATTATCATTCCTATATTTCCAAAACATTACTCAGGCAATTTTAATTCCTTCCCTCTCTACATTCTGATAAAAACACGATACCGCCATATACTGATGATACAATCGCCAACTCTGAATCACAGGCGCTAAAACCACATCATATTCCAAATCAATCTGATCTGAAACATCTAAAATCTTACTCCTTGCTTTCTCAAGCTCTTCCTGCGCAACATCCAACAAAACCATAATGTCGATATCGCTGTCATTTGTAAAATCACCCCGCGCACAGGAACCATACAAAATCACAGCATGTAAAACTGTTCCATAAATTCTCTCTACTTCTTTTGCAAACTGTGTCACGACTGCTCTGATTTTTTCCTCACACATACAGCCTTTCCCCTTCCGCCGCTCAAGATATCCGCATTAAAATCCCATACTATATCCATGAAAATCATAAAAATATTATAGTCCAAATATCACATAATTACAACTTTCGAGCCGAAAAGTGTCTGGTATTCCCCCTCTTCATCCAAACATTTCCCAACCCCAACCAACTCCGCTCCCTCTTCCTCCGCTCTCTTCCTCACTGTTTCGGTAAAACCGCCCTTACTGATAAATATCATCGTTTTCTCTCTCACATCAGGAAACGCCTCCGTGGCCGCCACCAGGTCATCATATTCCTCCATTGCCATGGGCCTGTTTCGGAACTTGCATTCCACAAAGATACCTTTCTCCCCTTTCCGGTCGAGAGCGAGCAGATCCACATCATCCTGTGCCTTGATAATCGGATTATTTCCCCACCATCTTCCAATGACAAACGGAACAAAAGGAAGTGTTCCGGCCTTGGCTCGTCTGATCAAATACTGCCTACAGATATCCTCAAATACAGGACCCATATAGCCGTTGATTTCCCCCATGATTTCATCCGCCGCCTTATCAATTCCTAACATGCTGTAATAACTTTTATTTGAAAATACATATCTGTACCAAAACCTGTAAAAATGGTCGGTGATCCCATAAATACCCTTTTTACTGCTATCCGATTCACCGCAGGGAACATGTTTTTCCAACAGGCGCAGTGTCTGTAAGGTCAACATATATTTACTGCACTTACTCCTTTCCTCATGAATGCGGTCTGCAATTTCCACAACTCTGTTACAACCGTTTGCGACCGCCTCCAGAATGGAATTATAAACAGCCGGCTCTCTGAGTTCCATACGCAGTAATGTCTGCGGTTCATCATTTAAAAATGCGCCCTCCGTCAAAATTTCCGAAATAAGATTTTCCTTGAGAGATCGTTTGGGATCAAAAGCAATCAGATATCTCGGAACACCCCCAAGAATGCCGTATGCAATCAGCTTTTCTTCCTCCGAATAATTCGGGAAAAACGCTGCGCTTTCCAGATAATCAAATGGTAAAACCTCCATACTGCCCGTACTGCGTCCGTATAAAGGACTCTTGTATCCCATAACGTCATTAAGCATAAAGCTGACGCTGGAACCGCAAAGAATCAGAAACAGATTCCGTTCTTTCCAATCGTGATCAATTTTGTGCTGAAGGATGCTCTTAATGCTGGGATTGGACTCCGCCAAAAACGGGAATTCATCAATAATCAATACCGTTCTGTGATCCTGTGCTTTTCTGCCAAGATAGTCCAGCGCATCTTCCCAGTTTTCAAATTTCGATATAAAATTACCGTCAAAATACTCCTGTACAAGCCTTGAAAAATCCTGTAGGTTTAAAGTATCATTTTTTTCCTGCGCAGAAAAAAATATCGTTTTATGCGTTTTGGAAAACTCCTGCAAAATAGTTGTTTTTCCGATTCTCCGTCTTCCATACATAATCATAAATTCAAATCGCGTACTTTCATACATCTGTTCCAGCCGATTCATTTCCTCTATTCTTCCGATCAAAACGTCACCCTCTTTTTCAATTAAAATCCGCAACAGCAAAAAGCTACTTATAAGTAGTATACTTTAAAGTAGCTTTTTATTCAAGACAAAATGCCGGCTTTTTCTTCCCTGCCCCGTTATATGTATCATCTGATAAAACCGGAACGCGATATCGCTCCGCTCTTTTGTTATCTCGACGACGGCACCATCCTGATAATCCGTCCTGCAAACTCATTGAAATTCTGCGTCTGGAGTATCACTCTGCCCGGCCCTGTCAATTTAGTCAAAAACAAGCCCTCGCCGCCCAGAAAGATATTTTTCAATCCCTTTACGGTCTCGATCTCATACTGCACGGTTTTCTCAAAGGCCACCACATTTCCCGTATCTACCTTAAGGACTTCGCCCGGCGCCAGATTCTTTTCCACCTTATTGCCATCGATTTCCAGAAAAACCATTCCGCTTCCGTTAATATCCTGCAAAATAAATCCCTCTCCGCCGAATAATCCGGCAGAAAACTTCTTCGTAAACGCCACGTTTAAACTCACTGTCTCCTGCGCGCAGAGAAAAGCTCCCTTCTGACAGATCATACCGCCGCAGGCTCCTACGTCGACGGGAAGCACCTCCCCCGCCACCGTTGACGCAAAGGCCACCATACTGCCCGGACGCTCTGCCCTGTAAGTTGCCATAAAAAGGGATTCTCCGGTAAACATCCTGCCGATGCTTTTCCCCAGGCCGCCCTTCATGTTGGAGTCCATGGATATCCCCTCCGTCATCCACGCCATGCCGCCCGACTGGGTATACATGGATTCGCCCGGCGCATCAAACATAACCTCCACCGCCGGCATCGTGTCTCCGATAATTTTGTACTGCATAATGAATTCCTCCTTTTCTCTCTTCCCTAAAACTGAATGATCTCCGGCTCATGGGTAAACGCACTGATGGTCGCCGTCGCATTTTGAAAATAGAGCACCTGCGTATTGCCGTCATCAGCCGCATACATTCCCTGCAGCGACGGATAGGCGTCTAACAGGGACTGCCTTGCCTCCCTACGGTCATCCTCCACCAGCTCTCCCGCAATGCGAATCCACTCTCCGCCCTGAAAGGCGCAGATCTCCGCTTTGGGATTTGCCGCCAACTGCTTTGACACATCCTTGCTCTTTCCGGTCTGAATATATAACTTTCCCTCAAAGATATGCGCCGTGCCGAAAGGTCTAACTCTCGGCTGGTCCCCCTCCACGGTGGCCAGATAGTATGTATGCGCTTCCTTTAAAAACTGTGTTACCTTTTCGATTCCTTCCATCGTTTTCCTCCTTTAAATTTTTCAGATCTCTTACTCCTATCATACACCTATGTGAGAACTGCACAATATTATTTATTCTACAGCAGCCGCCTCTTCCTCTCAATCATCTCGTCGATCCGCTCAATATACTGGCCCACGTCCTTCACATTCTCGCACCGTTCGATCCTGTCGTCCGGAAATACCCCCTTGGTAATCGCGCCTGCGCCGAGGGCCAGAATAGTCTGCTTTTCCTCATTAATCAAAATATTGTAGATGCCGTACTTATCCCGTCTGGCATACCCCACATTTTCAAAATTTCCGGACATATTTTTCTGCCGGTAGAGATAGTAGGGCACCATGTCCATATCCGCCGCACCACGGGCCGCAATCTCCATGATCTCGTCCGTATTATTGTAGGCGGTAGCGCCGTTTTCCTCGATCCAGCGTCCCAGCTTGGAGGCCCTCTTTACTGCCAGAGAGTGCACTGTCAATTCGTCCGGCGAAAGCGCTTGAATGGCCTCAATCGTATGGGCCACATCTGCCGCCGTCTCTCCGGGAAGTCCCAGAATCATATCCATATTGATATTGGTAAAGCCAATGCGGCGCGCCAGATGAAAGGCTTCCTCCACCTGCTCCACCGTATGCCGTCTGCCGATCAGATCGAGTGTTTCCTGCTTCATGGTCTGGGGATTCACGGAAATTCTCGTCACGCCGTTTTCATAGAGTACCCGCAGCTTATCCTCCGTGATGCTGTCGGCCCTGCCCGCCTCCACCGTAAATTCCTGTACCGTGCCGAAATCAAAGGCGCCCCGCAATTTCTTAAGCAGCCAATCCAATTGCTCTGCGGACAACGAAGTGGGAGTACCGCCGCCAATATATACGGTATCCAGTATTTTATCCCGAAACAGCAGAGCCGTCTCCTCAATCTCCCGCCCCAACGCCGTCAAATACTCACCCACTCTCTTTTTCCACGCGCTTATAGGATAGGAGGTAAAAGAACAGTACAGGCAAGTGGTAGGGCAAAAGGGAATGCCCACATAGAGACTGTAGCCGTTTTCATAATGCAGGGCGCTCAAAATTTCCTGTTCTCTCTCTGCAATTTCAATGGCAAGCTTCGTCTTCTCCTCGCTCACCAGATGCATTTCCCGCAGATAAGCAGCGATTTCCTCCCTGCTGTCCCCCTGCTCCCTCATAGTCATGGCAATCTTTGTGGGACGGATTCCCGTCAGATTGCCCCATGGAAGCGTCCTTCCCGTCTCCCGGCAAAGAGAACGATAAAAAAAGCGTTTGAAGGCATTCTTATATGCCGGAGTGCCTTCCTCCTCCTCGGGATGCCATGTGTAAACCGTATGTAAATTATTTGAAAAAGCCAGCGTCACTTCCTTCTCCCCGAAGATAAGCTCCATCACCGGCTCCCCCTCCAGAATCCTTCTGTCTCTGATCTGGGAATCCGGCGCGAGCATGTGGGGTTCCCACTCCGGATAAAAGGATTTTAAAATTGCCTGAATGTCATACTCAAATTGCGTCTTATTGCTCTTTATGATCTGCATAATTTATCTACCCAAAACCTTTCTTCAAAACCATTCTACCTGTCCCTTGGCATAGCCATTTTTTCCTTTACTCCGGCGGCGTCTATCCCCGGATGGGTCAGATACAGACGGCAGATTTGTTCCGCCATTTCCCGGGAGATTCCATACTTTGCCGCGATCTCAGAAACACTCTTTCCCTTGTCCACATCCCGCAGTATGGCTCTCAATTCTTTTTCCGTAAAAACTGTTTCCTTCTGTTCACAGCTTCCCGCCGTCGCCTCCGTGGCCTGCTGTGCAATATCCTTCTTCCACACGCGGATTTCTCCTTCTTCCACTTCCACCACAGCCATCGTCACCGGCTGGGAAAAGCGTCTCGGGCCGCAGCTTCCGGGATTTAGGTATAACCGATTTTCCTCCCGTCTCTCCTCATATTTATGGGAATGTCCGTAAATGACAAGATCATATCCCGTAAGATCCGCTGGGATTTCCTTCTTATTATGTACCATAAAAACCCGCAGGCCACAGACTTCCGCAGACAGTGTCTGGGGCAGTTCCTCCGCCCACTCCTTGTCCGCGTTGCCCCTGACCACATAGAGCGGGGCGATTTCCCGCAGCCTCTCGAGCACCTGCGGCGTATTGATATCTCCCGCGTGAAGAATCACGTCGCATTCCCGCAAAATCTGTAAAACCTCCTCCCGCAGCTTTCCGTGGGTATCTGATAATACACCGATTCTCTTCATAGCTTTTCCCTCCTCAAGCGCCTCTCCACCTCCTGTAGAGAGACGCTTCCTACTATCTATAGTCAGATTTTGTTAAAAGGCTCTTTATAGCATGCCACGCTTCCCAGATCCTCCTCGATCCGAAGAAGCTGATTATATTTTGCAACACGGTCGCTTCGGCAGGGCGCTCCTGTCTTGATCTGCCCGGCGTTGACCGCCACGGCAAGATCCGCGATAAAGGTATCCTCCGTCTCGCCGGAACGGTGGGAAATCACCGCCTTGTACCCGTTCTTCTGGGCCATTTCTATGGCGTCCATAGCCTCGCTGACCGTACCGATCTGATTCACTTTGACCAAAATTGCATTGGCCACATGCAGCTTAATCCCCGCGTCCAATCGCTTGGTGTTTGTCACAAAAAGATCGTCACCCACCAGCTGTATACGGTCCCCCAGCTTCTTCGTCATCATCTGCCATCCGTCCCAGTCGTCCTCGGCAAGGCCGTCCTCGATGGAAATGATCGGATAGCGCTCCACAAGTTCCTCGTAGTAGGCCACCATTTCCTCGGTGCTGCGGGTAATCTCCGGTATCTCCCCGCAATTTTCCGTCCGGCATCCGGCCTCATAGCAATCCGCCACATAGGAACCGTCTATCTCCTCCTGCCTGCGCTGCTTTAGCTGCGTCTCTCCGGGGAAATGATACACGCCGTCGGCCTCCTGATAGAGCTCGGACGCCGCCACATCCAGCGCAATTTTGATATCCTGTCCGGGTGTGTAGCCCGCCGCTTTAATGGACTCCACAATCAAATCCAGAACCGCAAACGCGTCCGGCAGGGAAGGTGCAAACCCGCCTTCGTCTCCCACGCCTGTAGACAGATGCCTGTCGTTACAGATCTTTTTCAGATTGTGATAAATTTCCGCGCAGATGCGCAGGCCGTCGGCAAAGCTCTCCGCCTGCACCGGCATAATCATAAACTCCTGAAAATCCACCGTATTGTCCGCATGCTTTCCGCCGTTTAAAATGTTCATCATGGGCACCGGCAAAAGTCTGGTGTAAGCGCCGCCCAGATAGCGGTAAAGAGGAATCCCCATAGCCTCCGCCCCTGCCTTGGCGCAGGCCATGGATACCCCCAGGGTGGCATTCGCGCCCAAATTACTCTTGTTGTCCGTACCGTCCTGCTCGATCAAAACGCGGTCAATCAATCCCTGGTCAAAGGCATTCATCCCCAGAAGCGCCTCTCTGATCTTGGTGTTGACATTGTTCACCGCTTTGGTTGTGCCGAGACCGAAATACGCGGTTTCTCCGTCCCGCAGCTCCACCGCCTCAAATCTTCCGGTGCTGGCGCCGCTGGGAACGGCGGCACGCCCCGTATACTGCCTGCCGCCCACCTCTTTCTCCACGGTCACCTCCGCCTCCACGGTGGGGTTGCCTCTGGAATCCAAAATCTGTCTTGCATGTACATCCACAATTCGTAGTTTCATAGCCATATAAAAAACCTCCTGTGCACAAACTGCTTTTTATTGCTAGTATGCACACAAAAGGCTTCTTTTACTCATTCCGTATCGCCGCCAGCGGGCTCAACCGCATTGCGCGCCTTGCCGGGAAAAAGCCTGCCACCATACCCACCATCACCGCAAACACCAGCGATAAAAGCGCAAGCCAAACAGGAATATAAGAAATTCCGCCGGTAGTGCCCATATATTCATTGGCGCCGGCCGCCACCTTATTGATCACCACGGAAAGGATCAGGCTTAAAATCAGGCCGATCACGCCGCCGATAAAACCAATAAAACCGGCCTCCATCAAAAACAGGCTGCGGATGTTGCGAAGATCACAGCCCAGCACCTTCATCACGCCGATCTCCTTGGTCCTCTCATAGATGGACATCATCATCGTATTGGTAATACCGATGGCCGCCACAAAGAGCGACACCGCGCCGATGCCACCGAGCACCGCCTGAATGTAGCCCATGGTCTTCTGCTCGGACTCCACCCATTCCGCCTGGCTGTAAGCGTCATATCCCAGATCCTGCAGCTTATTTTGCAGGGAAACCACATGATCCATATCGTCCACATTCACCAGAAGCTGATTATAAAAAATCTCTTTGTAGGGCTTCCCCGTTTTCGTGGAAGGCTGCCCCGGAATCACCTTGTTTTTGAAAATCTTCTTTAACTCCGTCTCCAACTGCCCGATATCGCAATAGGTCTGCCAGCCATACCGGCTCCATTCGTCCTCGCCCGGCGTCGCCTCCACACCGCAGGTCTCAATCAGATACTTCTTCGGCGGCTTCTGCGTCTGTCCGTTTTCATCCGGCGTACCCGCCGCATAGTAGGCGTCCATATCAAAAACCACGAAAATAGGGTCCTTCATCAGATCAATGTCCGGCAAAATTCCCGTATCCCAGTAACTGCCGCCGTTTCCTTTGATACTTTGAAACTGCTGTAAAACCTGAGAACCGTAAAAAAAGGTTAAGGTCTGATCCTCTCCCGGAAGTCTTCCCTCCCCCACCTTGATATCCATGTCCGCAAACGCAGCCGGGGGTATTCCCTGAATCTGCAAATAGGCTTGATAACTGCCGTATTGGGCAATCGCCTGAGTCTGTAACACGGGATAGACCGACTCCACATGCTCCATCGCCGAAATTTCATTGATTAAAGACTGATCGAGACGTTTGATCTCCTCCGAGGAGGAATCCCCCCAGGGCTCGTTCACCTCGATCTGGGTAAGGCTGCCATAGGACTCGTACTGCTCCATCAAAGACCGGCTGAGTCCCAATCCAAGAGATACCATCACCACAATGGAAGCCACGCCGATCACCACGCCCAGCACCGTCAGAATCGTTCTCACTTTTCTTTTCCAGAGATTACCGCTGCTCATCCGCAGCAAATCAAGAAACTTCATGTTTCCCCCGCTTTTTACTCATTCAATTCTTTTTCCAGCTCCGCAAGCTCTGCCGCCTCAGCCGCCGCCGCGCGTCTTTTTTTGCGGATCTTGAAAAACACGCCAAGTCCTGCCGCCGCTATGGCGATGACGGCCACAACGATTCCCACAATCAGACCGGTTTTTGGCTTACCGCCCTCCTCACCGTCCATCATATCGTCACCCATCATCATATCATCGCCCATCATCATATCGTCCATCATGGGCTCTGTCACAAAAAGGGTGATCTCCTTCTCCGCGGTGGTCACATTTCCGGCTTCGTCCTCATAGGAGATTTCCAGCTTCACAATGCCATCGTCCATGGTAGGCGCCGCGCCTGTCAGCATCACGTCCACGTTACCCGTATTGCCGGACTGTAGATTCCCCACAAAAGCGGAAGCCTCCGCAATGGAATCTGCAAGGAACTTCACCTGTACATTGTAGAGAGTCGTCTTTCCCGTATTGTAAATGCTTAACATCACATTGGACTGGGAGCCCACTTCAATGGAATCGGGCACTACCTCAGGAATACTGGTATCAAAACGGCTCTCCTGCAAAATCGGGATCGAGACGCTGGCCTTGTCTGTCAGATCAAACACCGTCCCCGCATCATATTTCATATTCACATCGAGCACATAGGGCTTCTGCGCCAGATCCGCCTTGGCCGTCATTTCAATCACAATATCCGCCGAGGTATCCGGCGCGATCTTCTCCATATAGACGGAGCTGGAACCCGACGTCGGCAGAAATGCGGAGTAGGTATTGGTTTTGTCCTCGCCCTCCTGCGCGGCCTGCATATCGAAAAGCACATTGGTAACCGCCGTATCGTTTGCCGTGTTCTGCACATGAATGGTCAGGGTAAAGGTCTCTCCCGCATACACCTTAGCCGGACTGGTCTCAAAACCGGTCACCACAATACGGGGCTTGGAGCCGGAAGCCTCCTGTCCGTTTCCGCCGATAATGCCGCTGCCCGGCTTACCGATGGTCTTCACATACACTGTCAGCTCCGCCGGTTCCTCACAGCGGATGCCCGCCTTCGTGTAGGAAATATGGAATTTTAACGGATAGTAACCGCTCATCACATCGCTTCTGGTGGTAAAGTGAAAGGTAAATTCCCTGCGGTTTGCCATCGCCTGCTCTTTTGTCTGACAGCCCGGAATATAGGGCTCTGTCTGCAGATAATTGGTCATATCCGGCTCAAAGGGCCACTCCGTCACCAACGTGGACGTCACCGGCTCCACAATCAGGTCGTTTAACTCCTCCGTCCCGAAATTAACGATGGGCAGCACGATGGATACCCCCTGCCCGTAGCTGACGATGGGCGTCTGCCAGTTATCGCCCACCTGCAAAAACTCGCTGGTGGTCTGGCTCACCTTCTCCACCGCCGCCGATTCCATGGAGGATTTCACGGAAGAGACATAAGCCCACATCTCCGTCAGGGACATTTCTGTATTGGCGATATAGTAGACCGCACTGTCAAACACCTTGTGAAGCTGCTCCATCACCTTCTCGTCCAGATGATAGCGCACCTCCAGACTCTGCATGTAATAGAGCAGATCCTCGTCGGCATCAAAACGGTCGTCGTCTGTGATCACCCGGTCAGAAGAACGTTCCACATATTTGATTTCATTTTCGCTGACCGACTCCTTATCCTGATTCGACTGTTCTCCCGTTTCCTGCACAGGCTGCTCTGCGGCACAGACCACCGGTGCAGTTTGCTCCGCTGCCTGTCCCCAAACCGCCAACGCAAAAAACAGGCCGGCCAATCCGCCCGCCAAATGCCGAGCCGTCCTCTTACGCATCTTTCCTTTTCTCCTCATCTTTCCTGCCCTCTCCGCCGCTGCGGTCCTCGATCTCCAAAATCTTTCCATCCCGGATCCGCAGAATCATATCCGCGAACCCCGCCAGATAATTGTCATGAGTAACCATCACCAACGTCTGGTTCTTCTCCCGTACCACCCGCTGCATCAGGTTCATCACTTCCACCGAAGTGTTGGAATCCAAATTTCCCGTGGGCTCGTCCGCAAAAATAATCTCAGGCTCCACCACAAGCGCCCTTGCCACGCCCACACGCTGCTGCTGTCCGCCGGACATCTGGTTAGGCCGGTGTTTTCTGTATTTTGTCAGCCCCACCAGATCCAGCATCTCCTCAGCCTTCTTATTTCTGCTCTTTTTATCCATCCCCTGAAAGGTCAGCGGAAGCGCCACATTTTCTATGGCGTTCATGGTGCCCATCAGGTTGAAGGACTGAAAGATAAACCCGATGTGTTCCCTGCGAAAAGCCACAAGCTGATTCTCGGTTTTTTTCTCCATGTGCTCTCCCGCAATCACGATCTCGCCCTTGGTGGGTTTTTCCAATCCCGCCAGCATGTTGAGCAGGGTGGATTTCCCGGAGCCGGAGGCGCCCACAATGGAGCAGAAGCACCCCCGCCTGATGGAGAAGCTGACGCCGTTTAGCGCCCGCACCCGCTCCTCCCCGACCCGGTATATCTTATAAAGATTTTTCACCTGTATCACTGGCGTTGTCATGTTGATATCATTCACGCTCTGTTTCCTTTCCGCGTATTCCTCATCCAACCCCCGCCGGACTGAGATCCTCCTCCTCTTCGCCCGTATAAGCGGTTGCCTCCTTCACGAACTCCGGCACCTCGCCATTCCGGAAACTGTAAGTAAAGTAATAGCTTCCCCTCTCATAGGGATAGGAAGAATCCTTCTTAAACACAACCTCCAGAGAATAATTGTTCCGGTCATCCGTATCATTCCCGTAATTAGTCCAGGGCGCGTCAATATAGTTCGGATCGACGTGCTGCAGTATCTGTGCGATCTGTTCCTCCTCGTAAAAGGTCTCCTGCGTCGTGTAGTCCACATAGACGTCCTCAGACATCGTGTTCACAGGCATCGCCCGCGCTTCTCTGTCCAGCGCATATCCGGGATCATCCCGAAATGCCGCTTCCGGATCCTGCAAAAACTCATTGTGATAACAGGTCACTGTGATGCTGTCCACTTCCGCTGCCGGAAGCTCCACAGGATAATAGGCCTCCTGCTTTTTCAGGTAGTCGATGGTATTGGTAAAACTGTCGTACACATAATACTGTCTCTGGATATATCCCATGGAACTGCCATATTCCATAAAAATAACGCCGCAGGGCCGGTTATGCCTTACCAGAGAAAAGCCGAACTGTTTCATATCCCCGATCCATGCATCGCGAAGCCCCTTCGCCTCTTCTTTGGGAACTACCGTTTTGGCAGCGCCGTTTGAATAGGTAATTCTGGTCACCTGATCATAGGAAGTCTCATCCGTCATGCCCTGAAACATCCCCTTCTGAAAGGCGTCTGTCCGGAAAATCCGGTCAAGAAGCGCCTCCGTCTCCGGATCATCGTAATTTACCCGGATCACTCTGGCTTTCTGCCTGCCGGATTTCAGGCGGTAAAGGATCTCCACCGCATCCGTGATTTCTGTCTCCGGATCCGTCTCCTCCGCCTTCTCTGCCAAAGCGAGAACAGGCTCCGTATCTGTCAAAAACATTGTCTCTTTCTGATATTCGGCATTGTCGATATACTTCCCGTTTTCATCCCAGTAATTATCATAGTATCCATTGGGGTAAATTGCAATACTCTCCACTTTATTTTGCGCCGGAATATAGCTGTCATACCCGAACAGATCCCATTTAAAACTGCAAAATATTGCCAGAATGCCGATGAGCGCCACCGCGCTTGAAAACAGATGTTTAAAGAGGCTTCGTATGTCGAAATCATAAACCACCTCCATGATGGCGCAGACAATCAGGCCGCCGATCAGCATCCCCAGAACCAACAGCAGCTCATTCTGATAGGAAGTATCATACACCAGCTGTCCGATCACAAAGGCCGCCGGAATCGTCACAGCCACCTTCATCACCGGCTCCAGGAAACGATAGGCGATGGCCTTTCCCGCCGCCTCGGAAGCTCTTTTTTTGTAGGCAAACCATGCAAATGCCAGAACCACCAGCGCAATCCCGAACCACTTAGCCGCAAGGGGCATGGCCATCCGCGCCGCCTGGGCCGCATTTTCCGCATTCTTAAGCTGCCAGATGTTGGCTGTATAATCATAAAATGGGGACAGCTTCTCTTCATAGCCGATAAAATAACTGGAATAGGTCTCAAAAAAGGTCCGCTTCAAGCTGTCCAGCAGCATAGTCACACAAATTTCATAAAAAGCAAATACCAAAAAAACGCAGATTGTCACAAACCGGTTTCCCGTCAGCATCACCGCCAGCATCATCAGGTGGTAGAAGAACAGGAAAAAGGCCAGATTCCACAAAAAAGCAAGCCCCATCTCCGCCATCACATCCGGAGTCACCGCCCCCTGCGATATCGCGATCACCGTCCCCAGCGCCAGACCCATGAGAGTGGCCGTCACGTAAATGATGAGACCGTTCACATAGACAACCGCGAATCTCCTGTTCTTTGAGACCGGAACACTGTGGTACAGATCCACCTTTCTTCTGTCATACAGGTAGGAGAAGCCCTGCATGGCGATCAGCGCTGCAAGCAGGAAAATAATCGGATACAGATTGTCGGAAAAGCCCAGCGCATCCCGCGCCGCCTGATACATGGCCTGCTTATACTGTGTCACGTTCCTGTAAGTGCCGTCCTCATAAAATCCTTTAATACGACTCAAATAGATCGTCGTCATGCCGCCGTAAACCAGAAGCTGTGACAGCACCGCTACGATCCACACCCAGATCCGCCTTTTATGATTTTCCTTACAACTATCCCAGAATGAGTTTTTTGATGTCATAGCCTACCACCTCCGTCTCACTGATAAAAATCTCCTCCAAGGACAGCGGAAGCACTTCATAAAAGATCGTATCTACCGTGGCGAACCGCGCCTCCACTTCCTCTCTCGTACTGCGCACAGTGATCGTGCAAAGCGACCCCCTCTGCTCTTTCTTTAACACTTCCAGACCATTCAGCGCTTTCAGTTCATCCTCCACGGAACAGAACACACACTGCACCTTCTGGATATTGCACTTCATATCCTCCAAATCCTTGGACAACAGCACGCCGCCCTTATGTAACAGCCCCACATGATCACAGATATCCTCCAGCTCTCTCAAATTGTGGGAGGCGATCACAGGCGTAAGACCACGCTCCTCCATCTCCTTTGCAAAGATGGATTTGATCCCCTGCCGCATCACCGGGTCCAACCCGTCGAAGGTCTCGTCGCACAAAATATATTTCGTGTGCGCGCAGATCCCTAAAAGCAATGCCAGCTGCTTTTTCATTCCCTTGGAAAAGGTGCTGATCTTCCGGTTCCTGTCCAGATTAAATTTTTCCAGATACCGGTAGAATTCTTCCCTGTTAAACGCTTCAAAAATACCGCTGTAATACCGCTCCATCGTCCCGGCGTTGGCATTGGCGAAAAAGTAAGGCTCGTCCGCAATAAAAAACAGCTTTTTCTTCGCCTCCACATTGTCATACACAGGCATGTTGTCCACCGCCACCGTTCCCCCGTCCGGCTTAAGCACGCCGGTCAACATGCGAAGGACCGTACTCTTTCCCGCGCCGTTTGTACCGATCAGGCCAAACACCGTTTTCTCCCGAATCGTGACGCTGACTTCATCGACGGCTTTGATATCGTCAAAATACTTCGTCAGATTATGTATCTCAATCATTTTTCAATCAGTCCTTTCCTCACATCTGTAAATTCTCAATCTCCAAAGTCAATTCCATCTTGGTCATGCCAAGCTCCAGCACCTCTTTCACAAGCCGCAGAATCTCTTCCAGACACTCCCGCTTTCTTGTCTCCACAAGCTTCCCGTCTCCCGACACAAAACTTCCCCTGCCCTTCACGGTATAGATGAAGTCCTGCCGTTCCAGCTCCGCATAGGCCTTCTGAATCGTGTTGGGATTGATGGACAATTCCATCGCCAGATTCCGAACGGACGGCATCTGCTCGTCCGCCTGCATGGCGCCCTTCAAAATCAAAGTTTTGAACCGTTCCACGACCTGCTCGTAAATCGGGCGGGTATCTTTATAGTCTATGATTATCATGTGATCTCCTTTCTCTACAGATTTGCAAAATCACGCCGAGCTTCGTGAACCCGCTGTTTTGTTCGCGAAGCTCGTGGTTGAAAGAATGCAGTTCTTTCAACCGTCCCCCAGCAATATTAAGTATACTATTAGTGGTGGTACAGTTAGTATGCAAAAAGACGGAGGCCATGTCAAGCCTCCGCCAAAAAATTTAGTTTATTTTACCAGCAGGGATTTCCCCGTCATTTCCGCAGGCTGTTCCATCCCCATCAGCTCGATAATGGTAGGCACGATATCCGCAAGGCATCCCCCCTCGCGAAGTTTATAGGCGGGGTCTGCGTTGACCAGAATAAAGGGCACCGGGTTGGTGGTGTGGGCCGTAAAGGGCGCGCCCGTCTCATAATCCACAAGCTGCTCCGCATTGCCGTGGTCGGCACAGATGAACAGTACGCCGTCCACCTCCTTGATGGCCGCAACCGCCTTGCCCACGCACTCGTCTACAGCCTCCACAGCCTTGATCGCCGCCTCCTGCACACCGGTATGGCCTACCATATCCGGGTTAGCAAAGTTGATGATAATCACATCGTAGGTGCCGGACTTGATGGCCTCCACCAGCTTGTCGCACACCTCATAAGCGCTCATCTGGGGCTTTAAGTCATAGGTTGCCACATCCTTGGGCGAATTGACCAGAATACGCGTCTCTCCCTCGTTGGGCTCCTCAACGCCGCCGTTGAAGAAAAAGGTCACATGCGCGTATTTCTCCGTCTCCGCAATCCTCGCCTGCTTCATCTGATGCGCCGCAAGCCACTCGCCGAAGGTGTTGGTCACAGAAATTTTGTGGAACGCCACTTCCTTATTTAAAATCGTAGGATCATAGTCGGAGAAGCACACATAGGTCAGCTCCAGTCTCTTGCCCCTGTCAAAGCCCTTGAAATCGTCATCACAGAAGCTTCTGGTAATCTCCCTTGCGCGGTCAGGGCGGAAATTAAAGAAGATCACGGAATCCCCGTCCTTGATGGTCGCCACCGGCGCGCCGTTTTTCTTCACCACCGTGGGCTTTACAAACTCGTCTGTCTCGTCTCTGTCATAGGACGCCTGAATCCCCGCAGGGCCGCTCTCCGCTTCCAGACCCTCGCCCTTGGTGAGCGCCAGATAAGCCTTCTCCACTCTGTCATAGTTATTGTCCCGATCCATCGCGTAATAACGACCCGTCACAGTGGCCACTTCGCCGACGCCGATCTTTTTCATTTCCGCTTCCAGCTCTTCCACATAGCCCTTGCCGCTGGCCGGAGGGGTATCTCTTCCGTCAAGAAAAGCGTGAACATACACCTTGGAAAGACCGTTTCTCTTCGCCAGCTCCAACAACCCGTAGAGGTGGGTATTGTGGCTGTGCACGCCGCCGTCGGACAAAAGCCCGAACATGTGCAGGGAGGAATCCTTCTTTTTACAATTATTTACCGCGTCCAGCAGAGCCGGATTTTCAAAAAAGGTGCCGTCCTGAATTTCCTTTGTAATTCTGGTGAGCTCCTGATACACGATGCGGCCCGCGCCCATGTTCAAATGTCCCACCTCGGAATTTCCCATCTGTCCGTCAGGCAGCCCAACCGCCATGCCGCTGGCATTGCCCTTCACAAAAGGGTATTCCGCCATCAGTTTGTCCATCACAGGCGTTTTTGCCAGTGCAACCGCGTTGCCCTCCGTCTTCTCGTTGAGGCCGTAGCCGTCCAAAATCATCAATACTGCCGGTTTCTTTCTTCCCATGACTGTTTCTCCTTTACTGTCTCCTTCTTACTCTTTTATTTTGTCAACCTCTGCAAGATTAACACCAAGACTTGTAAGCAATGCCTTCAGTGAAATATAATCATCTTTCAGATCGGCATATGTTCTTACCGCATTCTCTTCCTTTGCCAGCATCATACGTTTTTGAACCTTCTGAAAATCATTTAATGCTTCTTTTATAATCTCTGCACCGTTTGGCATTCAATCACCCGCTTTCCATCTATGCTTTTGCCTGATTGTTACAGCCCTATTATATCCGTTTTCTGGAAAAGTGTAAAGTTATTCAACATTCCCGCCGCTTGTTTTTCTTTTTCCTTCATTATATAATCACAGCTATGGAACATATTTACCGCATCAAATACCAAAGCCAACTATATGAACTCCCCTATGAGGTGGTCTACAGCAGCCGTAAAACCTGCGCTGTCAGTATCTCCCCTGAGGGAGCAATCACCCTCCGGCTGCCCTTTGGCACTTCCGAGGCGCAGGTCCGCCGTCTTTTACTGGACAAACAGCACTGGATTATCACCCATTATCTGAAGGCTGTCAAACAGCTGGAAAGCCGCCCTGTTTCCGATCTGACGGACACACAGCGCGCCGCTTTGGAAAAGCGCTATATCGACGCCGCAAAGGAATATTTCCCGAAACGGGCCGCCTATTTTATCACTTTCACCGGAGGAAGTTTCAACCGTATCACCATCCGCGACCAGAAAACCCGCTGGGGAAGCTGTAGCGCCAAAGGCACGCTCTCCTTCAACTGGCGGCTCATGCTGGCGCCGCCCGCCGTTCTGGATTATGTGGTAGTACATGAATTGTGCCACCTGACCCACATGGATCACTCAAAGGCATTCTGGGCGTTGGTGGAAAGCGTCTGTCCCGATTACCGCGTCCACCGAAAGTGGCTGAAAGAGCACGGGCAGGAGCTTGTGCTTTAATCCCATTTGGTCTTAATCCGCAGGCCGCCGTAGCGGGGTTCATAGTCCCTCTTCTTTTTCCCGCCGCTCTCGCGGTTATCCTTTCCTCCGAAACCACCCTTGCTCCCGCTCCGGCTGTTCTTATCGCCGCTTTGACCGCCTCGGCCGCCGGACTTTTTATCGTAACCGCCCCTGCCGTCTTTGCTTCCTCGTGCGCCGTAGCCGCCTTTGCCGCCGCGGACATTCTTCGTCGGTTTCCTCTCAAAGAAAAACTTCTCCGCCCGGATATCCTCTATCTCGTCTCCCAGCTTCATCTTCATGAAAGCCGCCGCAATCTGCGTCGCACTGTACTGCCCCAGCGCCACCGCATCCAAAATATATTCTGTCGCTCTGCCGATATCCTCGTTTTCAATCACGGCCGTGGCTTCCTTCAAAATCTTTTCCGCCTTTCTGGCCATGATATCTGCCGCATTCGGCACCTTGCGCTCCTTGATCTTCGTATGACAGATCCGCTCGATATCGCGGATTTTATATGCCTCCCTCCCCACCACAAGGGTAAAGGAGCGTCCCGTCTTACCCGCGCGTCCGGTTCTGCCGATGCGGTGCACGTAGTATTCAATATCATCGGGCACGTCATAATTAAAGACCGCCTCCACGTCGTTCACGTCAATGCCTCTGGCCGCCACGTCGGTGGCAATCAGGATATGAGTCTTGCCGCCGCGGAACAGATTCATCACCGTATCCCTCTGTCCCTGCGTCAGGTCACCGTGGAGACCCTCCACCTCATAGCCCCTCGCCTTCAAGTGTTCCGTCAGCTCGTCCACCATTCGCTTGGTGTTGCAGAAAATCAGTGCGCGCCCCGGCATGTAATAGTCAAGCAGACGGCAGAGCACCTCTTCCTTATCCTGCTTTCGCACCTGATAATATGCCTGCTTGATCAGCGGAATCGTAACTTCCTTGGGCGTCATCTTGACGTAAGCCGCATTTTTCTGATAGGTCTTTGTGATATCCAGAATCGGCTTCGGCATCGTGGCCGAAAAAAGCCCTGTCTGCCGCTCCTTTGGCATCTCCTTCAAAATGGTTTCGATATCCTCCCGGAAACCCATGTTTAACATCTCGTCCGCCTCATCCAGGACTACCGTATGCACATGATCCATTTTAAGCGTATGCCGGCGCATGTGGTCCATCACCCGTCCGGGCGTTCCGACCACAATCTGCACGCCGGTCTTTAAGTTCTTGATCTGTTTGTAAATTTCCTGTCCGCCGTAGACCGGCAGCACCTTGATGCCGTTCATATATTTGGCAAACTTGCGAAGCTCGTCCGCCGCCTGCATGGCAAGCTCTCTGGTAGGACACAAAATCACCGCCTGCAAAGAGCGGTCCTCCGGGTCAATCTTCTGTAAAATCGGGATGCCGAAAGCCGCCGTTTTTCCTGTGCCGGTCTGGGCCTGTCCTATGATATCCTGTCCTGTCATAAACAGAGGAATGGCCTGCTCCTGAATAGGCGTCATATGCTCAAAGCCAAGCTCCCTGACTGCCCGCAGAATCCTGCCGTCGATTCCTGCGTCCTCGTAGCGCCTTCCTTCCTTTTCCCCGCCGTCCCCTTCGTCATAACGGTTGGCCGTCAGGATCTCCTTCTCCAAAAATGCGTCGAACTCTTCATTCTTTTTCCTGTTTTCTTTACTCATCTTTCCTCCACAAAAGAAGTGCTGCCAGCTTTTGAGGCATGGCAGCATTGTAAACCGCTCACTGTTTGATTTCCTGCTTTCCACTGATTCTGTTATGCATTGTAAATTCTGCGAAGCTTGCTCACCGCCCGGTCCCTGATCAGGCATTCCCCATGCTCCTCCAAATACTGCATCCGCTCCTCGGACACCGCAATCAGATTTCCGAATTCCACGGCTTGAGCGCTGATCCTGTTAAAGGACTTGTAGGAGAGCCGGTTCTTCTCCAGTACCAGATAATAGTCCTCACCCTCTTTATACAGATGGCTCTTCACGGAATATGTATTCGGAATCGTGGCCGCGTACTGCATCGTCTCGTGCATCGAGGCAAAGACGAACATTCTGCGGTTCTCGTCATACTCTCCGGACGTCTGCGCCGCCACCCGGGCCCGCTCCTCCTGTCCGGCCAACTCCGCGCTGAATTCCTGTAACACTTCCTTCAGATTCTGTAGCATCTCCTTGAAGGCCGCCGGGCCTTCATCCGTAAAGGTTACCACAAGGCCGTTATCCTTAAGCGGCGTGATCTGCATGGCGATATTGCCATTGTTAATCTGGTATCCTACCTCTTCATGGGCTCTTTCAATGATATCCCGCAAGAACTCCTCGCCTCTCTCGTTGCGCTCGAAGATATCCGACAACGTAAGCCCATACTCGCTCATGTCATCCGCAGAAACAATACACTGCACTGTGGCGTCATTAATCTTCTTATATTTCATGTATTTTCCTGTCCCCTATCTTTTCCAAGTGTAGCCATACCTATACTATCGTAAAGAGTATAGCACAAAAATACGCAATAAGGAAGAATCTTATCGCGTATCTTTCAAAAATCTTTCAAAAAAATTATTTTTCGCCTCCCCAAACGGGCTCCTGCCACTCTCCATCACCGCTTACTGCAAAGTGCAGATGCGGGCCTGTAGCCCGTCCCGTCTGGCCCACCGTAGCGATCTTGTCCCCCGCCGAAACTTTATCTTTCTCGGAAACCAGAATATCCCTACAGTGGGTATAATACGTCATCTGGCCGCTGTCCCCGTGCCACAAAACCACGTAATTACCGTTTTCCGCATCAAAGCCTGTCCGGTAGACCGCGCCGTCCGCTGCCGCAAGTACATCCGCTCCCGAAGGCGCCGCCAGATCCACGCCGTTGTGCCTCCTCTTCTCCCCGGTAACCGGATGGGTTCGTTCTCCATAGGGATCGGAAATCCGCTCGTAATCCGGACAGGGATTGGAAAAGATGATCGCCACCTCATGATGTACACCGGGGTATGCAAGCGGCTCCGCCAGCGTATCGCCTGTTGCGCTGTCCCCGTCCTGCCCGCTTGCCGCCGCGCCATTTCCATCCTGCCCGTTCTCCGGGTCTTTTCCCTGCCGAATTTCCTGAAGCTCCCTCTCCTGCGTCAGAGAGTTAATCTGATACTGCTCATCCACCTTTGGCTGTCCGAAACGGAACCCGCCGTCCTCCCCTTCATCCCATAACAGTTGTACCGCGATTGGCGACAGACCGTAACTCCAGAGATCCTCATAGCCATTCAGTTTGAGTCCGGGCACCAGCTGGATCGTAATCCCTTCAAAATCTTCACCGGCCTCCTCCCCGAAAATTTCACTGTTCAGGTTAAAGGCTACGGCATACGTACAAATCCCCACCTCCTCCACCTCAAAATCCTGATAGCCGGAAATATCAAGCGCTCCCGCCGGCGCATTTGCAGCCCCGTCATAATATACCCGCACCTGTCCCTTCTCCTTGTCAATTCCATAAGACAGATGCCAGTCAGCCCATGAAAGATAGTCCTCCTGCGGAAGCACCTTTAACTCCACCGTACCGGTATCGTACCGGAAACCTGCGGCAAGCCGCCAGATCTCCACCACATCGCTCTCCTCCTCCACATATTTCCAGACAAACCGTCTGGGCTTGCCGTCCTGCGCCCGTTCCAGAACCCTGATATTTGGGCTGACCTCATTCATGTAGGAGGGATACCAGACAAGATCAAAGGCATTTACGTCCTCCCCGATCAGGGTCTTCACGCCCCGGCAGCCAAACCCTTCTGTGTAGAGTCCGTAACAGGAGATGGCTTCCTCCTCGTCACGGCAGAGCAGATACCATCCCTCCTCGGGCGCATCCTCCCGTTTCCCTGCGTTGTATTCATAGAAATGCTGCACATCCACTCTCCGATCCTCGGAAAGGCCGCTGTCAGCATAATCGGCGAGGGCTTTGGCAAAAGCCGCTTGTTCGGCATATTCCTCCTGTATCCGGGTAAACTCCTCATTTTCCCCCTCCACAACCATAGTTCGGTTCTGGGTAGAAGAGGCCTCCTCCGTTTTCTGTCCATCCGCGCTGTTTTTCTCCGCTGCCGTTGCGTCCGGCATCTCCTCCCCGCTCTGATCCGCCGCTCCCGTAAAGGCGCAGCCGCAGATCAGAAAAACCAGAGAGAGAACCGCCGCCAGCACCACCGCCTCCGCTTTCCTTATCTCGGCAAGCGACGTAATCCGCTCCCTGACGCCCCGCGCGCTCCCGGAAAACATGAGCGGCATACCGGGACACTCCGCTTTCCCTGTCCCCTCCTGCAAAAGAGCCAGAAGCGTCCTTCCGTAAGCAAAGCGCTCCCCCTCGCCAAGCAGTCTGACCGCCGCCTCGTCGCAGGCGAGGTCGCTGTCCTGCCTCGCCGCAAAGGCCGCCGCCCACACCAGCGGATCAAACCACCAGAGTGCCGCAAGGGCACACCTCAAAAAAGCCCAAAACCCGTCCCCATGCAGAGCGTGACTGTACTCATGGGCCAGAACGTGAAGCATCCCCTGTTCCCCGCCGGGCGTCTCCTCCCCGATATAAATGTGCCGTCCCACCAGACAGGGACTGGGTAACCCTTTTACCCGATACACCCGCATACCGCGCCGCGCCAGTTTTTCTCCCATTACATTCGGAAGCTCCTCTTCGGAAATCTCCCGCCGGTTCCTGCGCAGATAGCGCACGAAACGAAACCGCATCCAAAACAGATAGCCGCTTACGGAAAGCACGCCCAAGAGCCATACTCCCGCAGTAACCGGCTGCCAAACATTCCTCTTCCCATAGGCCGTTTCTGACTCCGCATTCGCGACGGGCGCGGCCTCTGATCCGCTCTGCGTTTTGTCCGGGACCGATACCGTTTCGTCTGTCTGTCCCGCTGGTTCCTGCGCCGGATTTTGCCAAGAAGGCGCTGTGCCGGCAGTCTCCGTATACGCGGCGCCGGACTCTCCTGCTCCCAGCACATTACTTTCCTGCCGGAAAAGTTCCCGTCCCGCGCCTCCTTGCATCGCGCTCTCCTGAAGGATATCTTGAAAAAGATTCATCACGCTGACGGGGCTTGTCCCCAAAGACAGGGGCATAAGCAGCCGGGCCGCCACCAGCAGCCACAATCCGTAGCGAAGCCTCATGCTGATTTTTCTCATGGTCAGCTTCCGCAGGCCAAAGATACCCACAATCAACACAGAGGATGTAACCAAGATTTCAAAAACTGCTGCCATCACTGCCGCTCCCCCTCCTTCCACTCTTCCGCTTCAATCCCGCAGGACGCTTCGGCACGGCTTAAAATCTCGTGGAGCTCGGCGATCTCCTTTTCGGAAAGCGCCCGCTGCTCCACCATGGTATTCAGCATAAGCCCCATTTTACCGTCGAAGACTCTCTCCAGAAACTCCTCCGTCTCCTGCAAAACTGCCTCCTTTCTCTCAATCCTCGGATAATACAGTTTTGCCCGCACGCCCGCCTCATAATACACGGCGCCCTTATCCTCCATCCGTTTTAAAAAAGTCATGATCGTGTGCTTCGTCCATCCCGTGGTCTCCTGAAAACGCCGGGTCAGCTGCGTAATCGTCTGGGGCGCCTCCTCCCACAACACATTCATAACCTTCCATTCCGCTTCCGATAATCTGATCATATGTTCCCTCGTTTCTACACTATGCCCTGATCTGTTTTCCGTCTTGCCGATCTATACAGGTTGACATCTGCCTACCTTTTTTATTTATGACTATACTCCTTTGGTAGTCATTTGTCAACCTATTCTCTTATCCGTTTTCTCTTTTTTATCTGCTTTTATCGCGATAGCGTTTGTTTTTTCAGAATTTTTGTACTTTTTTTGTATTTTTTTAGAATTCTTTCTTTCCTTTTTTTAAAAAAACTGCTAAAATAAGGTTAAGTAATAAGGATTCATGCCGATATCCTTAACAGAACAAGGAGTTCGCTGTGCAGCAAGGATATGGCCATATCGAAACGCACAAATATGAATCCAAGGAGGGATCACCGCAATCTATGCAAATCAATGGAATTATAATGTGGAAGCGGTTATGGCGGTTACCCCGGTGAGGAAGCTAGCTTCCGAAGACAAAAATCGCCAGTCCAAACAGAACCCGTCCAAAACCTTTGCAAAGAAGTTCTTTTCCGAAGTGTTGGACGAGGCTTTTGAGAAGGAACAGAGTCGAAATATCGAAATCCGCACCACCGGATACACGAAAAACGCCCTTCCTTTTCAGAATTTTGTGAATTTACGGGAATATTCTTAGAATTGCAAAAAATATAAAAAAAATCAGAAAGCTCAGTGCGTCCGATCTGTGCTTTCTGATTTTTTATGCTCATTTTTTCTCTCACGGCTTTTGTAACACCGCTCAGAAGCTGTAATCTTTGGCAATGCCATCAAGAATTACGCAGTAATTCTTGCGTCGCAGGGTGCTGACCCTGCGACAGCTATATGACATAATTATTACTCTTCTGTTCGTGCCACTCCACCAGATCCGCCAGCGTCACCTTATCTACCACATCGCTGACCGCCTGATTCAACATCTGCCAAAGGCGCAGGGTAACGCAGTTTTCCCGTCTTTCGCAGCTGTATGCCTCATCATCCAGACAGGCTACGGGCGTCAGAGGCCCTTCTGTCAGGCGAAGGATCATTCCCACCGTATACTGCTCCGGCGACTTCATCAAATGATACCCGCCCTGCGGTCCTCTGACACTCTTCACATACCCGGCCTTATTTAAAATGGAAATGATCTGTTCCAGATATTTCTCCGATATCTCCTGTCTGGCCGCGATGTCACGGATTCTCACCGGTTCCCCGGTATCGTAAATCGCAAGATCCAGCATCATTCTCAGCGCGTATCTGCCCTTTGTCGAAATCTTCATATCCTCTTCCCTCTCCCGTTCTGAAATTTTCCCACTATTCTTCTGTATTCCTATCGTTTTAATATATTTTATTATATAAAGTTATACTATAAAAACAAGGCGCCTGTCAAGAAGCGCCTTGTGATCTGTCAACGGTAAGTGATTCCCACGCCGGTATGAGGGATGATCGCGCTGTATGTGGCGTCGGCCACAAACAGTCCGATGGCAAGCGCTCCCAAAACCACCCTGCATTTCACGGGAATTTTTCTGTACACAGCATAAAACAGCGGGCTTGCCACCCACACCAACAGCATACCGCCCACGCCGAAAAGCAGACTGCTCACCAGACAGATCCTGCCATGCAGATTGAAGAGCGCCCCACTGTAATCCCACCATTTGATCCCCCACTTGGTTTCCAGATACCATCCAGCCGCATATTCCAATATGGTGCAAAGCAGCATGGACAGAACAAAAATAAGCGCAGGCCTGTCACGCCATCTGTGAAACAGGATCTCCAGCATGACCGCGCCCATCCCGTAAATCGGAAGCCATGGTCCTGTCAAAAATCCCCGGTTGACATACATTTCATCCTTCACAAGATAGAGCAGGCCTTCCCACAACCAGCCGAAGACCGCTGTCAAAAAAAAGAGCCACACATAGTACATAAAATCTGCCCTGACCGCTTTTTCCTTCACCTGTTTCCTCTCTTTCCCTTCTCTTTCCGGTTTTACCGGGTTAGTATACAATCTTTCTGCTTTTCTATTCCTTTTTCTTTTCCATAAAAATAGGATTATTTTCCTATTTCCCTCTTAAGAAAATGCTCCCGCAGGGCGATATATATGACAAGAGAAGGTTTTTACATACCTTCTGACAGGTAAACGGATTTACAAAATGAACAGGATAAGCTAAGGAGGGCTGAAATCATGAACAATATGAACGGTGTCGGCAGTTACAGCGCAATGCAGAAGAATCTTTACTCCTCTTCCGTGCAGAGCAGAAAAGCTGCTAAGACTGACGACAAGAAAACGGACAGCACAAAAAAGACAAATAACGATTCCGTACAGTTGAGCGACAAGGCAAAGGCTCTTTTGCAGGAATTGAAAAAGACCTACAACAATGCGGATTTCTATGTCGCTGAATACGAGACCGAGGAGGAGGCCGCAGACTATCTCTCCCGTGGTTCTAAAGACTACAGCGTGTTGATTGATCCTGAAGAGCTGGAGCGGATGGCAAACGACGACGAGGTAAAGAAACAGAACCTCTCCCTTTTGGATGAATCCCTCAACAAACTCGGCGAAATGAAAGAAGAGTTAAAGGAGACCGGCCGCGAGGACGAAGTCGTAACCCTCGGCGTAAACATCGGTAAAGACGGACAGGTATCCTACTTCGCAGAACTCGAGAAAGCCGGCGAGCGCACAAGGGAATTCGTAGACAAGATCCGCGAGGACAAAAAGGAAGCTGCCAAGGAAGCTGAAGCGGAGAAAGCCGACAAGAATCCCAATCAGGGCAAGTATAATTACGAACACAGCAAACGGGCTACCGTCACCGCAAACAGTGTGGAGGACCTGTTCGAGCAGATCAAAAACTTTAACTGGGACAATGTGAAGGAAGAGACGACCATTCCCATGCCCGGCAGAAACTTTGACTTTACAATCTGACCTATTATAAAGGACCGCTCTCTGCGACGGATCGCGGAGGGCGGTCTTTTGTTGCCTAAAATCTCTTAATCTTTTTTGTGGTATTCTTCTCAAACTCCGTATCCCGCAGCTTGACGTTAGTCACCCGCTTATAGAGGGGCGCGCCTTCATTATACGCGTCGACGATCCTGCGGATCTCGGCCTCCACATCCTTGATTTTTTTCTTGGACGCGTAATCCATATCCGGGAAAATCTCCGCCTCAATGACGCCGTCCTTCTCCCGCACCAGAACCTCCTGCACAAGACGGGCGCTGCCGATCTTATTTTCCAGCTCCTCGGGAGATACATTTTCCCCGTTTGGCGTGATAATCAGATTCTTTTTTCTGCCCGTGAGGAAGAGGAAGCCGTCCTCGTCCACATAGCCGAGATCGCCCGTTTTCAGCCAGCCGTCCTCCAGCGTCTCCGCCGTCTCCTCAGGCATTTTATAATACCCCTGCATGACGCTTGAGCCCTTCACCCACAGCTCTTCGTCCACCACCTTTACCTCACAGTTCGGCATACATTTGCCGATCGAACCTTCCTTTTTATCGTTCGGGCAGTTGGAACTGATCACAGGCGCACACTCCGTCATACCGTACCCCTGCAAAATGGTAATCCCATACTTCTCAAACCGTTTCAGGTAATCGGGATTTAAGTACGCGCCGCCGCTGCATATGGTGTGAAGCTGTTTGCCGAACACCTTTGCTTTTATGATCGGTGCAGGCAGCCAGTCCGTTTCCTCCAGCTTCTTGGCAAACGTCTCGATCATAAGGGGCACCATAAGAATGATATTCGGCTCAAAGAGCTTAATATTCTTTAACACCCGGAGAAGGGAATCGTTGATGCAGATCACCGAGCCCAGAGACGTGCCCTTTAAAATGTCCATGCTCAGGCAATAGGCATGGTGGATAGGCAGCACCGAAAGCAATACCATTCCCGGTTCAAAGCCCATATCCTGCGCGGTGGCGTTCTCCGCCAGATTCCTGTGGGTCAGCATAACGCCCTTACTCTTTCCCGTTGTACCGGAGGTAAACATGATGGTTGCCAGATCCTCCGGCTTCGGGCTGTGGGAAAAGCCGGGTTCATTCTCTTCCAAAAGCGTCTCAAACAACACGGCGCCCTCCGGGATTTCCTCTCCTGTCTCCGCCTGCCCCATGGCAATCCGATGCTTCAATTTGGGGCACTTTTCCTTCGCCATCTCTGCCATGGCCGCCCGCGCCTTGTCATACACAAGCACCGTTGCATCCGCGCGGTCAACCAGTTCGCACAGCTCCTCCGCGGGAAGATTGGCGTCAAGCGGCACCGCCACGCTCCCGCTGTTTACCGTGCCGTAATAGGACACGATCCATGCGTAGGAGCTGTCACCCACAATAGCCACATGCGCTCCCTGCTCGCCCAGCTTTTCCAGAGCCGCCGAAAAGCGCTCGCTGTCCTCCCGAAGCTGACGGTAGGTTTTTGCCTCCACCACCGTCTCCTTTTTTCCGCCGCCCTTGTCCCGCTTTGCCTTGTAGCGGACCGCATCCTGCGGCCCGTACGCCTCGGAGGCCTTCACCAGAATTTCTCTTATGGTACTGCTGAATTCGTTCATCCGTTGATCTCCTCCAAATAGTCTACCGCCTCCTGAACAGTGCGGATGCCTGCCGCCTTCTCCTGCTCGATCTCCACGTCGAAGGTGTCCTCCACCTCCCCCAGCATACTCATGAAGTCAAAGGAGGAAAAGCCCAGATCCTCCATAAACCGGGATTCCGGCTTGATATCCTCCCTCTTCACTTCCACATAATTCATAATGATTTCCGCCAATTGATCAAACATGTTATGTCAACCTCCTTTTGTTCTACTTATAACAGTTCGGCTCACGCCATTCATCAGATCAGCTTTATGATATCACCGATCTTCAGGTTCGGGTTTTCCGTCCCCTTAAACATGATCTTACACATATAATAGTAAAAATGTTCCAGCGTCTCCCGGCTCACCGCCGCCACCTGATGTTCAAAATTGAAGTCCAGCCCGTTGTCGTCGGGACGGTGCATCACCGTCAGGTACATGGCCTGCGTGGTCGCCCCGTTGGGATACCACTTTGTCTTATATTTGACCTCTCCCAGCTGATTCAATCCCTTCTCCCGCAGCGTCATGGGCTGATAGGTCAGGGACATGGGCTCGTAGGTTGCCCCCTGCGGCGTATGGTAAAGCTTGCTTCTGTAACCAAAATATTCCACAGGATTGTAATTGGTATGACGGAATATTTCATTCTGTCCGTTTCGGATTGCCAAAATCCCCTCCATGAAGGTCTGCTCCTTGGACAAAATCGTCCGAAACGGGAACGAGTGAATCCTTGTGCCGCCGGACTTTTTCTCTGACAGCGTGGCGCGTCTTGCATAAGCCACGTTGATGGACACGTCGTCATTGTCATTCATTTTTTGCAGATAGGTACGGATTCCCATAATCAAAAGGCACTGCAAAGACACATGCTGCTCCTCGCAAAAACGCATCAGCCTCTGGGTCGGTTCCTCCTCCAAATGGAAAATGTCCAGGGCGGAATCCACATTTTTGGTGGCGGAAAACGCCGCCCTTGTCCCGGGGAATTTCTTCCGCGCCTCCTCCAATTGGCCCGGCCCCTGTATGCCGTTAAAGATGGGCTCCGACTCTCCGATCAGTTTCTGGAAAAATTCTCTGTCACGGGCCTGGGCCTTACTCCCCGCCTCGTAGGCCAGATCCTTCTCCAGCTGTTCCACGAAGGAGCGCATCTCCAACGGGTAGGCAATTCCCTCAAACTTGACGTTACAGTAAAGCTCAATCACATCCCGCAAAAAGCAGATCAGGGACTGGGCGTCCATCAACATGTGGTCCCCCAGCACATAGAGCCCCTGACAGCCGTCCGGCGTCTTGATCATCACCACCCGATTCATGGGGCTGTCCTGTCTTTGGAACGGCACTCTGGTCCACTCCGTCATGATCTCGGCAGCCTCCTCCATGGTTTTGCCCGTGAAATCCACATATTCGATATCGCGCTCTTCCTTCTCCACCAGATACTGATACCACTGCTCTTCCTCCTCGTCGTAAGCAAAGCGCACACGCATGGATTCACAGCGCTCGTAGGCCTTATAGACCGCCCTTTTCAATTCCTCAATATCCAGCTCATACTCAATGGTCAGGCTTGTTCCGATATTGACCACCTCTTTTTGGGGACAGAAATCCATATAATAAATATGAAACTTCTGTGCCACCGTCAGCGGATATGTTTTATAACCGTTTCTTGTTTTCATTATGCCATCGTCTCCTCCATAAATTTCGTCAATGCCTTCTCATAACTCTCCATATCTTTATAGTAGCTCTCCGCGTGGGCCGCTCCCTCCACGATCAGTTTTCTCTTCGGCGATGCGCAGTGTTCATAGATCTCCTCACACATAGCGGTGGGCACGAAGGTATCCGCCGAACCGTGTATAAACAGGATCGGCACATCAGCCTTCTCCACCTCCCTCTTTGCGTTGCACTCGTCCATGCCGTAACCCGCAAGCCGCCGGTTCACCAGATCCGCCCCCGGAATGATCGGAAACGCCGGAAGATGGTACATCGTGTGCAGCACATGGGTAAACACTTCCTTAGGGGAGGTAAAACCGCAGTCGGACACAATCCCCTTCACCTGCTCCGGCAGGGAAAGCCCGCTCAGCATGAGAAGCGTAGCCGCCCCCATGGAGGTGCCGTGCAAAAGGATTTCCGCCTCCTCGCCCAGCTCCCCGATCACCCAGTTGATCCACACAAGCGCGTCCTTTCTGTCAAGGCAGCCGAATCCGATATACTCTCCCTCGCTTGCGCCGTGAGCCCGGGCGTCCGGCAGAAGCATGGCAAAGCCTCTCTTCTGATAATAATCCGACAATCCGATATAGTCGGACATTCCCTGACTGGTGTACCCGTGAAAACAGATCACCGCCTTTTTCTTCCCCGCACTCTGCTGCGCCGGGAAATAAGTGGCGTGCAGTTTCAGGCCGTCAAATGCAGTCTGCCACACATCGCTGTGGGGCCTTGCAAGCATAGCCGCCTTGCGCTCTTCAATAAGCGGCATGTACTGGCTCCAATCCGTGCCCGCCATCTTGATCGTGCGCTCGGTCTTAGCCCTGCCTCGCTTCATGGTGCGCCCGTAAAAATAGGCGATCTCCCCGCCGCAGGCCGCCGCCGCAAGTCCCAATGCCGCCACCGTTTTTCCTAATACGCCGGTTCCTTTCCTTCCAGATTTTTTTCTCATTTCTTCTTCGCCTTCTTTTCTTTCTGTTTCGCCGCCTGTATCTCCTTCTGCTTCGCCTCGATGATCTCCTTCAAACGCAGCGCCTTATCAATGTTGCCTTCCACCTTGAGCTTCTGGGTCGTGAACGCCCACACCGGGTCCATCTCCCCTGTGGCAATCTTTAAAAGCACCTCAGGCGCGCAGATGAATCTGGCGTCCCTGTCGTAATACTCATAAGGCTCCACACTGAGCTGCCCGTCCTTTACTTCCACATAAAAGGCGCCGCCCGCCTCCTCGTCCTCGATGTCAAATTCAAAAGCCAGATGCTCGTGAATGTCGCTCACATCCGCGCCCATGAAACGTCCCTTGATGTCATAGAAAAAATCTGCATATGTCATTTCTCTCCCATCCTCCTCATGGTTTTCCACTTTTTTCTATTTTTCGACCATCAGTCGAACTCTACCTACTTAACATATCACAACTGTCGACCGGCGGTCAACATTTTATTTCAAAATTATTTTCCGGCAGGTGATTGTCCGCGACTTTAATCTGTGGTAAAATGTAAAAACTACGCTAAGGCAAGTATTTCTGACAGAAAGGCACTCCCCATGGCAGACACCAAAAAATACGACCTCATTTTAGATGCGCTTCAGCAGCTGATGGTGGACAAGAGCATACAGAATATCTCCGTAAGCGATATCGCTGCCAAGGCCGGCATCGGCAAGGGAAGCATTTACTATTACTTTCCCTCCAAGGAAGCGATTCTTGACGCACTGATCCGGCGAAATTACGAAACGCCCCTGCAAACCGCCAAAAATCTGGCTGACCAGACAGACATTCCGCCCTTTACACGAATGGCAATGCTGTTTCAGGCCTGCCGCAGTTCCGCAGCAGCTTTTTTGAGGCAGAGCGGCGATAAGGCCCGAACGATCACCCAGCAGGAATCGGCCTATCTGCATCAGAAATATTTAAACTATCTGATCTCAGAGTTAAAACCCAATCTGGCCAAAATCATCAGTCAGGGCATTGAAGCGGGCGAAATCCACTTTGACTATCCCGAGGCGCTGGCCGAGATTGTGTTGATCGTTCTGGGCGTTAAATTGAACAACACCTTTCTCTCCACCACACCGGAAGACTGTGAATACACCATACGGGGATTGATCTCTTTACTGGAACAGGGCACGGGACTTCCCGAGGGAACGCTGAGTTATCTGAATTTAATAGAGTAAGAAAAACAGGAAGGGAGGATCTTATGAAAGACTGCAACCTCACCGGGCGGCTGACCCTGCCCACCGACGTGGATATGGTGTCGGAAACCATACGGCTGAAAAATCTTCTGGGGGCGGACGCCCTGCGGGACTGCGACGGAACCGATATGCCGGAGGAGCTCCTGTCTCAGGACGCCAAAATCTACGCCACCTACTATACCACCAGAAAGGACAACGCCTGGGCGGAAGCCAACCCGGAAGAAATCCAGCAGGAATATTTAATCAGCGAACGGGTGACCGCAAAGGGCGTCAGCCTGCGCATCCCTCTGATGAAGGGCTTCCATACCCAGCAGTTAAAAGTCAACACCATCGACGACCCGAAACGCTGGTGGGAGGTGATTGACCGGACCACAGGAGAAATCGTTTCCCCGGACCATTGGCACTACGAGGAAGCCGCCGGCGAAGTGGTGATCGACACAACACCCTATCACCAGTACACCGTGAGCTTTCTGGCTTTCCTGATCTGGGACCCGGTGCACATGTACAACTTCATCACCAACGACTGGAAGGATGCGCCCCACCAGCTCACCTTTGACGTGCGCCAGCCAAAGACGCAGGCTTATGTGAAGGAAAAGCTGAAACGCTGGTGCGAGGAAAATCCGCGGGTGGACGTGGTGCGCTTCACCACCTTTTTCCATCAGTTTACCCTGACCTTCGACGACCAGAAACGGGAAAAATATGTGGAATGGTTCGGCTACAGCGCCAGTGTCAGTCCCTACATTCTGGAACAGTTTGAAAAATGGGCGGGCTATCCTTTCCGCCCGGAATATATTGTAGACGAAGGCTACCACAACTCCATCTTCCGCAGGCCCTCCAAAGAATTCCTCGACTTCGTGGAATTTCAGCAGATCGAGGTGAGCAGGCTTGCGAAGGAGCTGGTGGATATCGTGCACAGCTACGGCAAGGAAGCCATGATGTTTTTGGGCGACCACTGGATCGGCACCGAGCCCTTCGGCAAATATTTTGCCAATATCGGTCTGGACGCGGTGGTGGGCTCCGTGGGCGACGGCGTCACCCTGCGCATGATCTCCGATATCCAAGGGGTGAAATACACAGAAGGGAGACTCCTGCCCTATTTCTTCCCGGATGTGTTCACCGAGGGCGGCGACCCCATCGGCGAGGCCAAGGACAACTGGTTAAAGGCCCGCCGGGCTATCCTGCGCTCCCCTGTTGACCGTATCGGCTACGGCGGCTACCTGAAACTGGCAGACGAATGGCCGGGCTTTATTGACCAAATTAGTCATGTTGTGAATGAATTCCGGCAGATTCACGAACACATGCAGGGCTCCAAGTCCTACACCGCCCCCTTCAAGGTTGCGGTATTAAACAGCTGGGGCAATCTGCGGCGCTGGATGGCCAATCAGGTGCACCACGCCCTCTGGTATCGGGAAATCTACTCCTATGTGGGCGTGCTCGAAGCCTTGAGCGGTATGCCGATCGATGTGGAATTTATCACCTTTGAGGAGATGAAGCAGGGCATTGATCCCGCCATCCGGGTGATCATCAACGCCGGAGACGCCTACACCGCATTCAGCGGCGGCGAAAACTGGAAAGACCCCGATCTGGTCTGCGCCCTGCGCCGCTTCGTGGACGAGGGCGGCGGCTTCATCGGCGTTGGCGAACCTACTGCCTGCCAGTATCAGGGGCGTTTCTTCCAGTTAAGCGATGTGCTGGGCGTAGACCGGGAGCTTGGCTTCTCCTTAAGTACGGACAAATATAACGAATTGAACCGGGAACATTTCATTCTGGAAGATGTGACGGGTGAAATCGACTTTGGCGAGGGAAAGAGCCGCATCTACGCGCAGGGAGAACACTATCAGATTCTTGATATGGACGGCCAGTACAGCCGTCTGGTGGTCAATGAATACGGCAGGGGACGAAGCGTCTATTTCGCGGGCCTGCCCTACTCGCCCCAAAACTGCCGTATCCTGCTGCGGGCCATCTACTATGCAGCCCACCGGGAAGAGGAAATGAAGAAATACTATGTCTCCGACGTGGAGACCGAGATCGCCGTCTTTGAGAAAACCGGGATGCTGGCCGTGATCAACAACACGAAAGAGCCGAAAAAGACTGATCTCTATATCGAGGGCGTTCTGAAAGCAAGCCTTTCTTTACAGCCCATGGAGCTAAAATGGATTTCCTACAAGGAGGAACTGTAATGACCCACTCCCCGGATATCGAAAACTTAAAAGCAGCGGCGGCCGCTTTCTGCCTGGAAGGTATGCCAAAGGAAATAACCCCTTACGGAAACGGCCATATCAACGATACCTTTCTGCTTGTCTGCAACGACAACGGCACAGAGAAGAAATATATTTTACAGCGGATGAACCGTTCCATTTTCAAAAATCCCGCTGCCCTTATGGAAAACGTGGCGAACGTCACCTCCTATCTACAGGAAGAAATCCGTAAGAGCGGCGGCGATCCCAACCGGGAAACCCTTAGCGTCATAAAAACCCATACAGGGGAAAACTATCTGGAGGATAGTTTACATAACTTTTGGCGCGTTTTCCCCTTTATCGACCATACCTTCTGTCTGGAAAAAGTGGAAAATACCGGCGATTTCTATGACTGTGCCGTGGCCTTCGGCGGTTTTCAGAGGCGGCTTGCCTCCTATCCCGCCGACACTCTGCATGAGACCATCCCGTTTTTTCACCACACGCCTTCCCGCTTCCAGGATCTCAAAAAGGCCGTGGAGGAGGACGCCGTGGGGCGCGCCTCCATGGTGCAGGAAGAAATCCGCTTTGCCCTCGAACGGGAAGCGGATACGCATGTCCTTACGGATCTTTTGGAAAAGGGGGAGCTGCCCCTGCGGGTCACTCACAACGACACCAAATTAAACAACATTCTCTTTGACGATACCACAAGAAAAGCGCTGTGCATCATTGACCTTGACACCGTGATGCCGGGGCTCTCCCTCTATGACTTCGGGGATTCCATCCGCACCGGCGCGAATACCGGCGCAGAGGATGAGCCCGATCTGTCCAAGGTGGGACTTAACTTATCCCTCTTCGAGGTCTATACCAAGGGATTTCTTACCGGTTGTGCAGGCAGTCTTACACCGCTTGAAATCAGGCTTTTACCCATGGGCGCAAAGCTGATGACCTACGAGTGCGGCATCCGCTTTCTGACAGACTTTCTTGTGGGGGATACCTACTTCAAGATTCATCGGCCAAACCATAACCTGGACCGGGCAAGAACCCAGTTTAAGCTGGTGGCGGATATGGAGAAGAAATGGGAGGATATGACAAAAATCGTTGAACATCACGGCAGTATGTCAAATGCTTAATCCCTTTTTCTAAAACTTCAGAGGAAAGCAGATATCTATCTCCATATATCCATTTTCTTCTACTTTGCGGTAGATATCAAGAATCGGTCTGTCATCCAACTGATTCCCCGTTCTTGAAAGCCATCTACAGAAAATTTCCTGATACACCATAAACAAGAACTGCGGAAATCCCCGAAAATGATAGACCGCATACTTTCCGCCTTCAAAATCATGGGTCAGTATATCTGACTGTTCCTGTAAAAGCGGATGCCCCGGTGAAATTGTCTGACACAATTCGTACATACACTTATTTTCGTCCGTTATGGTTGGATCATCAATGGTACACTCAATGTACTGTGTATCTTCTGTTACGAGGTATTTATACTTTTCAATAAATTTGCACCATTCTTCCTGTAGGTTATGATAATTTCCTTTTTTCCGCTCATAAACGACCGTAAAGCGATCCAAATATTCAACCGTAATTCTTTTTTCCGCATCCTCTAATTCATCCAGGGTAATCCCATGGGAAAAAGAACTCTCCTCCACCATCTGTTCGCTGTTCCTGCGGTAATCCGCCGGAGAAATAGCAAGATGTTTCTTAAATGCTGTAGCAAAATTTGAGGAAGAATACCCATATTCTCCGCCAATTTCTGTAATACTTTTTCCCTTTTCCACCTTGAGACGCCACGCACTCCGTTCCAGGCGCACTCTTTTGATAAACTGATAGAGCGCTTCTTCGGTATCCTCTTTGAATATCCGGGTCAGGTGATATTTTGAGTAGGCGCAGTAATCCGCCACATCATCCACGGTAATATCCTCATCCAAATGATCAAAAATATAACTGATTGCCTTGTTGATCACTGCCCTTCGTATGGTGATACTTTCTTTTCCTTCCATATTACTCCTTCATTTTTTGTTTCTGTCTGGAAATCAACAATAACGAAACAACTGCTGTCAGCATCTCCGTACATGGCGCTGCCAGCCACACTCCCGTCATTCCTAATAATGCCGGGAGAATCAGTGTAAACGCCAGCAGCAGCACAATTCCCCTGAGCGATGAGATCAATGCGGACGACTTTGCATCGCCACAGCTGGTAAAATACATAGAATTGATCACATCATATCCCATGACAAGAAAAGTCGCTGCATATAGTCTGAATCCCGATGCAACCATACCCGCCACGCTGCTGCCGCAGCCAAACAGTCCCGCATACCTTTTTCCCATTATAAAAAAGACTGTTGCAACCAGAATTCCCATTACAGCCAAAATGCAATTTGTTATCTTCCTGATATCCATGGCAGTCGCTGTCTCTTTTGCTCCCCAACAGATACTTACAAGCGGCGTAATTCCCTGCCCGAATCCGATGCAGACCATGCTGTAGCCATACACAACAAAACCCAGAATCGTAAATGCTGCAACACCCTCAGCGCCTACATACTTCATCAGTACATAGTTAAATGCAAACATGGATATGGCGCTTGCCATCTCACCGATAAATTCGGAAGATCCATTCAATATCATTTCTCTGTTTATCGTCTTATCAAATGCAAACCTTCGGAACCTAATCACCGCTTTCGAGGTGATAAAATAGCATAACTGAATCATCACCGTAAAAAGCTGTACAATAAGGGAACCGACAGCGCTTCCGGCTACTCCAAATCCCATGACGCCTACAAATATGTAATCCAAAATCACATTCAGTATACATCCGATAATGCTCACAAACATGCATATCTGCGGTTTCCCGTCTACACGGATAAACATTCCCAATATTGTTCCGAGTACCATGAGCGGATAAGTAAACAGCATAATCCGATAATACGTTGTAAAATAATCCGCCAATTCGCCATCTGCCCTTAAGATTCCGAGTATGGGTGTAAAAAGAGCAAACACAACTAACGATATGATAACACAAACCAAGGTGGCTGTTACCATTGTCTGTGAAAATACTGCCGACGCTTTTTTCTCCTCTTTTGCACCGAGAAATCTGCCGCTGATTACCGAACCGCCCACTCCGATGCAAAGCCCCGATCCCAGATAGAAATACAGAATCGGAAGTCCAAGGTTAATTGCCGCCAGTGCATTGTCACCAACATAGTTTCCCGTAAAATATCCGTCTGTTATGGTAATGATTGTTTCTAACAGCATAGCGATAATGCTTGGAATGGAAAAGCCAAGAATCATTTTCAGCTCGTTTTCTTTGATTTTTTTGATCTCCATAATGACATCTCTCCTTTACTGAATCTCATTATAGAGATGCCATTATATAGATACTTCTGAATTTGTGCTATGTCATTTGTCAGTTCCAAATACCCGTTTGGAGAGCATTGTCACGATTTAACAAAACAAATAATACCAGATAGATGACTGATGCATAAATTCGACCTGCAACAGCCATACCAAACAGTAAGAAAAACATTTTGAATCGGATAGGATCCGACCCTGATTATGGTCAAAAAAAGACACTGGAAGTTATGGTAAAAATGAAAGGGGAGAATGTACAGAATGAAAAAAATTACAAGGACAGCATCACTTGCGTTAGCCGGCGCTATGGTATTTTCCACCCCCGTCATGGCGAAAGAGGTCGGCGCTCCGGTTGCCGATTATCTGGAAGATTCCTCCGATGTGGGTGAGCCTTCCATCACCGCTGCCGCTATCGCAGAAGACAAATTGGTTGACGAGTATATGGCAAACGCCGTTACGGGCATCTGGGCTATGGATCAGGTTACCCCTGTTGCGCAGGGCGGAAACGTCATTCTTGACGGCCGGCAGACCAACGTAACTTTTCCGGTTCAGAAACCCGAATTGTCCCGTGTCTACTCTGCCAAAGATTTTGCCGCCTCTCTGGGCGGAAACGTACTGAATGTGGTAAAGATCGAAACGCACATAGCTTTCGACATTGCCAATGTAAACTTCTATATGCCGGGCATCACAGGCCAGGAAAATATTCACGTTTACACCTACAATGAATCCACCAACACATGGTCAGAACTCACCGTTACCGAAAAGAGAGCGGACCATGTGGCGGTGGATATGACCGGCACAGGCGTGTTGGCATTTATTGTAACACCGTAATGTTTTATCCGCTGTAGTTTCCAGTGTCTTTTTCTAACCATAATCTTCCACTGTCACTTTGAAGAAAAACCGGACACAATCTGTTCAATGATTTGCGGCTCCTCTTCCAATTCTTCCGCAATCACCGAAATAGATTTCCCTTTGGAAAGTTTTTTCTGTACCTGTTCCCTGAGCATATCTTCCCGGCCTTTTCCCCATCCAATCTCCATGCCTTCTTTTATGCCTTCTTCTTTGCCCTCACGGAAAAGTGTCTTAAAATGTTTTTTCTCATCATATTCCGTTAATAACATATGCAGCACCTCCGCCTTTTGCTTCATCAGAATATCCCGCAGTATTCCCCTTTCAATACAGGTATCCATGGCTGTATGAATCGCCTCTTCCCGGCGCATCCCCTTTTTTATATTTTCCTCAATCTCTGAGGAAAATTCCGAATACTCCCACAATCTGTGACACTTTTCCATAAGTGCCTGATTATAACCGCGATTAATATTTAAAACTTCGCAGGTACATTCCAAACAGCCGCCTCCTCGTCCCATAGAAAAAGAATCCGAAAGATAAAGCATCAAATTGTCAGTTTGCATGCCGCTGCCGTTATAAAAAACTATATATACAGGAGTTGGCAATTCTATACATTTTGTACTGTAAATATCATCTTTTCGGGAAGCCAGCAATCCCTCAAACTGTTGGGCAAAGTAAAGCAGTCCCCGTAGCGGCATATTCGGATTCCATGTGCTCTGGTGTTCGTAAAGACTTAAGGTATTTCCGATCATAAAGGACAGATCATTTTTCATTTTCATGAAAATCACATCCTCCATGGTAACGACTTCAAGTTCCTCGGGGTTCTGATATGTACTGCCATTTAAAGCGTTATAAAGATCAAGCAGATCTCTTTTTTCCCGAAAGAGACGCCTGAAAAGCACATCCCTGTATCTGCGATTACTCCGCAGTCTCCGCCACCAGTTTCCATGCCTGTACCATTTTTTTACATTTCGTTTTGTCATACATTTTCCTCCATTATACAGTGATCACAGACTGAATACAAGGAGTTAAAATAACAAAGTTATTTCCGCTAAAAGAAACTTAAAAACAGACAACGCACAAACCTTTATTCAGTCACATACTAAAAAGGGATTGTTTCCGTTGAAATCGGAAAGAATCTTAAGACGGTAGACAGATGATCTGTCTACCTTAGTTATGTATAGAATAAAAGATATCACAGACAGAAGAAGTATGCAAGAAAAATATTTTCTCCCTTCTGCCGCTTCATACAAAATCAAAATGCTCCCCCCACACAGAGGGGAAGAGCCACTACCATTCTGATCTTTGCGGCTCCTCTCCGCAGTCCATGGGATACACCCCGTCGAAGCAGGCTTTGCACAGGGGCAGTTGATCCGCCATCTTTTCCAAATCTTCCCGCCGCATATAACCGAGGGAATCCGCCCCGATCATTTCCCGAATCGCCTCCTCGCTGTTGTGCGCGGCTATGAGCTGGGAATTGGAGGGCACGTCCGTGCCGAAATAGCAGGGATAGAGAAAGGGCGGCGAGCTGATTCTCACATGCACTTCCTTTGCCCCCGCCTCCTTTAACAGACGGATCAGGTTGGCGATGGTAGTTCCCCTCACGATGGAATCATCCACCAGCACAATCCTCTTATCCCTGACCGCCGATTCCAGTACGTTCAGCTTCATGCGGACGGCAGACTCCCGCTCTGTCTGGGTCGGCTTGATGAACGTCCTTCCTATGTAGCTGTTCTTATAAAACGCCAGTCCGAAGGGAATCCCGCTCTCCTGTGCGTAGCCCTGCGCCGCCGGAAGACCGGATTCCGGCACGCCCGTCACCAGATCCGCCGCCACGGGATAAGCCTGTGCCAGCATTTTTCCCGCCCGTATCCTCGCGTCATACACCCTCACGCCGTCCAGAGTGCTGTCCAGTCTGGCAAAATAGATATACTCAAAGATGCAGTGGGCGCACCGATCCGCTTTCGGCAGCATCTGCGAATGGATCTCCCCGCCGGAAATCGTAACCACCTCTCCCGGCAGAATATCCCGCACAAATTCCGCTCCCATGGACACAAGCGCGCAGGACTCCGATGCCAGCACATAGGCGTCCTCCCTTTTTCCCAGACATAACGGCTTTAACCCGTAAGGGTCGCGCACGCCGATCAGCTTTCGGGGGCTCATAATCACCAGCGCATAGCCTCCCTTTATTTTCAGAGCCGTCTTATACACCGCCTCCTCCACCGTGGCGGAATGTACCCGCTCTCTGGCTATGTGGAAGGCGATCACCTCCGAATCCGTGGTGGTGTGGAAAATCGCGCCGTTTTGAATCAGCTCCCATTTTAACTCCGGCGTATTGATCAAGTTGCCGTTGTGGGCGAGGGCCAGCGTCCCCTTAATATAGGACAGCACTAACGGCTGCGCGTTCTCCGCCACAGACGCCCCTGTGGTGGAATAGCGCACATGTCCCAGACCGATGTTGCCGTCCATCTTCTCCAAAACCTCTTTTGTGAGCACCTCGCTCACTAACCCCAAATCCTTGTGAAAGCATACATTCCCCCGCTCCTTATCGGTTCTGGAGACCGCCATCCCGCAGGCCTCCTGTCCCCTGTGCTGTAGGGCTGTCAGCCCGTAGTAGAGAGCGGCCGCCACATTCTCCCCTTCCGGGCCGTACATCCCCACCACGCCGCAGGCTTCTTTTATCTCAGACATTTTTGTTCCTCCGTTTTTCTTCCTCTGACTCTGCTTATGCGCGCAAAAAGGGACAAAGAAATCCCTGTAGACCTCTTTGTCCCAACGTACTTATCATACCACACCGGTAACTGTTTTTCCACTGTTCTTTTTACAAACCGCAAAATTCACCGATTCCGCATCCTGTACTCCTTTGGCGAACAGCCCGCCTTCTTCAAAAACTGCCTGTTAAAATTGGACAGATTGCTGTACCCGCAGGCAAAGGCAATATCCGCAATCCGGGCGTCGCTCTCGCACAGCGCCTCGCAGGCTGCGTTGATCCGCAGTCTGGAAAGATGCTCCATGGCGCTGATGCCCACTGTCCTGCGGAAACACTTCATAAAGTGGCTCTCGCTCAGGTGTACCAGCCCGGCAAGCTCCTCCACCGTGATATCTTCCCTGAATTTCTGCGCCATATACTCAAGCGCCGGACGCAGAGTCTCGTGCTCCGCCCCCTTTTTCTCACTCCGAAAAACAAGCTCCCCGCCTTCTTCCAAAAGCCAGATAAAACGCAACAGTTCGCTTTTTAAGAGCAGGTCCATCCGGGGAGAATCCTCATGCACGCAAAGAAAAATCTGCTCCACCGCGGTTTTCAGTTCCCCGTAATGTTCCGCTGTTTTACCGATTCCCGCACGCATCTCCAGCTCACCGTTTATGAGCGGCCTGATACACTCGCCGGTGCAGCGGTCATTGCTGCCGGTTCCCAGCATGACGGGACTGAATACCAGCGCATTATAGTGAAGAAGATTCTGCTCTCTGACGGGATAGGCCGCGTGCAGCATGTTGGGCGGAATCAAAAAAATTTCCCCTTCTCCCGCCTCCACTTTTTCACTGCCGCAGATAAACTCCCCCTTTCCCTGCAAGACATAAATCAGTTCAAACTCGCTGTGCCAATGCATCGGCACACTCATGAATAACTCCGGGATCTGGCACTCATAATAACTGTAGGGACGCACGGTGGTACTGTGCTGTCTGTTCTCATGGGTCTCTCTGCTCGGCATCCTTTTCTCTCCTTCCCGGTATGATATAATAGTATCAATACAGGATAGTATTTCAATAGAATAGTACAGCTCATAATAGTATTATACAACTATACCATCATTTGAAAAAGGAGGAAACCCCTATGAAATTTGAAAAAGATAACGGCGCACTGGTGTGCAGACGTCTTGGCGAGACACTCCGCATCGAAGCCTGGGGAAAAGATTCCCTGCGCGTGCGCGCCTCCATGTAGCCCACATTGACCGGAAACGACTGGGCTTTAACCGAGACAGTTGAAAAATGCGACGCACAGATCAGCATTGAGGAGGAAGACCACTGGGTCGGCGACGGCACCATCGACAAAAAAGAGATCGCCTCCATCACAAACGGCCGGATCAAAGCCGTGGTCAATTTTGCAGGCGTCATTTCTTTCTACCGCGATCACAAGCTGATTCTCCGGGAATATTTCAGATACTACGACGGCACGCTGTCAAGGGAAAGCCGGTGTCTGAAAGTAGTGAACCGGGAATGGAAGGGCGTGATCGGCGGAAGCGAATACAGCCTGAACGTCAAATTTGAAAGCGATAAAAAGGAAAAGATTTTCGGCATGGGACAGTACCAGCAGGACTGCCTGGACCTGAAAGGCTGCGTGCTGGAGCTTGCCCAGCGCAACTCCCAGATTTCCGTCCCCTTTGCCGTCTCTTCCCTGGGTTACGGCTTTTTGTGGAACAATCCCGCCGTGGGCCATGTGACCTTCGGCAAGAACTATACCGAATGGACTGCCCGCGCCACAAAGGAAATGGATTACTGGATCACCGTTGCCGATACCCCGAAGCTGATTCTCGAAAACTACACCGCCGTCACGGGACGGGCCCAGATGTTCCCTGAGGACCTGATGGGACTGTGGCAGTGCAAGCTTCGCTACCGCACTCAGGATGAGGTCTTGAGCGTTGCCCGCCAGTATCAGAAGGAGGGCATCAAGATCGACCAGATCGTCATCGACTTCTTCCACTGGACCGTACAGGGCGACTGGAAATTTGACAAAACCTACTGGCCGGACCCGAAGGCCATGGTGGACGAGTTACATTCCATGGGCATCAAGGTAATCGTGTCGGTATGGCCCTCCGTGGACCGCAAGAGTGAAAACTTCGGCCCCATGATGGATCGCGGCCTGCTCATCAAAACAGAGCGCGGCGCGGCCCAGACCTACGACTATCAGGGCGACTGTGTGGAGATTGATCCCTTCAATCCCGAAGCCCGGAAATATGTGTGGGATGTGTGTAAGAAAAATTATTACGACTATGGCATTGACGCTTTCTGGCTGGATAACTCCGAGCCCGACTACGGCGTATACGACTTTGAGAACTACCGCTATTTTTCCGGCCCTGCCCTCACCGTAAGCAATCTCTATCCCCAGCTTTACAGCCGCGCCTTCTTTGACGGCATGAGTGAGGAAAACAGGGGCACGGTAGTCAATCTGCTCCGCTGTGCCTGGGCCGGTTCCCAGAAATACGGCAACGTGGTCTGGTCCGGCGACGTGCCCAGCACCTTTGAAGCCTTTGCCGACCAGCTCCAATGCGGCCTGAATATGGGCCTCGCGGGCATCCCCTGGTGGACGACAGATATCGGCGGCTTCATGACCGACGATGTGAATGACCCGGATTTCCGTCAGCTCCTGATCCGCTGGTATCAGTTTGCGGTGTACTCTCCCGTGCTTCGTATGCACGGCGACAGAGGCCCCTACAATATCCCGCCTCTCGACGACAGAGACTGGGGCGGCGGCTATCTCCATACCGGTCAGCCCAACGAACTGTGGAGCTACGGGGAAGAGAATTATGCCATCATGAAAAAATACTATGATATCCGCATCGAGCTGCATGATTATATCAAGGGGCTGTATGCGCAGGCCCATGAGAACGGCTCTCCCCTTCTTCGGACCATGTTCTATGAATTTCCGGAGGATGAAAGATGCTGGGAATTGCAGGATCAGTATATGTTCGGCAGCGACTATCTGATCGCGCCCATCCTGCATCTGAACGAGTGGAAACGGGACGTCTATCTTCCTGCCGGAAAATGGATGCTGACCTCCACCGGCGAACTCTTTGAGGGCAGCCGCACCATAAGCGTGGACGCACCTATAGAATATATGCCTGTGTTTAAGCGGCAATAAATTGTTCCATCCTATGCAAAGGAGGGCGGCCAAAGCCGTCCTCCTTTTTCTGCCTGTATCTTATTTTCTAATGGCATCCGCCGCAGCGGCTGCAATCTCCTCCGCAATGAATCGACTTGCCCGCCTTTTTGTCCTTTATCATGCTTCTGACCGCAAGCGCCACCGCGCCTGCCACAATCGCCAGTACAATGACCGTCCCCATCTGTGACGCCTCCTTCTTTTTCATCGCTCTTATTCGCTTCTTTTTTCCTTCTTTCGTGTATAGATTAGTATTAACTAACTGCCGTGTCAAGTCTCTTTTCAAGAAACTTTTCTTTGCCGCCCGCACTTGTTTCCCCGCCCGAAGTGTCCTATAATACAAGCAAAGCGTTTGGAAAGGGAAAAGACCATGCAAAACAGAGAACTGCCCCACTGTCACAATGAGGGTGAAAAAATCGAATGGATCAGAGAACAGCTGGATCACGTGGAAGATTTTCAGGTTGTCTCCGAAGTGTTTAAACAGCTCGGCGATCCCACCAGAATCCGCATCTTCTGGCTTTTGTGCCACTGTGAGGAATGTGTGCTGAATATTTCCGCCATGCTGAACATGTCAAGCCCCGCCGTCTCCCATCATTTAAGACCGTTAAAAAGTAACGGCCTGATCGTCAGCCGCCGGGCCGGAAAGGAAGTGTATTACAAGGCTGCCGACACTGAGCAGAGCAGACTGTTACACCAGATGATTGAACGGGTGATGGAGATCACTTGTCTGACGGAGCAGCATCTGTAGCATCTTTGTCCTTATGAAAGACAAACACCCTGCCCAAAATGTAATTTAACGGCATAATCACCGCAATCATAATCATTTTGCCGATCCTGCCGTCGATGCCGAACACATCCACCAGAACAATCAGGCCGAAGAAATCGACGACGCCGGTAAATCCTCTTCCGATCACATAGCGGAACACCTCACCGATCTGTCCCTTCCAGTCTGTCTTCGTCCGAAACACAAATCTTTTGTTGGTATAATAGACAAATACCTTTGTAAAAATAATGCTGATCAGATTTGCGATCTGATAAGCCATCACTTTCTGCAAAAGGAAAAAACTGAAATAGTTGGTAAGTGTGGTGACTACGCCCCAAAAAGCGAACCGGAAAGCCTCTTTTTTCTCAAATAGTTTTGACTTCAATCTTCGTTCCTCTGCTTATCGTACTCCATTTTTTTCACATGATACTTGATCTCCTCGATCATCTTCCGGTTTGCCGCCATAATATCGGCATGCAGGCCGATCACATAGGTCTGCACCCCAATCAGGAGCAAAATCGCCGCCAGAATCAACGACTGCACATGCCCCGCGTGGGGATCTGCCGCCAAGAGGAAGAGATACCGGACGCCCAGCAAGAATCCCAGGGTAAAGGGAATCGTACCGATAATGCCGAAAAATTTAAGCGGCATGTACATCATAAACGCCCGGATGATCGTCATAGCCGACTTCTTAATATAGGAGCCCATACTGTGAAACAGTCTTGATGGCCGCAGCTCTGCGTTGGTCCGTATGGGAACGGAGATAATGGCCATCTTCTCCCGCCCCGCCTGTATAATCGTCTCCAGCGTATACGTATACTCGTTGATCACATGCAGACGCATGGCGGCGTCTCTGGACATAGCCCGAAAACCGCTGGGCGCATCCGGGATATCCGTATTGGAGGCCACCCGCACAAACCAGGAACCCAAATGCTGTAACTTCTTTTTCAGGAAGGAAAAGTGGGAAATCGAGTCGATGGGCCGCGCGCCGATCACAATATCCGCCCGCTCCTCCAGTATGGGCGTGACTAATGTCTCAATATCATCGCCGCAATACTGGTTGTCCGCATCCGTATTGACAATGACGTCCGCCCCCTGCTTCAGGGCCTCGTCTATGCCCGCCATAAAGCCGTAAGCAAGCCCCTTGTTTCTCCGGAAGCTGACAATATGATGTACGCCCCACTTTCTGGCTACCTCCACCGTCTTATCCTTACTTCCGTCATTGATAATCAGGTACTCGATCTCATCAATGCCCTTGATCTGTCTGGGGAGGGCATTCAACGCGACCTCCAGTGTCTCCTCTTCGTTATAGCATGGTATTTGAATGATTAATTTCATCTTTCCGGCGCCTTTCTCCTCTGACTTTCCAACCCGCTCCCTTTATTGTTCTACCAAAATCACCAGATATTCCTCATCTTCCAGACAGGTCTCATAGGGCGTCCCGGCAATCTCTGAAACGTCCTCCGCCCGGATCACTGCATAGCCGGCAGCTTTTTTCTCTACCAGCTGTTCCGGCTCCACACTGACCACCGTCTTGTCCACCAGCCGGGTCTGCACATCATAGGCCATCTTATCCCGATCGCAAACATAAACCACATCCCCTGCCCTGGTATGCGCATTCAGATAAGTAAACAGCTCCGCATAGCGGGCCGTATAATCGTTTTCTCCCCGGATAGAGGTTCTCATACAGTGTAACGCCGTCGTCGCAAATAAAAACACCAGAAACAGACATGCCAGACAGCGCTGCGCCCCATAGGGCAGCCTGACCCGAAGCAGCGCTGCGAACACCATTCCTCCGGCCAGCGCAATGACCGCGCATTTCCCCACACTGAATGTCCCCAGCCAGTGAAAAATGTGGATGCCTGTGGCCGAAACCACATTCAGGTACTTGTCCTCCGGGTTTCCGACCACCCCTGCCATCACCGCCGTCAAAACCAGACAGACCGCTCCCGTGCCGAAAAACAGTTTCCAGCCAACCCGTTCTTCCCTGAAAAACATGCCGATTCCCAAAAGCAGGAACAGGCCAAGAAAGCACTCATTATACCGGGCATAAAACAAGGTGTCAATCCGCGTCTTTCCCGCCGCCTCAGCAAGCGGCGACGAATAGAAAAAAACTGCCGTCACAGCCACAGACAAGAGAACGGAGACAAGCGGAAACAGGTACAGACAAATTCCTTCCCTGTCCTTAACGCTGCGGTATACCCGGCTGACCGCATATGCTGCCCCCAACCCAAACAGCAGATAGGTGGCACAAAGGCACTCCCAAACCTGTCCGAGAATATTGGAAAAAAACGGCAAAAAACCTTCCGGCGTAAACAGATTCAGCAGTTTCTGCATCTGCACGCCCCCCGTGTTCGCCCGTCCCATCCGCACGGTAAAACCAAGCGCCTCCATGACCGGATTGTGCTCCACCATCCCGGCAAAATAAGTCTTTAACAGACTGTTCAAAAAAAACATGCCCGCACAAGCCGCCAGGCAGCAAACCGCCGTTTTCCAGTTCAAACGCCGTAAAAAGACAAGCAGGACCATGCAAAAAAATACGGCGGTGACAAGGGAAATCATACGGTTGTGCACCATATAGGCAACCCCCGCCGTGACGCCAAGCACCGCTCCCTTCCACCATGTTTCCCGCTCCTCCAGAGAGATCATTTCATAAAATACCAGCCACACCAGCAGCGTGACCAACGTCTCGCACATGGTGACATAGGAATAAAAAATATAGGAAGTAAAAGAAGTCGCCGTAAAGGCAAGCATTCCCCGCCCGAATGCGCCAAGCCGGGGAGCAAGTCTGCGCGCGGCGGCATACGCCAGTCCGTATACAAACAGACACATGAGCACGTTTATCAGGACAGCGATTTTATAAGCCACCGCCATCTGATTGGACAGAAGAAGCGCCGGCAGGAGCGCAAAGCTATAGCCAAAGGCATACCAGCCGATGCCGTCCATAACGCCCGCCCATGTATGTCCTGCCATATGCGCGGCATGTGACCAGTATCCGAACTCATCCGCATAAACAAAGGGCCCGTTTACCTTCGTTATATAGAACAGTCTCAGAACCAGCGTTCCGAGACAGAAAAAAGCAAAGATCAAATATTCCCTTTTCTTCCAAATACTATTTTTCCACATGCAGTCATTATACTTTTTCTTATAGGAAAAGTCAATGTAACTGTCTGTTTTCCGAAGTCCCGCGCCTATCTGCACAGTTCATTCCACTCACAGTCCCCGCAGATGCTCTCCCGCCTGCCAGACGCAATGATCTGTCTCTGCACCAGCGTTGCAAACGCATCCCAATAGAGACTTTCGTTTTCCGAAAGCCCGCACAGGGCAAGCACCTGCCTGTCATACGCTTCCACCTTGTCTGAGGAGTTGCAGACCCCCTCCTGATTATTCGGACAGTGTGCGCACACATCGTCTGTCCCGCATACCAGCGCCACCTTCGGATTCTGCGCCAGTCTTTCTTTCATCTTCCACATATTTTCCGTAAATTCACCGCTGTAGCCCTTCCCCTGAAAAAAGGAAAAGCACATGCCATGATGTGCTCTGATCCTGTATTCCATATTCACGCCTCTCCCATGATTGCCGAAAGGGGTTTGCGCAGTGTGTTTCCTAAAAACAATGCCAGCGCCGCCTTGATCAGATCCGGTATCACAAAGGGAATCACACACCAGCCAAGCACTGCCGTCAGGCCCACCGGCCCTGTGGTCCTCATATAGACAATCATAAACCATATCGTCCCGAACACATAATAGGTAACCATGCCAAGCAGCATGGACACCGCCTGCACCCACATTTTTCTGCCAAACAGACGCTCCATCAGCCACATGAGCAGTCCTGCAAAAACAAAGCCGATAATGTAGCCTCCCGTGTTTCCCAGAATCACATACAGCCCGCCGGTAAATCCCGCAAACACCGGAACGCCAACTGCCCCCAGCAGCACAAAAACAAGAACCGACATCGTGCCCCGCTTTCCGCCCAGCACGGTAACTGCCAGAAAAACTGCAAAGGTCTGCAAAGTGAAGGGAATCGTGGTCGGAATGGAAATCCATGAGCAGATCGCCATCAGCACTGCGAAGACGGCTATGTAAGCCATATCGTACGTCTTTCCTCTCTCCGACGCTCTCACCGTTTTCTGTTCCTGTGTGGTCATTTTCGCATCCATAATAAACGCCTCCTAAATCACAAAACATTCTCTCGAATCTACAGTCGATCCGCGGCATTATCGTATCACGGCCGGCTTTCATTGTCAACCTTTTTATTATTTTGGTTAACAATCCGCTTTTCCCCCACGAAATAAGCGGACATATCACAAAAAGGTCTTGATTATTACCTGCAAAAAATAGTAAAATATAGATAAGTATAGCAACAAAGGAAAAACACATCATCCTTTATTGGGGGAAAGGAGATGATTCTATGGGAATTGGCGGCGTCACATCAGTAAACAATAGTATGTCAGTCACACAGATGACTTCGGCGTCTTTAAAAGATCACAAGAGCAAAAACATCCAAAACGAGATCACAGAGGTACAACAGAAGATACAGAAACTGTCCTCCGAAGACGAACTCTCTTTGAATGAAAAGGCCGACGAGAAAAAGAAACTCCAGAAAGAAAAGTCCAGTCTTGATACGGAGCTGAAACAGCATCAGGAGGAGCTTCTCCGTTCACAGAAAAGAGAGATCAGGCTGGCTGAACTACAGGAAAAGCAGGGCCCTGCAAAAGAAGACGACGAGACAAAAGAGAACGCACAGGCGGCAGGGGCAGCCGCAGATACCGCGGACAAGGAAAGCCGTCCAACCGATGATAAGCAGCCCTTACAGCCTGGGACTGTCATAACCCAAAACAATGACGGCACCGTGATCCTGAAAGAGGTCTTAAATCAGAGTGAAAGCGCCGGTAACACAGTAGAAAGCACGCAGGCAGAAAGTAAGCAGACCGGCAAAACCGGGACGGCTGTCAGCGAAACCGAGGCGGCAGCCATTGAAAAGGAGACACCGGCTCAGGCCGAGGAAGAGAACGAAGATGATACTGCTGATACCTCTTTCTCTGACAAACAGATGCAGGCCATGGTAGCATCGGACACTTCCATGAAACAGGCAGACCGTATGGGTACGCTGGTAACCAAAACCGAAGACGGTATCGCCATTTTAAAGGGAGAAATCAAGCAGGATTCCTATCGCGGCACGGATACCGGGAGAAAAGAGGCCGAACTGAGCGACATGCAAAAACAGAGAGAACGGGAAATGGGCGTCCAATTCGCTCTGTTAGGCGAGGCCGGTCATATGATGAAATCAACAGCCGGTTCTGCGTCTGTACAAGACAGCGCACAGGAAGATACCGGAAAGAAGCTTCAAGTCAGCGGCTTAAACGTACCGCAGGATGAACAGGCCGCACAGGAAAGATTTCATGCGGCCATCGTATAACGAAAAATGATGAGAATGATAAGCTGCCGGGAGAAATATCTTCCGGCAGCTTGTTTTGTCCTATTGATCCGTTGACTCCAAATGCTTCACCAGCATTTCATAGGTCACCCCGTATTTTTTTGCGATATCACCGGCATAGGATATGCCTTCCGGCGGCGCCATTTCAATCTGAAAAGAGCGCTTACCCCCGTCCGCTTTTACGATCAGGGAAACAGCCTTTACCGAATCGTAAGAACGGTTCAATTCCTCCAGATCAAAGGCAAGCTTATGCATATGGGTATTGTAGATTGTCCGAATCCCCTTTTCCAAAATTGCTTTGACCGCGTCCTTCGCGATAAAGTACCCCTCCTCAAAAGAGGTCGTCGAAAACGTCTCATTGAGCAGCAAAAGGCTGTCTGCCGTGCTGTCGGTATAAATCCCGCGAAACCGCCTGCACTCTTCCCCCAGACGTCCCAGATCCATGGTTTTGTCCTCGTCTGCCGGAAAATGGGTATAAATACAGTCAACCGGATGGAACGCAAAGGAATCCGCCGGCACATAGATACCGCCCTGGGCAAGCGCAAACAAAAGGCCCACGGCCTGTGTGACCGTAGTCTTCCCGCCGCGATTTGCGCCTGTCAGGACATACACCAGATGGGCCCGGTCAAAGTCCAAATCGTTCTTTACGATGGTCTCCTGCTTCTCCGCGACCGCTGCCGCCAGCTTAAGGTTATAAAACCCTTTTGCACGCATCACACGCTCTCCCACGTCCCCGGCCGCCAAAGTCCCCTTACAGAAGCACAGGCCCTGACCGCGGAATTTCTTCCATCATATCCCCATCGGGAACCATCGCGATTCCCCGGCGTGAAATGAGTTCCGGCATTTTGGATGTCTCGCCGGCAAAGGGATGGTACTTATACTCTTCCTTCCATTCCGTATCCGATTTTACCATATCCCTCGTCGTTATCTTTTCACAAAAATGATCAATGATATTGGACTTGGTAAAATACTTATTATTGATGGAAATCAATCCGATCCCGTCCGCTTCAAACCGTTCGTTCAGGTTGATCCCCACCGTAACGCTGCGCAGGTCCGTCGTCGTCGCCCGCAAAGCCTCAATATCCTTCTTCAACTCCAAAAAGCCGTTATCATGGTACAGGCCGTCTATATACTCTTTTAGGCAAAGCAGCCCTTCCGACTGCACCGACACCTCCGAAAGACTCCTGAAAATGGCTTCCACACATTGGATATAATCCTTCAATTCATCCAGCCGGTGCATGAGATCCCACACACCCGCCGACTCTTCATAGGTCCTGCCGACACTTCCGTAATCCCGCAAAAAATTGATTTTATCCAGAATGCGCAGCATTTCGTCCCGCATCCCTTTGTTCCCGTAAATATCCGAAAAAACATCGCTCCGATAGCGCGTCACCTCTGGGTTGCCGGTCATTTTGGAAAGAATGGATAACAGCAGCGTCTGCTCCTGCTTTTTCTCCGTGATCTGCGCGCAGAGATAATCCAACCCCAAGTCGTGGATCGAGGCGTCAGACAATGTCTTATAGTCCGGCGTACAGGCCGGCGGCGTTAGTAAGCTTATGGCTTGATCCGTTTTATGCACGGCGTTTCCTCCCAAGTTCGATACCTACTCCAAAATCCCGGCCATCTTTTCTATCATTTCATCTTCCTTCAGGCGGAACTTAATCTCCACCCTTCTGGAAGCCGGCATATCCACCTCTTCCGTAACGTTACCGAACGCGTCCTTTTGGTAAACCGGATTGCTCCACGATTTCCCATTGACGGTAAGAATCTTTTGTAACTGTTCAATCTCCGTCTCGCTGAGTCCGTTTCTCTTGTTCAGGCAGAAATCCGCCACAGCCTTGGCGCGCTCATAGGACAGTTCCATATTGCTCTGGTAACCGCCGTCCGTGTCCGTGTGTCCCTCAATGATGATCTCGGCGATATAATCACGGAACTGGTCCTGTAGCAGCACATCCAGATACATCGGAATAATATTTTTTAATGACTCCCTGCTGTCCGCCGTCAGGGAAGCGCTGTTGTAGCGGAAAAGCACATCGGAGGAAAACGTAATGGAGCCTGTCTGGGCGTCCACCTTCATCGTGGAATTGCTGAACGCGGACTGCAGCGCCCCGATGATATCCGTGCGAATGCCGACAATATCCTGCAATTCCTGTTTGGTCGTCGTAAGCTCCTCTCTGGCGTCCTCGATTTCCAGATAGGCGTTATTCAGTTCTTCCTGCGTCAAAGCCGCCTGCTCGTAGGCCTGCTGCAATTCCGCTAGGGAAGACTCCAGTTCCTCATTGGACTTCTCCAGCTCCGACTTGGAATGTTCCAAATCCGCTATCGTCGCATCCAACTCGCTCTGCGCCGTGCTGAGCTCCCGCTTTGTCTGATCGAGGTCGTCCGTTTTCTGTCGGTATATGGCAAGGGTGATGGCGATCATGAGTATGAAAATCAGCAAAAGCGCCGCCATCATATCCGAATAGGACTGCCAGTAGCTGTGTTCCGCAAACGCTTCCCGATTCCTTCGTCTAGTTCTCATATAGATTCCTCATCTGTTCAAACGTATAGATCTGGCTGCTGATCTCATCGCTCATATCGCTGCATGCATCCGCCAGCATTTTCTTCTGCTCCGCAAGCTCCTTCGCAAACGCTTCCAGCCTTTCCATGACGCTTACGAAAGCCTCCTGTGCACCTCGGTTTACCTCCACCAAGGCCGTGACCGCTTCCACCATTTCCGCCGCGCCCCTCGCGCTGGCGGCCTGAGACTCTCCCGCGGACTTTAAGGCATTTCCCAATTTCTGAAAGTCCGTGTCCAAAGCAACCTGCATCTGTGTGGTAAACTTCTCTACGATACGCTCCACACCCGCCGTCTGTTCCATCGCATTGCCCTTTAGTAATTCGAGCATCTGTTTCAGGGAATTCGCCATTCCAGCCTGATAAACAAGCATCGTCGCTGTATTTTCATCCTCTTTCAGAGCAACCGGCTGCGCCGTCTGGCGGAACACATCTAAAAACGTATGCAGCGTCTCGTAAGCGTCCGACATAATGCTTCTGTAAGCAACGTTGAACACCAAGGAGAAAAAAATACCATATACCGAAGTATGGAACGCCACCTTCATACCCGAAAGCAGGGAACCCACATTGTCAGAGATCGAAAAGATATCGTCCCCGCTGAATGCGCCAAGCCCCATGGACAGGCCAAGAAACGTTCCTAATATTCCAAGCCCGGTCAGCGTCCCGGAAACGCCGGAATTAAAGAAATTCATGCCTGCCTTGTCCAAGAGTTCCTCATTGATATACTCTTCCAGATCGCAGGAAGCGGAAGCTCCCCGTCTGGTCTTCGCGCTTTTGATCCGCAGACGGTATTTGTTAAACGCCTCCTGTAACGCCTTTTCCTCAAAAAGCTTGTCGTTATCCTTATACGTTCCCCAAAGGTTTTTTCCGCCCGCCTCTTTATAGTCCTTTTGCAGGCGAAGCGATGCGTCTTCCAGATCGTAGATCGCCCTGTTAAGCCTGCCGAAGCTGACGGAAGATATCGCAAAAATAATGCCGATGATGATTAAAAACCCGACATTGATCGTAAGATTTACGACCGAAATTTCCTCTCCGGTAAATACGCCGTTCAGATATAACACAAAAGCCACGACAATGACATACAAAAAATACAGTGCATAATACAGCTTACTCTTCATCCGTACACCAATCCTTTTCTCCGTTACTACAAGTTATTATGATACTTTTAACCTATCATATTCCAGTCGGAAGTGCAATCGGCTTAAGGATTTCTTAAACTATTGATTTCATTCAACATAAAGCGGGCATAAACTTGGCAAATAAATATAGCCCCTCCGAACCCGCAGTCACTTCATGCGGCACGCCGGCCTGCATGATAGAAATTGTCCCGGCCTCATACGAGAGGACATTGCCTGCATTTACGCAGCTTCCGCTCCCCTTGACTACCTCATGCGTCTCCAACTGGTTTTCATGAATATGGTTCCCAATCCTGCAATCAGGCGCAATCCGTACCAAGTGATAACTGAATTTCCCATCCGTGTCCCTTGCCGTGACAATGTGCTTTAATTCCACGCCTTCAAACGTGGGATGCTTCGACCATGCAATCTCCTCAAAATCAGCCTCTTTTTCCGGCAGAAGCAGTTTCCCCCTGTTAAACAGTTCAAACGTATCCATTTTGACACCTCCGATAAAAAATATAATTTACTTACACTTTCATTATATCGATCGGAGTCTGCCTGTCTTGTAAAAAATTGCCCTATAGAGACTGCGGCAGCGTCCTCTTAGAAGTAAGATACTCCGACGGTGAAATTCCGACGATCTTTTGAAACTCCTTGTCAAAATGGCTCTGGTCATAAAATCCCATTTCCACCGCAACCCTGCCGACCGCCTTTTCCGCACCCAGAAGACGCTGCGCTTTCCGTATGCGGTTTTGGATGCAAAACCGGTGAGGCGTCATTCCCACACTCCTTTTAAATTTCCTGATAAAATAATATTTGCTGACAAAAATCTCCGCCGCCAATGTTTCTATCGGCAGTTCATATTCAGGATGGCTGGTAATCTGATCCGCAAGAAGCTTTATATCTGCATTCCACTTATTCCCTCCCTTATTTTGGGATTGGCAAACTGTCCGTAGGGAGGCCAGCAGTATTTCTTTCTGCTCTTTTCCAAAAATCCCCTGCTCTGCGGCGCCCTCCAACAGCTCCCGGATAATGCCCTCTGCTGTTTCAAAATCCGTCTCCGTGACAAAAGCGGTGCCGATACACATGGACAACAGGCGCGCATTTCTTTTCAGACACACCGAATGCACCATATAAGGAGGGACGATAAACACATCCCCCTCGTGGCACGCCAATTTTCTGCTTTCCAGATAAACTTCTGCCGTTCCCTGCATGACTACCGAGATCACATAGTGTCCAACATGGTTATGAGAAGCAAAACACTTATCTAGATTTTCTGACAACACGAACTCGATTGGGTATTTTTCACAATGATAATACCGCATATAGTCTGTTTGTCCTCCTGTTATGAAGTGACCTCC
>DKUO01000052.1:0-223 GCA_002490705.1 Lachnospiraceae bacterium UBA7202
GAATGCTGGCGCATTCTCCGAGGAAGAAGGATCATTCAGGTTCGGTTTTGAGGGTATGTTACCTCAAGAACAGCAGAGACTTCGCAAATTTATTGCAATCCTCGATAGCTCAATGGTAGGGCAGCCGTAACGGATGCATACCGGAAGGGCAGGAAGGGAAAAATAAAAATCGGTCTGTAAAATAAGGCAGGCTGCATAATGATCCTCGATAGCTCAATGGTAG
>DKUO01000052.1:558-7834 GCA_002490705.1 Lachnospiraceae bacterium UBA7202
AGGTTCGAGCCCTACTCGGGGAGGCTGAGTAAATCACTGCGTGATTAACTCGAAAAGCCCGTAAACATATATGTTTACGGGCTTTCTACATTTCTCACTTTTCATGTAAGCGGAAGCTACCCAACCTTATCTTGGAAGACGAGGCAGATGATGGAAAGGCAGGGGGTTGATGAGGCATTGAAAGCGGCTGATCAGATGGCTTGGGTGCAGAAGGCCAATGCGCTGAGGGCTATGGCGGATAATTATGATTGTACGGGCATAGTCGATAGGGTATAATAAATATATAAAACAGCAGAAAAGGATATGTGAAGTTATGATAAATGTATGGATTGACGACTTGACACCATGCCTTAAAGACAATGAGACAGGAGATTTTGTCCAGACAGAGGTAGTTAGAATCCGCAGGAAAAGTTTTCTAACGAAATTCAATAAGAAGAACGGCTGGTATACGGATTGGTCGAAATTGGTGCAGGAGCATGAAATATATGCACTTGTAGTTCAGGGGACGGTAGATATACAGGGAATGGTCGCATTGAGCAGAAATGATGATTTCCAAGCTGTATATGTAGCGTGGATGTGTACGGCGCCGCAGAATAATAAGATGCTGTGCAACAATCCTAAATATTCCGGCGTCGGTGGTCATTTGTTTGCGATAGTGGCAGATAAATCAGTGGAATACGGATATAATGGGGTTATTGTCGGTTATGCGGCGAATGAGGACTTAGTAAAACATTACTGCACAGTATTCAAAGCGGAACATATAGCAATGTTGCATCCGTACCAGATCGCGATCTATGAGGAAGAAGCGGCAGAGTTAAGGGAGGTGTATGATTATGAATGGACGGATGAGGAAATTTGATTACGAAAGATATTTTGAGCAGATCAAGACGATGCCAGAACCGGTTATGGTGGGTGAACTCCCGAAGGTAAAATTAGATTTAAGGGGAATCAGAGAATATGCAAAAAATAAGGGAGTTGCGATAGCCAGTCTTACAGAAGAAGAAAAACAGCTTTTTATTATACAGTAAAGAAACAACATATTTTGTTTTTAAGTATGGGATAGTCTAAAGTTGGAGGAGTTAGGATGGACATTAAAAGCATTTAAAGCAGCAGTTTGACGTCGGGAAGACCCTGATGGGAGAGAGCAGCTATTCTGTAGATGACCTCTCGCAAGCGATCCGTACCATCAAAGCGCGGATAGGTGATGCGGGGTTGTAGGTTCGAGCTCTACTCGGGGAGGCTGAGTAAATCACTGCGTGATTAACTCGAAAAGACACGTAAATGTTAAAGTTTATGTGTCTTTTTTTGTTAGGTCGTGCCCCTGCTGCAAATCAACCGTAGGTTGCATAGTGTTGAAACCCAATCTCTTGTGTGCAATGGTAACATTTGCTATGATCGATTTGGGAAGCTTCCAAAACATTGAGAAAAGAGGGGCGTACATGAATTTAAATATTGGGAATGCGATTCAACAACTGCGTCATCAACATGGGGTCGGACAGGGTGAACTTGCGGATGCATTGGGCATATCTGCACAGGCGGTGAGTAAATGGGAAACGGGTAAGGCAAACCCGGATTTGTTTCTGCTGCCCGGATTGGCAGATTATTTTGGCGTTTCTATTGACAGCTTATTCGGAGGAGCTCAGGATGCGCAGGAACTGCCCAGAAAGGCTGCGGAGCAGCTGGAAGTCAATCATCAAGGCTGGACGGAGCTTACCAGAAGCGATTGGACGGGAGCTTTTTTACCAAACTACGGGCCCTATACGCCCACAGAGGATCAACTACATTTATTTGGAGATGTGAGGGGTAAGGCGGTGTTGGAAATCGGCTGTGGATGCGGGGAGTCTTTGTCATGGATGAAGGAGCAGGGGGCCGGAGAATTGTGGGGATTGGATATTTCCGGCGATCGCATTGCGAAAGCGGAGACCCTGCTGGCAGATTCTGATTGAAGGGGAAAATTATTTGTTTCACCCATGGAAATAGATCCGGGCATTCCACATCGTCATTTTGATCTGGTATTCTCTATTTATGGGCTGGGGTGGAGTACGGATCTGGATAAGACAATTAAGCTTATTGGTGAATATCTCAAACCTGGAGGACGGCTCATCTTCTCATGGGACAATCCATTGATGCAGTGCGTGGATTCTGTGGATGGCCGTTATGTTCTCGGTCGTTCTTATGTGGATGAGAGGGTGATTGACTATGAGAAGAAAAATGCCAGCTTTCGCCTGCACAACTGGAAACTGTCAACTTACCTGAATTGTCTTGGAAATCATGGTTTTCTCATTGAGCGTGTAGTAGAGGAATCTTCTTATGATCCGGAGGAAGCCGATACTTTCCGGGAAGGGAAATATTACTCGGCGGGGGTGGTGTGAATGATCAACAATGACTCCGTACATGGCCGAACTTTTTTGCAGAAGTGGTTGATATTAAGTCAAATTCGGCTATAATAATATTAAATATTATATCAGCCGAAAGGGGCGTTGCTTTGTGTATATAAAAAGACACGCTGAAAAAATCGTACAGGAACTGTCACGGATGTTTGGAGCCGTCCTTGTCGCGGGGCCCAGACAGGTAGGTAAAACCACCATGCTTGAAAAAATTACCTCCGGTGTCGGATATGTTACGCTGGATGATCCTATTGTCCGCGCCGGAGCCGAAGAGGAAAGCGGCACCTTTTTTAAGGATAATCCGCCGCCCGTATTCGTGGATGAAATTCAAAAGGCACCTGCGCTTTTTGAACAGATCAAGCTGTATCTTGATCGCGAACGGAAAAAAGGACAGTTTTTCATGTGTGGTTCCCAGCAGTTCAAAATGATGAAGGGGATCAGTGAATCCCTTGCAGGGCGCATTGGTCTTGTCACGCTTCTCGGCTTTTCGCTGCGGGAGGAATACGGGATTGAATGCCATGCGCCATTTATCCCAACAGAGGAATACTTCGCTGAGCGGAAAAGTCAGCTTTTCGATATTTCCTATGATGAAGTATGGCAAAGAATTCACAGAGGTTCTATGCCGGAGCTGTACAGCAACCCTGATTTCAACTGGCAGATGTTTTACGGTGCGTATGTGCGTACCTACATTGAGCGTGATGTGCGGGAGTTATCTGAAATCGGAGATACCGTGAAATTCACCAGATTTATGGTAGCTGCCGCCGCGTCCACCGGCCAGCTTCTGAATTTGGCATCTTTGGCGCGGGATGTAGGCATCAGTCAGCCGACCGCCGAGCGATGGCTTTCCATACTTGTAGCATCCAACATCGTTTATCTGCTTCATCCCTACTCCAATAACATCACAAAGAGGGCGATCAAGACACCGAAGCTTTACTTCCTTGATACAGGTCTTGCCGCTTATCTGACGAAGTGGAATACTTCCGATGTCCTGAAAAATGGCGCAATGGCGGGAGCGTTTTTCGAGAGCTTTGTTATTTCGGAGATTATCAAGAGTTATTACAACAAAGGTATATTAGAGCCGCCGCTGTATTTTTATCGCGACAAGGATAGGAACGAGATTGATCTGCTGATCGAGGAAAACGGCGTACTACATCCCATAGAGATGAAAAAGCATGCCGATCCGGTCAAACGGGATACGGACACCTTTGCTCTGTTGGAAAAAATTCCGGGGATTCAGCGCGGTTCAGGAGGTGTGGTTTGCCTTTACGACAAACTGGTAACACTCCGAAACTCCGACAAGGTGATTCCTATAAATTATCTGTAAACGTCAAAGTTTATTGCTTTATAAAAAATAGCAGACTCATACGGTGCTCGTGGTCTGCTTTTTTGCAGCTGCGTCCAAGCGTAGGGCGAAACAGGAAACGGGAGTGAGATTAAAAAAGAGACTGAGATGGGAAACGAGATTCAGGATGAGTCTGAGGCGGGGAAATGATAAATGAGTGAAAAATACAGGAGACGAATATATCAGATACTTATGGTAGCCGTAGTTTGCTTTTTTTGTGCCCGTGAGCAGACGATGAACGGGACAGAAAAGGAGATGGAGGATCCGGCGGCAGCTGACCGGAAGGAAGAAACGCAGGACAGCGCAGAATTCAGCGTAGAGGAGACGGAAAGCCGGAGTTCTTCCATGCTTCCCGACAATGAGACCATCAGGGAATCCCTTTGCAGCTATTATCACAAAGATGATTACAGGGAGATCAGCGAGGAAGAACTTGCGGCGGCGAAGGGAAAACTGACGGCCTATTCCCTGACCATCCACAGCGGGGAAGAGTTTGCTCTGATGCGGGAATGGTATGACTGGGATACCCCGGAATCCTATTGTTATGTGAGCGTTGTTTTTTCGGAAGACTTAAAGGAGTGGCCGGAAGAGGAGTTGGAGGCTCTTGCGCTTCTGAAATGTAACGTCCATGTGGAGAGCAGCGGAAAGACCATGCCGGCGAGAGCGCTGTCCTATCTGACGGGCACAACGGATCTGCGCTTTTCCAACGATTCAGATATGACAGATGTGTCGGGAACATTGCCGGAGGAAAGAGCGTTTCCCCGCCAGATAAAGGGAGTGAGTCTGCATGCTTATCGGGAAGGAAAATATAAGACACTGCTAAAGCTTTTGCAGGATTCCCAAGTGGAGGCAATTCTGGTGGATTCCAATAGGGATACGGACAGCAGGGATTCGGATGAGGTGGCGGAAAAATTACCGGGATTCTGGCTGGACGATGTGGCAGGGATCAGTACCCTGAAAGATGTGACTCTGTATGGAACGGCGATTCGTGTGCGGGATGAGAAGGCGTTGGAAGGCAGCGGAGTGGAGCGGATTGTGGGATGCGCCGACCAGAAAACGGATTTTGCCTACGCGGCGGGGATTTCCCTTTATCTGGATATTTATGGGGACTGCCCGGCCTTATATCAGGCGGTTTCCTGGCCGGAAGAGGTAAAAGGGGAAGGAACTTCTTATATTTATCAGCGCATATATGATCAGGGCCGGATGGCGGAATGCTTTACGGAGCTGCCGGACGGTGAGGATGAGGGATCGGGAATCTGGACGGAAAGGAAGGATCCGGTTCTGCGGATTACGGACGGCGCTGCGGCTTATGAGATAAAGCCGGAGGAAAATGGCGGGGTGACCGGAAGAAACTATGTATATGACAGGATAGACGAGATCAGATTTCAGGATATCAATTTTGACGGGACAAAGGATCTGATACTGGATGCCGGAAGGCTCGGACAGATCGGACAGTGGCGTTATGAGGCGGCCTACACCTGGAATCCGGAAACCGCACGGTATGAATGCTGCCCTTCCTACAGCCTCATTGATAACCCTGCTGTGGATGCGGAGCACCGGTTGGTGCGGAGCGGTCGGCGCGACTGGGGAAACGCTGATGATGGTTCCTACAGCTGGGCCATTTACCGGTATGTGGACGGAGAGTTTGTGATGCAGAGTATGCTGACACAGGAAAATCTGTTCGGGGACCAGATTCCGGATGAGCTGTCCGTGCCGGAGGAAGCCACTCTCATTCGTTATCAGGAAAAGATTTTTGAGAACGGGGAAGCGGTGGAAGAAAAAAACGCCTATGCGGTGCGGATAGAAGGGGAGGAGACCGGAATTCCTGCAAGCTGCGAGAAATATTATGCGGAAGATAGTTATTGGGGCGGATTTTGATCTTTTTTTGTAGTATTTCGCGTGGAAGCATAGTATACTTATGATATCTGAGGAAGAGGGGGAACATACATATGCAGGCATTGTTTGACGCGATCAACGCGATCTGTGCGAAAATTCAGGTGGTTTCGGACTTATTCTGGGATTTTCCAGCGAACTTTTCGTGGTACAGCTCGATTCCGGTTCTGGGAAATTTTTCTCTGGCGATTATTCTCCTTTTAGGGTCGGGGATTTATTTTACCTGTAAGCTTCGCTTTATTCAGGTGCGCTATTTCGGGCACGGCATACGGGTGCTGAAGGACAGCAAATCGGCGCAGATCGGGATCTCGTCCCTGGCGGCTTTTTTCCTCTCGACGGCTATGCGGGTGGGCCCGGGCAATATTCTGGGCGTGACGGGAGCGATCTCCATCGGCGGGCCGGGAGCGCTGTTCTGGATGTGGGTTTCCGCCTTTTTCGGCATGGCGACGGCTTATACGGAGTCGACCATGGCGCAGATTTTTAAGGAGAAAAAGGGCGACGAGTATGTGGGCGGCCTTGCCTTTTACGGGAAGCGGCTCCTGAAGGGATCGGCGGCGGCCGGGGTCGTTTTGTCTGTGATGTATATTATCTATGCGCTTTTGTGTTTCCCGGCGCAGGGCTTTAACGCGGTTTCCTCTGTGGGACAGATTGCGGAGGTGATTACGGGACACAGCATTGATACGAATTCTGCGCTTTACTGGATTGCTTTTGCAGTGTTGATCGTGGCGATGATTGTGATTGCCTGGGGCGGTATCCGCAAGGTGACGAAGGTGACGGATATTCTGGTGCCCATCATGGCCGTGATCTACGTGTTGACGGTGTTGGTATTGATTGTGGTGAATTTTGACCGCATTCCATGGTTTTTCTATGCGGTGTTTACGGAGGCGTTCAAGCCGGAAGCTGTATTCGGCGGCGCTTTTGGCGTAGCGCTGATTCAGGGTGTGAAACGTGGCCTGATGTCCAACGAGGCCGGACAGGGAACCATAACCATGCCCGCCGCGGCTGCGGATGCAGATCATCCCTGCAGCCAGGGATGTGTGCAGGCCATCGGCGTATTTCTTGACACGATTGTCATTTGTACGCTGACCGGTTTTGTGGTCATCATGGGACGTGTCTGGCAGACCGACGCCTCTGCGGCTTGGTTCGATTTGGGAAAACTGCCGAAATATCTGGCCTCTGCGACGGAGCTTACGCCTGGAACGACATTTAACAGCATGGTTTCCCTGTTGATTTCCGTATGCTTCGGCCTGTTTGCGTTTACCTGCCTGCTGGGTTTTATCTCCTTTACGGAGATCTGTGCCAGCCGGATTTCATCGAAAAAGTCCTTCCTGCTGGTGATCCGTATTCTCTGTATGGTGGTGGTGTCCTTCGGTGTGCTGACCAGTATTGCGGGGATGGATCTGGGCTCTTTGTGGGATCTTTCGGATTTTGCCAATATCCTGATTGCGTACTGCAATATACCGCTTCTGTACCTTGGCTTTTCCTATGTGAAACGTGCTACGAAACATTTTGAAAAGAAAGACGGTACGCCCTTCACTTCTGAAATTGCGGGAATAGATGTGCCGGTGTGGGATGAGAAAGCAAAAAGATAGGAAAATTCCTTGCCAAACAGTCGGGAGTATGATATCATATCGTCGTTGGGGCTCCATGGTCAAGC
>DKUO01000059.1 GCA_002490705.1 Lachnospiraceae bacterium UBA7202
TATCGTACCCACAAATTTCATTATGATATTCTAATTTACAAAAATATTAATAATCAACCCTATCAATTTTATTAATCTTGTGCCATTCTCCCAAATAAACAGACCCATACATTTCAAATAAATCATATTGTGTGCTAACCAAATTCATTAGAATGTTTTTAATTGAATTGTTCATAGAAATCAAGTTTTCCAAATTAAACTCCGAAGTAGGAAATTCCTCTAGTAAATGTCTAATCCTATCCATTGAATCTGGATGTGTTCTTATGTGTCCTATACTCGGTGAAATTTGTTCTTTTACCTGCTCATATAAATCAATTGCCATAAAAAAATTTATAGCATGACCAACAGCATTTCCTTCATCCATAATGGATTTTAAAATATATATAGCATTTATATCAGCTTCAAATTCTTGCAATTGGCTTTTATTATAGTACACATAATTATCTTCTGCCGCTATTACATTTTTGCTATCTAAATGACCTAATATGCTGTGTGAAAACTCATGAGCAATTACAAAAAAAATCTCACCCATTGTGTAAGCAGTTAACTCATTATCTATTTTAGAAGGGACTTCCCCTCTGGGATCCAGTTCAAAATCAAGAGCTTCATTTTGAAGCATTATTCGTATTGCCAATACTAACGAATGCCTAGTTACATCATTTGGAATTCCTCCCTGCATAAATCCCATATAAAATAAATTCATATAATACAAAAATTCTTTTAGCATAGCTGAAATAGTAATTATATTACCATATTGTGTTTTTATACACTGTCCATTAGGATCACTGTCATATGTCATACCACAAGGAATATTTTTAATCTTATCAAAGAAACTTTCTGCTGATATTAAAGTTTTAAACGTTGCAAACATTGAGTCGTCAATAATATGTTCATAATCCCAATTGTTTGAACGATTATATCTATTATAAAACACTCTTACCATACGAATATTGTCCACAATACTATCCGCTTGCTTCTTTAGCAAAATATCCTTTGCAGTTGACGGCTTCATTATTCTACGAATTTGTTCAGGACTATAAAATGGTGCATATTTTTTCTCCTCGTAGTTTTGAAACTCACTATAAAGATTAGCATCATATGTCCCCATTACATGAAAAAATGCTCCATTCCCCAAATCAATTAATCTACCTTCGGGAAACATCCTATCTAACATACTCAATTTACATTTACAATTTTTCACTTTTTTCCCACTTCCACATTGACACATTTTATTCCTATCAGCATTTCTTCCCATATGCAGACTCTCCACTTGTGATTATTCCTCTAGGTATTCCAATTTGTAAACATAATTATAAACTGTTTCCCACAGAAACACAATTTCTAAAACAGTTCACTCTTCCAACTTAAATAGGATATGGAGCCTCCATATCTTAAACATCAGCATATTTTTTCATTTCCCGCAGTTTCTTTTTGCATTATGTACACTACTTAAAAAAAATCCTCATACCCCCGCAATCTTCGCATTTATTTTATACCCCAAAGCAGTGATAATAAACTGCCTTTTTAGATCCACTCTTCTCCCCTCTATTTGCAAGAAGCCTCTTTTTTCACACCCTCACATACTCAACCTCCATCTGCAGTATTTCCCCGCAGTACTCTTTCCCCTGTATATCTGAATCCTTATAGCTGTTCGTCACAACCTCACAGCACACTATCTCGCCTGTCTTAACGGAAGTGTATACCACATCCACAGCGCTGATCAGCCCTGCTTTCCACAAGTCCATATAATAATCATACTGGTCGTAATCACCCTCCTGCCTCATCTGTTCTAGGGCTTCCTCCATCTGGTCTCTCGTCTGCCATTCTGCCTGCACTGTCTCAATCTCTTTCTTATCCAGACTGCATATAATCTCAGCAACCTTACAATTATGCTCCGCAGCATGGGCATTCTGGCATCTGCTTATGCCATATCTTTTCTCAATGAAATCTTTCCCCCTCTTCGTCAGCGCATAGCTCACGTTGCTCTTTGGACTCTTATTATATCTGGATGGATACGTCACCTTCTCGATCAGCTTGTCTTTCTCCATATTTTTAAGCCTGCTTGCTGATATATCTATCTTAGCTGCATCTTCCTGCCTGACATTTCCTGCTATGGACAACACTTTAAAAAATCGTTCATCCTTCGGATACCAATGCTTGATATGTTCTTTCATGCTCTTCACCTCCTCGCTGATGCATATTTTTATGTATATAAAAAGTGGGAACATCCACAAAAGATATTCCCACCCAAAAACTTGTGTTTTTGCTCTTCATCATATTCCGATGAACCCTGTATATCATTTCTCCTATTTATCACTTTTCCTATATAAACACCTTCCTCGTAACATTACTCTGTAATCAAAGCATCCTGATGTCAACTAAGTTGGCGTTAGGCAGGTCTGCAAGATACATCGTATCCTGTACCCTGTATGGAACTGTCGAAACATCTCCTTTTTAACGTTGCTAAACAGCACCCTGATATATTGATAAGAAGTATAGATTATGGATGAACGCCTCTTAGCAAGGCTCCTTTTCAAACAAACAACTCTGTTTCCTTTTCTCTATACACCACCATTATAAAAAAGCCATTCCAATAAATAACTGATCAGCCATATAGGAAATCATATTGAAACATTCCTATCTTGATTCCCAATTATTTCATCCCCCAAACTTTCTACAATATATAAACCCTAACTATTTTGGCGGATAGCAGGTGTAAAAGATACAAAGAATGTAACCCGCTGATTTTATATCAGCACAGGCATCCATATGCCTGAAACACATGGGACTGGCAGACATCAAACTAAGGTGTCTGCTTTTTTGTCCACATTTATCCCGAAAGGAGAAAAACAGATGAACAAAGAAGCAATGAAACAACAGATTCAGGAAGCGCTTTCTAAGAAATTAGGAGACGGCTTCCACATCACCATCCAGAAGGTTTTTAAAACAAATGTGACACTGGACGGACTGATAATCATGCAGGATGGTAAACCATTTACGCCTACCATCTATCTTGAGCCTTTTTATGAAGAACTGGAAAGCGACACGCCACTTGATGATGTTGTGTGCAATATCTTACAGACCTATTTCAAGGCGGACGTCCATCCTGAACATTTTGACCTTACGCCGATCACTGACTTTGACCGTGTCAGAAACATGCTGTATGTGCAGCTCATCAACAGGCACTCTAATGAGGAACTGCTGCAGGGTGTACCCCATGCACTGTTCCTTGACGATTTTGCCATTGTTATACGCTGCGCTATTGAAATGCACACAGAAGGCAGCGCAAGTTTTCTGGTACACAATAACCATCTGGATATGTGGGGGACTGACCACGAAACCCTTCTGTCCTACGCCTTACATAATACAAGGGAAATGTTCGGCGTGGAGTTGGTAAAAATAGGTGATCTCCTACGGGAAACAGCCCCTGAGGAAGTAACCCAAGATTTACCCGACTGTCCCCTGTGGGTTATGACTAACAGCAGGAAACTGGCAGGCGCTGCTACCGTTCTGTTTGATGATGTGCTTAAAAGTTTTGCCGAAGAACATGGCAGTTTCTATGTCATCTTTTCTTCCGTACATGAAGTCCTGCTGATGCCGACGCCTGATGATTCTGACATTAATACCATTACCAGAATGAATCAGGAAGTAAATGAGACACAGGTAGACGAGGAAGAGATTTTAGGCACTAAGGCTTACTTCTACCACAAAGACAGGGGATTTGTCTTATAGTCTGCAAAGCAGTGTTCTATCCCCTAACAGGAAAATATTTATCAAAATAAAATTTACAAGAAAGGATAAGCACATCATAGATGTGCGGGTACGAACATGAACAAGATCACACTGACAGGAAGACTCACAGAGGAGCCGAAGGTAACTTACAGTGCAGGCGCAGAGCCTGTTGCGCGGGCATCATTCAATTTCGCTGTCCCCGATATGTCCATGAAAAGGGATGACGAGGGGAACTATCCCACAGACTTTTTCAGATGTACCTGCTGGAGTAAGCTCGCTGAGATCGTGGAAAAGCATTGCAGTAAGGGTACAAAACTTCTTATAAGCGGAAGGCTGAAAAACAACAACTACGAAAAGGACGGCCAAAAGGTCTATTCCAATGAGATCGTAATTGATTCACTGGAATTCCTTGAAGCAAGGGTGGCCAAAGCACAGGATTCACAGGCACAGGAAACAACTGCTGCGGAATCAGCGGCAGACACGGAGCCTGCGCCAGCAGTAAAGACACAGGCAGAAGCAGCAGACTAGATTCTGCTTTTCTGAAAAGCGTCATCAACAGGCTGGAAAGTCAACGGCTTTCCTATCTGTCTTCTTTTCAGGAAGAATCTGGGAATGTCACTCTCAGGCTTTTATATGCTGACTCTGCATCTGTCATACAGGACTGCATGGATATGATCCACGAATGTGCCCTTGCGTGGGGCATTCCCGTGGTCTGATATGCAGCCCTGTAAATGCAGGCAGATTTTACAAACATAATATTTCATTTTGCAAAGGAGAAACCATTATGATCAAAACAACACTGAGCTGGACCGTAAAAAACTTAAAGAGCATGTATGACGGAAAGCATACGCTGCAGATGGACCACGTAATCCAAAGACAAAGTGGCCAGTGGGACGGGGATAAGCTGAAAAAGAGCCTGCTGATCCACAGTATACTCGCCAACTATCCTGTTCCTCCTGTCTACTGCCTGAAAGAAGCCATTTCTGAAAAGGATTATTCCTATTCGATCCTTGACGGGAAACAGAGGCTGACCACCACCTTCGATTTCATAGACGGCAGGTATCCGCTTGATACGGAGACGCCTTCTGTCACCATTGATGATACTGTTTATGAATTAGGCGGTAAATACTTTACAGACCTCGACGTCGAGTGCCAGCAGGAACTTCTCCGCTTTAAATTCACAATTTATGGTTTTGAGGATGCGGACGATGACCTGATAGAAGAAATCTTCTTCCGTCTGAACAACAGCACACCGTTGTCCAAACCGCAGAAAGCAATGCCTTTATGCGGTGTTGAGAATGCGAAATTCATCAAGTCGATCCTGTCTGACAGGTTCTTTTCAGAGATCTGCCAGTTCTCTGCTTTGCAGAGAAGGAAGTCTGATGATATGTGTACGCTCTTACAGGCTATGATGCTTCTGGATAACAGATATGAAGGTTATGAGTTTACTTCTATCTCCGCTGACGAGATCATGCGGTATGCTGCTTCCATTAAGAACAATTACTCGGAGGAACAGAAAAACAGGCTGTATGACATCATCGACTACCTTGAGAAAGTTTTCCCTGAAAAGGACAAGATGCTCAAGAAGATCAATATTCCGATCATCATGCTTGCCACTGACACTGCTATGGGAGAGGGTTATGATTCCCTCAAGAACCTCTACCGTGTAGGGCCCATGTATTTCAGGCAGTGGTTTTCCTATTTCTTTGCAGAATGCTATGAAGAGTACAAGCAGTACTGCTCTTCTGGCAGTATCAAAAAGGAGAAGACCTTAAAAAGAATTGAGATCATGGAAGCCTCCCTTATAAAGTATTTTGAACTGGAAGAAACAGACAAAGCAGAACAGGATACTGCCTTATCAGAGGAAGATGCTCCTGCTGACGAATCTGCCCTAACAGAAGAAGATTCTCCTGTTGATAAATATGCTCTGACAGAGGGGGATTCTTATCCTGAGGAAGCTGCCCCGACAGATGACAGCACGCTCTTAACAGATACTGGTCTGACAGAAAGTGAGCCTCCTGCGGATGAAGCAGACAGTGCAGCCATTAAAGGAATTGCTGGCCTCGCTTCTGCCTCTGAGGATACTGCTTCTGAGCAGACAGAATTTAGTGAGAAAACGGAGGCAGAAGAACCTCCCGAAGAATCTATACAGGACACAGAATAATGTTGTTTCAGGGATGCAGCTTCTATATGTGCATCCCCTTTTTTACAGATTGGAGGACATTGCAATGTCATTAAGCGGAAAAGTATTAATAAATGAGCAGGAAGCCACAGGTGATTATGATTTTTCCATATCAGAAAAATATATGACTACAGGGTTTCAAAACACTTTTGGCAAAGAGGCAGTGCAGATAGCTTTCACCGCCATTTCCCTAATTATGGAGAAATATCCTCACAACGCGGATTATTTCCAGTCTTTTCAATATGTTTACCCCGATGGTAAAACATCAGACTTCTGGATCATTCACGATCAAGAATATTACACCGTATTACTGCCAGAAGAATACTAAGGAGGATACACCATGCGGATCAATTTCTATGATACAAGGATTGTAGATGATTCCAGAACCATCTTAATAAAAGAAAATGGTATCAACTATGAATCCACAAAAATGAACGGCCCAGAAGAAATATCCAAAATGTTAAAGACTCTCCTGCATATGGACGAGTTGGCAGAAGAACATGTTTATATGATCGCACTTAACACTTCCTGCAAAATTTTAGGAATGTTCCTTATATCCAAAGGAACCATATGCACAAGCCTTGTCAGTCCAAGGGAAGTCTTCCTGCGGGCCGCGCTTATCGGCGCCGTACAGATTGTCCTTGTCCACAACCACCCTTCGGGAAACCCTGTTCCCAGCGAATGTGATATGAAACTGACAAAACGGCTAAAGGACTGCGGAGAATTACTGAATATCTGTCTGGCAGACCATATCATCATTGGGCATAATTCTTATCTGAGTTTCCAAGAAGCAAAACTCTTATGACGGGAGGATTCATATGAAATGGTTTAAGGAAATCACGACATTAAAAGAACTACGGAAGGAATATCGGCGGCTTGTCGTAAAGCACCACCCTGATAACGGTGGACAGGAGGATGCGATCAAAGAGATCAATGCAGAATATGACCGCCTGTTCAAGAAACTAAAATACGACTATGAACATGAGGCTACATACGACAAAGCCACGGATAAACAGAAGCAACAGTACGACTGGAAAAAAGATGCCCAGATCAGGGAGGCGATCATGCAGCTTTCCAGATTTAAGGATATTACTGTTGAGGTGATTGGCGTCTGGATATGGGTATCAAACTGCTACCCATACAGAAAAGAACTGAAAGCGCTTGGTTTCCGCTGGGCAAGCCAGAAACAGATGTGGTACAAGCATTTCGATGACTTCCACAAATTCAGTTCCAAACCTGCCTCTATGTCCTATATACGGGCAAAGTATGGCTCTGTGGAAATCAAGTTTCAGGAAAAGCAGGAAGAAAGAGAAAAGCTGACGAAGGCATGATTCTTTTTATAAGCTGCCTTTCATCTGAAAACAGGAGGAAAATTTTATGAACATAAAGTTAAGCAAAGTAAGGGAACATATAGAACTCTACTTTAAAGAGAACCTTCCCAAATACACAGTATTGGAGGTCAGGAACAAATCAAGCCATCCAGATGATGCCTATCTCTTTATGGTATCGGCCAAAAAAGATGACGGCACTTACGGTCTTTGGACTGGCTGGAACGAACTCAACAGAAGCCTCAATCATGGTCATTACGATCTGAAATCTGCTGAGGAATGTGAAAAGCTCTTTGAAGAATTCTATTATAAGGGATAAGTATACAGGGAGATTCAGCGTACAGGCTGGATCTCCCACTATTCCCCCAGATACGCTTGAAACCATGATGATTTGATAGTATACTGAATATACTAAATCAAAACATTCAAACATCATTTCAACCAAAAGGAGATGATTTTATGAGATTAACTTGTGAAGAAATGGCTATAAAATATCCTAATCAATGGCTAGGATTAAAAAATCCTATATATATGAATAACGATGGGGTAACGCTGTTGTCCGCAGAAATTGTATATACTGATAAAACCTGCGATGAATTGCTTGAAATGCAAATTGATGGCAAAGACGGCATAACAGGCTGGTACACGACTGATAACAGCCTGCAATTAGGAATGGCAGGTGTTGTATAATGCAGCTAAATATATCTTTAGATAAGTCGGCCAGAAGACCTATCGCCAGATTGGAATGGTTTTCTGGCTGCCGTGCCTTAATTGACACGGGAGCATTGTTTCCAGTATGGACCAAAAGCGAATCCCTGCTTATAAAGTTAGGTGGAAAACTTGAGCGGAACAATATTTCTTTTAGCGGATTTGGTGGCAAAACCGACGGACAACTATACAGAGTCAACTTTAATCTGAATGGATTGCAATATATTGATATGCCCGTTGTCGTCAAACCAATGAATGATTTAAACTGCCATATCATACTATCCGCTACAATGTTTGAAAATATGATCTATACAATAGATACTATAAACAAATACATAAGTATAGATACAAAGGACAATCAGATTGTACGAATATTAAAAGTATCTGATGAATATGGCAAACTTTCCGTTTATCTGGCAGGAACATATGAAACAGAAATTGACTATCAGAAGTGCAAATAGTTTGTGATATTGCTATCTTCTTCATCTTTGGAAGCCACAAACCGTAAGATCGATTACAACGCATTATCCAAGAAGGGAGATGTTACCATGTGTACTTTATTTGATGAAATTGAAAAAGAAGGAATGATTAAAGGTATTCAGGCATTGATTGAGAGTTTGCAAGAAATGGAAATTCCCTACACCAAAACTCAAAATCAGTTAATGGTGAAATTCTCTTTATCTGAAGATACTGCCCAAGAATACATGGATAAGTTCTGGAAATAAGTACAATCTACCGCCCCTCATCCGAGGGGCTTTTATTATATCCTTCTTTGAATATCGTATTTTATCCTGCAATCCTCTATCTGTCTGTCCCATTATCAATTCACCCTTTTTATCTATGATGTAAGGTAAGCCTTTTAAGGACTTACCAACAGATAAAAAGGAGTGTGAAATCACATATGTACAGGAACGAAAATATCTCTGCCAGAACCAAAAGCAGGCTGGCAAAGGAAGAATGTTTTAACAGGAATATTCCCATATTAAATATACTCTTCTACCTCGGAGGCGGGTTTATGCTGAGAAAGCAGGCCATTACGCTTGTAAAGATTTTCTACCAGATAGGTGAGCACAAGGCAAATGATATGTTTGCCGACCTGCTCTCCAATGGTCTGTTGATCAAAAAACAGGCTACTGATACCAAGACCTGTCTTTATATTATGACAAAGTTTCCCCTTGCCATGTACCACGAATGCAGCACAAGGGATTCCTGCTCTGTCAAACTGAATAACAGGAAAATCTGGCACAATATTTACAGGACTGAATTCCTCATAAGGCAGGCTGTTCCGCTGATGGAGCAGCTTGGTATGGAACTGACCTTACAGGATCTGCTAAATTTCTTAACAGACTACTGTATCTCTATTTTTACAACAGAGAACCAGATGTCAGTCTATCAGCTATACAGAAACCTGTACGAAAAGTTCCCTATCAAAGACAAAGAGCTTATCGCCTCTGGTTTTCCCCGTGTATCTGATTTTATGAATGATTACTATAAGATCACGGCAGACCTGTACCACCACCAGCGAAATTTTCTTGGATATCAGATTGACGATGATTATTCTGATTATTTGGATATAAAAGAGCGATTGGAAAGAGAAAGGGATCTGATCTCCTCCCCCAAAGAATACAAAAGGAACTACTATTCTCTTTTCAATATGACGGCCGCAGGATTCTTCTTCATCGGGAAACCAACAGGAAAAAATATCACCATCGGTACATTCGATAAATGCAACAATATGTATCTCAAGAAGATCTATGAGAACATCATCTGCATCTATCTCATGTTGGAAAGATATCTTGGATTTTTCCCACAGATAACCCTGCAGGTATATATGTCGGATACTGACAGGATTCTTTCTTTACGGGATAAAGAAAATGAGCAGGGTTACGATTATTCCCGACAGGAAAAATCAGGTCTCACCAAACGGGACAGCTTTTTCCAGAATATGAGGATTCCAAGACAAAATTGGAATGATATCCATGTAGATTACATCTACTACCCATTGAAAGAAAAGTATCATCTATAAGTGTGTGTTACCAATCTATGACCTCAGAAATTTGCATTTCATCAAACTGTCTGCACTCCGCAGGCAGTTTTTCTGTTTATCCTGAAAGTATGCAAACGAAAAAAAGGAACTAGATTTCTCTAGTCCCTGTCGTTTATTACATATTTGCCTGTAGGTATTTCACTATCTCCAAATGTCCATTTTTTGCTGCCCATCTAACTGCATAGTTATTATCGGCTGTAATATCCGCTCCATTTTGATACAGGTATTTTACTACTTCCAAATACCCATTTCTTGCTGCCCATCTAACTGCATAGTTATTACCTGCTGTGACATCTGCTCCATTTTCATGCAAATATTTTACTATATCAAGATATCCATTCTCGGCTGCACATATGACAACATAATTGTCATTTGCAGTAATATCCGCTCCATTTTCATGCAGATATTTTACTACCTCCAAATGTCCATTTTCGGCCGCATATCTAACTGCATAGTTATCTTCTGCTGTGACATCTGCTCCATTTTCGTGCAGATATTTTACCACCTCCAAATATCCATTTTCGCTTGCCCATCCAATTGCGTTGTTATCTCTTGCGGTGACATCTGCTCCATTTTTACATAAGTACATCCAAGTTTCAACTTCACCAAACAGCATTATTCTTTTAATATCCAACTTGTGTGTACGAAATTTGTTATTGTCTACATAAACATCCTCGTCATCAGGGATACTGATCAGTGCCAGTTTGCTTCCATAAGGAAGATATTCACAAACATTCTGTATAAAGCAGAAATGCAGTCCTGCCGCACAACTTCCTTTCGTAGCCATAGGTTGCACATCTTCATTCATACCCATCTTATATTGGAATCCCCGCATTACCATATCTTCCGAAATTACTTTACAGAGTATTTCTCCCTTTAAGCCTTTTCCTTTAATAATTGTCCCTACATCAAATTTTCCATTTTTCATTACTTATCTCTCCTTCCATTACCTACTATCAACTTAGTTGCATATATTTTTTCTCTATATTTTAGATTCCGCAGATAAAAATATAATTTTCGTATTTTCCAAAAGAAAATAGGAATCAGATTCCTCTAGTTCCTATCATTTATTACATATTTCCTTACAGGTATTCTACAACATCTGTGCGGCAATTTTCTGCCACGTTGTTTTAGCTTTCTTTATGTTTCTATTATTGTTATAATCTTTACAGAATCATATATCAATCCATCCCCATTCCAGAAAGGAACCCTACATAATGAAAGATAAGCTATCATACAAACAACTATATGACGAAATTGAAACACTGAATACTTCTGTCTTTGATTCCTTGATTAACGGAGATTTTGAATCATTTCAGAACACAATAAATGAATTTACCAATTCAGGTATCATGGAGCAGGAAGAATTTGCCACGGCAAGAGAAGCCTACCGCTACTCTTCTATGCCTTTTACCTTTGACGGCGTATGGATCAGCGTAGATTCCCGTAACCCACTTGACAGGGTTGTTATGGACGTCGCTGGTCCCTCTATACAGGAAATACACGAAAGGGATGTAATGCCTGTCTATGCCTATATGGTAAAACAGGCAGAACCGCAAGAAATCAACCATGAAGACAGTAAAATTGCTGGTAAAAGGTGTGCTGCCCTACAGCATTATAAAGAACTATACAAAGATTTATATAAAGACCCTTCTTCACAGGGAAGTCTATGGAATAACCCGCTTGTAGCTGATGCCGAAAAACACCAAATGGTCTATATTAACAGGATCACTGAACTTGCTGCTGCCCGCAGTAAGTTCTATGCGACATATAATTTTACCTCCCTACCGTTAAACGGCATGAAGATCATTGATAATGAAAAATTGCAGAACTTAGATCCCGCCAAAAAAATCAAGTATCTGACAGGGACTCTTGATAATATTTATGGCAATACCAAAAACAAGATACACTGCGCTGACTACTTTTCCTTTGACGGTTATAAAAAAATCCTTGCAAGCAACTATCTACAGGGAAAAGGAATAGACAGGAAGAACTGGAAACGTTATACAAAAGGAACTCTGCCTGATAAATTTGATTTTTATCTTCAACTTGCATTTTACCTGACTATTCCATCATCCGATGAGATAGAGAAATTTATGAATCTGCATGGGTATTCCATCAAAGGCCCTATGTTACTCTTTTGTGATATTTTGGGCGGAAATCATATTTTATATAGAGATTTGTGTAGATGGATTGATGCTGGTATCGACTACAACCTGATCAACGAAATGTGTGGGCTAAAACTGGAACTTAAAGAAATCAGAAAAAAGTAATGAAAGAATATCCCGTCAATAAGAAAAAGCAGTCCTAAGGCAAGGCTGCTTCTTCTTTAACAAACAAATTTTTCATTTTATAAAAGGAGAAAGGTGATTACTATGATAAATTTAATGTGCAGAGCCAAAATGTATGCTTTTGCTTAATATATCTAAAAACCGTCTTCGTTGCCATAGAGGAGTTCGCAAAAGCCATATGAGAATAGTTTCTGCTCTGCAAGCCAAGGTATTTCACCTTCCTTACTATAATATAGATGACATCAAAAAAATATATCGCTTTTTTATGTATGATATAGTATGCTATTTTAATATCATATTGGGGCTTAATTTGAAAAGTTGTAAAAAAGTTGTAAAACTTTTTCTCTATTCTCAGAAATGCCCATAATCCAATAGTTTGAAGCCAAAAGTGGATTATGTTCTCTAACCTCTCTTTTTGTGTGCATAATTTTGCCGGTGATACCTGTGGCATCACTCCCATATGAGGTTAGAGTATGTAATGGAACTGTTTGGCGGCGGACGGTTCTTTTTTTATTTACGGGAATATCCTATTCTCCCTGCTTGTAAAAGAACCGCAGAAAGGAGGCATATATGTCACAAATCAGCGTAAATAACCTGACATTTTCCTACGAGGGCAGCTTTGACGCCGTCTTCGAGAATGCGTCTTTTTCCATTGATACCGACTGGAAGCTGGGATTCATCGGGCGAAACGGCAAAGGAAAAACCACTTTTTTGAATCTTCTTTTGGGCAAATATACCTACCAAGGCTCCATTGCCGCTTCCGCCGCATTCGACTACTTTCCCTATCCGGTCACAGAAGCGCAAAGGGAACTTCCCGCCTCTTCCTTTATCGGGGAGCTCAAGGGAAACTGCGAAGAATGGCGGGTGATCTGTGAGCTTTCCCAGTTAGGCGAAAGCGCGGAGCTGCTTTACCGCCCCTACCGCACCTTAAGCTTCGGGGAGCAGACCAAGCTGCTGCTAGCCGTATTGTTTTCCGATGAAAATGATTTCCTGCTGATCGACGAGCCCACAAACCATCTGGATTTTGAGGCAAGGGAAACGGTAAAGAATTATCTTTCCTCAAAAAAAGGCTTTATCCTGGTGTCTCACGACAGAGATCTGTTAGACGCCTGCGTCGACCATGTGTTGGTGTTAAACCGACAGACGATTGAAGTGCAAAGCGGCAATTTTACAAGCTGGTGGGAAAACAAACAGCGGAAAGACCAATTCGATCTGGCAGAAAACGAAAAGCATCTGGCGGAAATACAAAAGTTAAAAAAGGCGGCAAAGCGTGCTTCCGACTGGGCCGATAAAAACGAGAGCACCAAGATCGGTTTCGATCCTGTAAAGGAGCACGACCGCGGCAAGGGCATGCGACCCTATATCGGCGCAAAGACAAAGAAAATGCAGAGCAGAGTCACACAGATGTCCAAAAGAATTGACCGGGAGATTGTGGAAAAGGAGGGGCTTTTGAAGGATCTGGAAAAGCCTGTGGACTTAAAACTCACGCCCCTCTCCCATCACAAGGACACATTGGTAAACATACGTGACTACAGCGTGCAGTACGAAGACGCGGCGCATCCTGTATTTACCGGTTTGACCTGCGGCATTCATCAGGGAGACCGCATTGCCCTGCATGGGAAAAACGGATGCGGGAAATCCACACTGATCAAATTGATCCTCCGAAAAGCGGGAATGGAGGAAGCCACGCTTCCCGTTTCGGAAACCGGCGTCTGCGAGACAGCCTCCGGCCTGATCATCTCCTATATCAATCAGGATACCTCCCGGTTAAAGGGCTCCCTCTCCGATTTTTGTACAAAACGGCGTCTGGATTACACGTTGTTTTGCTCCATTCTCAGACAGCTCGATTTTGAGCGGGTACAGTTTATGAAAAATATGGAGGACTATTCGGAGGGACAGAAGAAAAAGGTCCTGATTGCGGCGAGCTTACTTTCGCCCGCACACCTCTATATCTGGGATGAGCCGCTCAACTACATCGACGTGTTCTCCCGGATGCAGATTGAGAAACTGCTCTTGGAATACCGTCCGACACTTCTCTTCGTGGAGCATGACGTCCGGTTTCAGGAAAAGATCGCCACAAAGGTTGTGAGGCTGTAATACAAGGAAAAATAAAAGCCCTCCAAACTGCATCGTTTTTGAGAGCAGTCTGGAGGGTTGTTTTCTAACCATTTCGAACAATATCACACACTCTGCGAACACATTCCTCAATTTTTTCTTCGTTCAAATGTCCAATTTTATACAAAATAAGCTGTTTGTTCAAGGTAAAAATCTTATTCGGCCGTACATTGCTGTCTGTCTTAAGCGAACCGGAAGCAAAGTCTGTAGACAATAATGAAATCGCATAGCCGTCTCTGACATTTTTCGAGGTAATCTGTAACATAATGAAATCGTCGCCTCCAATGTCTGACAAAACAACAGCCGGTCTTCTCTTTGCAGAACTTAAATCTGTAAAGGGAAACGGAAGGACAATGACATCACCTTTTATAAATCTTTCCATGCGTCATTTTCCTCCTCAAGCATCCAGTCCGCAGAAAGGCTCGGTTCACTTAAAAGCATATTATCCATATCCCTGTTTTCTCTCAATATAAATTCCACAAACGAAAGAATAATATCTAGCTTATTTTCCGGTGCTGTTGAAATTAAATTTGCGATCCTCTGCTGTTTTGACATGACTAACCTCCAATCATTTTTTACATTATAACAGAATCCAATCAATTTTACACGCTGAAAAAATAAAAGCCCCCAAACCGTATTGTTTTCCTGCATCGGTTTGGAGGTTTACATAATTCTTTTTGCCGATTTACCGCCATTTCGCTGTTACAGCCTCACATCAAAAGGCAGATAGCCTTCCGGCAATTTTTCTGCATCCGCCACATCCTTTGCCGCCGCCTCAGCCGCAACAGCGGCCTCTTGGGCCGACATTTCCGCGTTTCCGGCCTGTTCCACGTTTTCGGCCAGCTCCGCATTTTCCGGCAACGCCTCTTCCAGTTCTTCGGTCACCTCTTCTGTCACTTCCTCGACAACTTCCTCGAGCTCTTCCATGATCTCCTCGAGTTCGCCGCCGTCTTCCGTGCCGAGCGCTTCCTCGACCAATTCTTCCAGTCTCTCCTCCGGCGTCTTCGGTTCCATCTTGTCGACCGCCTCCGCGATCTTCTCTCCCTTTTCCGTAGACTCATCCAGAATATGGAACATCTGCTCCTGATTATAAGCGGCTTTCACCGCCGCGATCTGATCCTCGTAGGACTGAAACATTTTCAGCTTCTCAGCGATCTCTTCCACGCTCCCACAGGTAACGTTCTTCAAATTCTCCTTCTGCTTTTCAAAAAACTCCACCTGCTTTTGGGTTTCCTCCTGCCGCTCCAGTCTGTTCTGTGTGCTCTTCAGCATACCCGCAGAATTCATTCTCCGCAAAATACCGCTTGTCTGATCCCATGATATATTCATAAATGATAACCGCCCTTCCCTCTTGCTATCCTTTATTTCGGTAAGGAAACAGGAATTCTGTAGCTTCTATGTGGTAAATGGACAGATTTTTGTCCTGAAAAGAAATATATATGATATAATAAGCACAGAAAAAAGCATGATAAGGGAGATTACCTATGGATGACAGACGTCCGAACTGGATCAACAACTATTTACTGGCCGATGAATATGTGCTCTGGAACGGCAGACCGGGAAACGGATACCTTTGCAACAAATATGACATTTTTATGATTCCGTTTAGTATTATGTGGTGCGGTGGTGTCATTTTCTGGGAAATTGACGTACTGAAAGCATCTGCCCCGCTTATATTCAGGCTGTGGGGCATTCCGTTTGTCTGCGTGGGACTGTATATGGTGTTCGGCCGGTTTATCATGAAGTCGTACCTGAGAAAAGAAACGGTTTATGTCATTACCAACAAAAGAATCCTTTCTTTTATAAAAGATCAGGTCAAGACGATAGATTATCATATATGCCCGTCAAGAACCATTACACGGCATTCGGACGGTTCCGGCAGCATTTGCTTTTCTTCATCGACACAGCTGTCCTACATGTTCAACATGTTCGGACGCCCCTCGAATCAGGATTCCTTTGAGCTGGACAATATCCCCGATGTTGACCGTGTTCTTCAAATACTCTCAACTTCATAACCGGCAAAATGCAATCTGACAAATACAAGGAGGAGACAGACATGTTTTGGGATCAGGTATCTGGATTATACGATCTGTTTGAAACCATATACAATCGAAAGGTCTATCAGGGGCTCGGCGAAAAAATCGCCGAACAAATCAAACCGGACGATCTGGTACTGGAATGCGCCTGCGGCACAGGCGCGATCAGCCGGTCTATTGCCCCCAAATGCAGGCAGTTAATTGCCACCGATTTTTCTGTGGGAATGCTGCGGCAGACGAGAAAAAACTGCCAAAATTATAACAATGTAAAAATAAAACGCGCTGATATGACGCATTTAAAATGCCGCGACAACCGATTTGACGTGGTAGTCGCCGGAAACGTGATCCATTTATTGGAGGATCCCCACGCCGCAGTCAAAGAACTGGAACGGGTGTGCAAACCGGGCGGGAAACTCATCATTCCCACATACATCAACGCCTCCAGAGGAGTTAACCAGCTGGCGGTACAGCTGCTTGCCTTTGCGGGAGCAAACTTTAAACGGCAGTTCGATATGGATTCCTATCAAAAGTTTTTTGCGGATGCAGGCTATGAGGACGTTACCTATGACATCGTTTCCGGCAGAATGCCCTGCGCCGTAGCAATCATTATTAAAAAATAAAAATATCATAAAGGAGGTCTTACCTATGGTCTACAAATGCAGTATCTGCGGGTATGAATACGACGAGGAAAAGGAGGGAAAGCCTTTTTCAGAATTGACGGAATGCCCGATCTGTAAACAGCCGCCTGAGAAGTTTAAAGCGTTGGAAGCAGAGCCTTCCGTTGCCGCCTGCGAAGGCCCAAAAAGCCAATGCGCTTCTGCCAAAAGCGGCGATTTGGATTTAAGCTATCCGAAGGAAACCCGAAAGACGGACAGCGACTACCGCTATATGAACGAAATCCATGAAATGGCCGTCTCCGGGAAATCGGCCATCGAGGCAATGGGCACCCGGATGAGCATGCCGAACTGGGACGATGTACTGATACTGGGAGCCCAGTTAAATCCCATGCCTTTGGACGAACACGCCGACGTGTCCCTAAAGACCGTAATCGGCAAACACGCGAAAAAACCCATGACGCTCGCTATGCCGGTCTATATTTCCCATATGTCCTTCGGCGCGCTGTCAAAAGAGACAAAAATCGCCATGGCAAGGGGAAGCGCCGCTGTGGAAACGGCCATGTGCAGCGGAGAAGGCGGCGTTCTCCCGGAAGAGAAAGCGGCTGCCTGCAAATACATATTTGAATATGTCCCCAATATGTACAGCGTCACCACTGAAAATCTGAAAACTTCCGACGCCATTGAGATTAAGATCGGACAGGGAACGAAACCGGGTATGGGCGGCCATCTTCCGGGCAGCAAGGTAACCCCGGAAATCGCAAAGATCCGTGAAAAACCGCTTGGGCAGGATGTTATCAGCCCCTCGAAATTTTCCCAGATTAACAGCGCTGACGACTTAAAGGGAATGGTATCCAATCTGCGTACCTTAAGCGACGGCAGACCCATCGGCATTAAAATTGCCGCGGGACGGATTGAAAAAGATCTAGAATTTTGTGTCTATGCAGAACCTGATTTTATCACCATAGACGGCCGGGGCGGCGCAACAGGAGCGTCTCCTTCCATTATCAGGGACTCCACCAGCGTACCCACGATCTATGCCCTCTACCGGGCCAGAAAATATCTGGATTCCGTGGGCTCCGACATTGATCTTGTCATTACGGGCGGGCTTCGGGTATCCTCCGATTTCGCGAAAGCGATCGCCATGGGCGCAGACGCTGTAGCAGTTGCCTCAGCCGCCATGGTAGCGGCTGCCTGCCAGCAATACCGAATCTGCGGCAGCGGCATGTGTCCTGTGGGCGTGGCTACGCAGGACGAAAATCTGCGTAAGAGATTACAGATCGATGCCGCCGCAAAACGGGTAGAAAACTATCTGCGGTGCTCCGCAGAGGAGTTGAAAACCTTTGCCCGCATCACCGGCCATGAGGATATCCATGATTTGTCCGTAGCTGATCTGTGTACGATCAGCCGGGAGATTTCGGAATACACCAATATCCCCCACGCATAATATATGTTTTCTTTAGATCGTTACCAATTCATACTGGTCTGTTCCAAGACCAATCTTCACCGCATGGGCAATGCAGGATTTCCACTCCGTATCGGGATGGGTCATGAAAAAGTGGTCATGACCCTCCTCATTGCCATGCTTGTGGAGATTCTCCTCCAGCACACTTCCCTCCACCGGCGCCATCTTATTACAAAGATCAGCGCAGGCCTGATCTAAAGCCACCGGATCGAAGGACGCCAGCATACCCACATTGGGTATGATCGGAATATCATTCTCCGCATGACAGTCACAGTTGGGAGATACGTCGCAGATCAGAGACACATGGAAGCAGGGTTTATCCTTGCAGACAGCCCATGCGTACTCTGCCATTTTATAATTTAACATGGCAATGGAATCCTCGAAGCTGGCCGCGATGGCATCCTTCGGACACACAGCAAGACATCGGCCGCAGCCCACACATTTGTCATGATCAATATGTGCCTTGCCGTTCTCTATGATCGGCGCGCCGTGGGCACAGATTCTGTCGCAGGCGCCGCAGCCCACGCACAGAGACTGATCCACCTCCGGTTTCCCATCGCAGTGCTGTTCCATCTTGCCCGCTCTGGAACCGCATCCCATACCGATATTTTTGAGAGCGCCGCCGAAGCCTGCCATTTCATGACCCTTAAAATGTGTCAGGGAAATAAACACATCCGCGTCCATAATCGCATGGCCGATCTTGGCCTCTTTCACATATTCCCCGTCTATCGGCACCAGCGTCTCGTCCGTTCCCTTCAAGCCGTCTCCGATGATCACATGGCAGCCTGTCTGATAGGGCGAGAATCCGTTTACATAGGCCGTCTCCAAATGATCCAGTGCATTCTTGCGGCTTCCCACATAGAGGGTATTGCAGTCCGTCAGATAAGGCCTGCCGCCCAGCTCTTTCACGTAATCCGCCACAACTCTCGCATAATTCGGACGAAGGAACGCCAGATTCCCGTACTCGCCGAAATGAATTTTAATCGCCGTATACTTATCTTTAAAATCAATGTTCTTAAAACCTGCCGTTTTCATCAGCCGGTGAAGCTTCTGCAATAAATTCTCATGCTCCGTGGCCTTAAACGATGTAAAATATACTTTTGCCTGCTCCATGTCCTGATCCCTTCCTTTCAATTAGTCGAATTGCTTAAACCGCTCGATCATGATCGCATACTGTTCCTTAATTTTCAGGTAAAGCCCGATGGTATTCTCCTTCTCCTTCTCAAACTCCGCGATGATCGTGTCATAATTTTTTTCAAGCGTTGTCACCACATTGCGGTTAATTTTCCCATTGTCCGCATCGGAATTCATAATGTCCAAAATTTTCTCCTTACTGAAAGCCTCCTTATAGCTGCGTTTTCCGTAAAGAGCGCTCAAAATATCCGCCACCGCAATGATCTGCTGGGGCAGGGTAAGATCAGCCGCCGACAGGCCCTTGTGATAGCCGGTGCCGTCCAGCTTCTCATGGTGCCGCACCGCAATCTGTAGCACCGCGTCGTCCACAACACCCTCCAAAATCATTTCCGTAATGCGCACATGCGCTTTCATGACCTTCATCTCGTCGTCGGAGAGCCGCCCCGTAGATTCTAGAATATGTAAGGGGATCGCAATCTTGCCCAGATCATGGAGCAGCGCGCCGTAATGCAGATCCCGCAGATCCTTTCCAGAAAGCCTCGCAAGCCGCCCCAGCTTCTCCGCGAAATTTACCGTCGCCAGCGTATGAATCACCGTATGTTCGCTTCTGAAATCAATGGTATAGACCAGCATTTCCAGAAAACCCTTTTTATACTGTTCGGAAAAAGCCCGCTTTGCCAATAAAACGTCCAGCTCTTCCTGATATTTTCCGTTTATCAGATTCTCCGTGATGCCATAGCACTTCTCCGCCTTCTGGAACAGATCCAGTGCCGCACCAGAGTATTTAACGTCACGATACTTTGCAAAATAATCCGGCTCCAGTTTCTCATCCTTCAAATGCAAAACGGTGTCCATCTTATCCGCCAGGTTCAAAAGCTCCGTCACATGCAGGTAGCGGCTCTGTATCATGCCGTAGCGGTTATAATCCAGATGATGGTAAAGCACGATCTCCGCTCTGTCTCCGATGGGGGAAAGATATTTTAAAAAGAGAAACCCGTAAATCGAGTGGGGCCAGAGATTCTTCGTCTCAAAATCCGACACGTTCTTTACATTATCCTCTTTATAGAGGCCGATATCGTGCAGAATCCCCAGCATGGTATAATCCACAAGCTCCTGCTCCGTATAGTTCTGTTCGGTGTAGGTATTCTCATACTCCATCATTTTATACAAGATATAGCCTGTGATTTCACCGTGATGCATGATCTTATTATTGATAATGCCGAGTGTTTTTCTGATAATTTCGTTGACGTCCTTGCTGCTGATAACGCTCATTTTTCTTTACCCCTTCATATGTATATGGGTATTCTAACACTAATTTACGATTTTGTCCTCATTTTTTTCATCCTCCCATCCTTTTTTCTCCATTTGCCAAACATACGTTCTTATGCTATAATCAAAATAAAACAACGCAGAATCGAGCACTGGGAGCCGGAACCCACAAGTCCGTAAATCGAGGGAAAGGAGACCGCCATGGACCGCACCTATCTCTGCATAGACCTAAAATCTTTTTACGCCTCAGTGGAATGTGTTGCCAGAGGGCTTGACCCCATGACCACCAATCTTGTAGTGGCGGACCCCTCGCGGACGGAGAAAACCATCTGTCTGGCAATCACTCCCGCCATGAAAGCCCTCGGGATTAAAAACCGCTGCCGCATCTTTGAGATTCCGAAAGCAGTGGACTACATCACAGCACCGCCCCGTATGCAGAAATATGTGGATATCTCCGCAGATATCTACAGCATCTATCTGAAATATATTGCAAAAGAGGATATCCATGTGTACTCTATTGATGAAGTTTTCATGGATGTGACAGACTACCTCACCCTCTACCGGCTCTCCGCCAGAGAGCTCGGCTTTCGGATCATGCAGGATATTTATGAACAGACCGGCATCCGCTCCTCCTGCGGCGTCGGCTCCAATCTCTATCTGGCAAAAGTAGCTCTGGATATCACCGCCAAGCACGCCGACGATTTCATCGGCGAACTCACCGAGGAGAGTTACCGGGAAACCCTCTGGGCACACAAGCCGCTTACGGATTTCTGGCGCGTGGGAGCCGGCATTGCCAAACGCCTCGACACTTTCGGTATCCGCACCATGGGAGACATTGCGGCCGCAGACGAGAACCTTCTATACCATCTTTTCGGCGTGGACGCGGAGCTTCTGATCGACCACGCCTGGGGCCGGGAGCCGGTTACGATCCGGGATATCAAAACCTACAAGCCCCGCACCAACTGTCTCACCAGCGGCCAGGTATTAGGCTGTGACTATCCCTACGACAAGGGGCTTCTGATCGTCAAGGAAATGATGGACCTGCTCTGTCTCGATCTGGTGGAAAAGGATCTGGTCACCCGCTCCATCACGCTTCACATTGGGTACACAGGGCGGCTGAATGTCCCCTCCGCCCACGGGACGGTCAATCTGGACACTGACACCAACGCGGACCGCATCATCCTTCCTGCCGTGACAGCCCTCTACAAAGAGATCGTCAACCCGGAATGGTCCATCCACCGCGTCAACATTACCTGCAACCACGTGATGCCGGAAGCTTACCATCAATATAATTTCTTTGTAGATGCGGAGGAGCTGCAGAAAAATCATGAAGTGCAAAAAGCCGTTATCAATATCAAAAACAAGTTCGGCAAAGACGCCATTTTAAAAGGAATGAATCTGGAGGAAGGCGCTACCACCAGAGAACGAAACCACCAGATCGGAGGACATAGGAGTGGCCAGTAAACCAAAAAGCAAAATGCCCATAGAAGAAAGGGCCAAACAGTTCATGCCCTTTGCCGCGCTGCGCGGACTGCCCGACGCCCTCGCCGCAAAGGAGAAAGTGCTTGTCCCCAAAATAGAACTGTCTCCGGAAATGGCTGAGGAGCTTGACCGGCAAATGCACCTGATCGCCAAAGGGAAAATGGCCACCGTGGTCTATTTTAACAACGGGGAATATATCAAAATAACAGGGCTGGTCGCGCGCATCGACGAGACCAGCCGTATCTTGCAGATCGTAAATACCAAGATTCCCTTTGCGGATATTTTGCAGGTGGAACTTTGAAAGACACTTCCATCCCCGCAGGCTTCTCTCCTGCCTGCCGCCTCTTAGTTCGCCGCATCCCGGTTCCTCATTCCGCCTGCCGTTTCGCCACCACCACAAGCCTGCCGTCCTCCTCATGGTAGGCGCAGGTGGACAGCATCAAAAAAGTATCGCCGTATGCCGCGGTGACACCTGTATCATAGAGAGCATTTTCCATCACATTCTCGTAAAACTCCTGAAACGCTTCCTCCGTATCCGCCGTATAAAAATCATAATACCGAAAGCCTTCCTCGCCCTCTTTATACACGTGAGAAAGGAAGACTGCCATAATCTCATATTCGCGCTCTTCATAGAGAGAATCAAACTTAAGAACCGAGTGTTCTTGATAATACCCCTCGCTTCTGTATTCATCCAGATCGCCGAACATAGTCCCGTCCTTCATGTTATGCCCATATATGATAAAACAGTCGCCAGGCGTATTCACATCGGCGATATCCTTAACAAACAGGCATCCGTGCCGGTTCTCCTCCCCATAAAAATCATGATGCAGATAATATTCGTTGCCTGCCTTCTGCATAACCGGATAATCAATCTCCGTCCCCGGAATGGAAAGCCACCCGACCATATCTGCATTTTCCTCATGAAGCTTGGTATATTTCCCCAGTATCGCAGGCGTTTCCGGCTCCATTCCTTCCTCTGCCTGCGCCGTCTCTTCCACGCTTTCTGTCTCTTCTCCGAAAGCGCTATCCTCCGTCTCTAACGCCGCCTCATCTCCCCTGTCATTTTCCTCTGCGCGCTCTCCTGCTTCCACAACGGCGCGAAGCGACTCCTGCTGCCTCTGATATTCCAAGGTAAGATGGTGTTCCCAGCCGATCCTGACCGTGCATGCTGTAAAAATTATGAGAAGTTCTATCCGGGTTCCCCGATATCTATTCTTTCTCTTCCGTTCTTTCCGTGCCACATCATTTCATCCCTTCTTTAAACTCAGATGACACTGCAATTATAGCACACTACAAGCCTGATCACAATGAGGCGTCCCGGCGGGAATGAAGGAGCGCTTTGCCCTGTCCTCATCTGCCGGCGCAGTTTTTCCTGTGTGCCTTTAGTTTTTTCATCGCCCAGTCATAATGACTTGACGTATTACTGACGAAGTAGGAGCCTAAGGTACTTCCACCCACCCACGAATAAACGCCTTTGGAAAACAGTTCTTCATTGGAAAAGGTTTCGGCCAATTTCATGACTTCGGCATGGGATTGCCTGAGCATATTTTTCGCCTCATCCAAGGATGTGTTTTGATGCTTGGACCAAAACACCTTATTCAATTCGCCGTACGTCTTCCAATTATAGGGTCTCGGAAGAAACGGCTTCTCCTCACCGTTTTGGTTTGCCTGTATCCAGCTCAGCAAAAGCTGGTGCCATTCATAAAGGTGGATTAATACATCTCTAAGATTTTTATCCCTTTTCCAGTGAGCCTCCTTCTTTTTCTCATCGCTTGAGAAATCAAACGGCGTTGCCAACTCCTCCTCTGTCAATCCGTCAATAAGCGCGTTTAACTTCTCATAATTTTCAGATGCCGCGGTTAATAAATCCGTTTTTGTTGTCGGTCTACCCATCGTCTTTTCCCTTTCTGTCGTGACTCATCTTTACTTCTGTTTTTATTTTACGCAAGATATATTGACACCTTATGTCAGGGTTTATTTTTTTCGAAAATTAATTTTGCCTGTTCTGCCACGGCCTCTCTCAGATGAGTCGGCGAAAGTATCTCTACCTGTGTTCCAAAGGACAGCAAAAATCCTGTCAGCCAGGCATCTTCTGGCATATTTGCGGAAACGATGAAATTGCCGTCCGCCTCCTGCCGCACCTGTGTTTTATCAAACTCATCATAGACACGGTAGGCCATTTCTCTCGGAAAACGGAGTAAAATTTGCGCATTTTCTTCCTCCAAAGGCTCCGGCAGTGCCGGGAAATCGCGATGTTCAAATCCTTCCTCCAAAACCGTCAAATCCAGAATCCGATTTAACTTAAAGATCCGCCAGTCCTGTTTTTCCGTGCAGAATGCCTTCAAATACCATGCTTTACCTTTATAAACAAGTTTATATGGCTCCACAATCCTCTCACTGATCATACCGCAAGAATTCGCGTACTGCATTTTCACATTTCTGCCTTGAACAACCGCCGATTTCAATCGCGCAAATTTTTCATTGTCAAACGCCTTATTCCCCCATCTGGAAAAATCTACCTCCAGCCAGTTTTCCGAAGAAAGCCGAAACAGGGCTGAAAGCTTCCGCAATGTCTGACTGTTGCTCATGTCCTGCGTCATTTGAAGGCTCTGTACCGCCATGAGAATATCCTTCTTTTCCTCTTCCGACAATACGGCTTTATCCAGAACAAAGTCCTTCATCAAATAAATCCCGCCGTTTCTGCCTGTCTCCGCATAGACGGGAATACCCGCTTCGCTTAAGGCGTCAATATCCCGGTAAATCGTCCTTACCGATACCTCGAACTTTTCCGCCATTTCAGGGGCAGTGGCATGTCCCTGATCAAGCAGGTAATATATAATCTTAAATAGTCTGCTCTCCTGCATCCGTGTTTCCCCTTCCGGAAGAAGCTTCAATCATTCGCTTTTTTCTCATTTTTTACGATATCCCCGAAGCCATACTGTCCTGTCTCCTCATCATATCTTAATATATAATTGCTTTCCGGCAGCACAATCGCATAATAGCCGCCTGTTTTTTCATCCAGTACCGTAAGCATTCCATGATCTGAAAGACTGTTATGAAGCCTTGTGGTAATATCTAAAACCTTCCTGACTCCTCCCTCTTCCTGTATCCATATTTCTACATTATTCCCTCCGCTTCCGCAGTACAGGCTTCCCCATACGCACAGCAGATAATCCTCAACGCCGTCGCCGTTAAAATCGAACTGATGATAGTCTATCTCCATAGTCAGCTCATTTCCTGTTCTTTTTGATGTTTCTTCCGTCTCTGTCACATACGACTCTTCTATATACGCCGCTAACGGTGTGTTCTCATAGTCATATTTCGGGGAAGAACAAATGTCATACGCCAAAATTTTATGATTCCTTTCCAGATCCCTGAAATTCACAAAGTCACTGTCCGCCGTCATAAACCCCCAGCTTTTATCGGCCGGCAGGTCATACTTCCCTGTCTTTTCATTGTATCTCAGAACAGCCTCTTCCGGTATGTCCTCGCCGCCATGCGGAAGAACAATCGCATAATATCCGTTTGTTTTTTCGTCCAATATCATAAGACTCTCATGATCTGTGGGGCTTCTATGCAGCCCCATCAACGTAGACAGCACACACTTCATACCATCCTCTTCCTGTATAAATATCTGTACACCATTTCCCCAACGTCCGTTAAACAATGGCCCGCTTTCACACAGCAAATAATCTTCCACGCCGTCATCATTAAAATCAAACCGGTGATAGTCGATCTCCATAGGAAATGACTTGCCCATCTTTTGGGACATCTCTTCATTCCACGCTATGTCGTTTTCTACATATTCCGCTAACGGTGTGTTCTCGTAGTCACATTTTGGGAAAGAGCAGATATTGTATTGGTAAATGCTGTTTTCATAAACATACTCATACTCTATTCTCTCCGCAATTTCCTCAAGGGAAACCTGATACAGAGATATCTCATTTACCGGAACCGCCTGCTGATTCGTCCGGCTGATCTTTGTCTCACTTCTCTGGCTGTCCGTCTCCGTGCTGCTATCACCGGTCTGGTATACTCCCGTCGTTTCCGCACACGCATAAATAATCAGCATAAAAACCGCTACGGCAAACAGATTCCACATTTTTTTACAGCATATATTTTTCATAAATTCATCCTCTTTCACCACCTCCTTTATCTTATCATATTTTTGCGGCAAATAAATTCTTTTTCCCTTTTATTCTGTTACCACATCTGCATAATTGCCTTGTACTGCCGCCGGAAGTTCTTCATACTGCACCTCGCTCCATTCCAAGACACCGCGGACAGGCGTCACTGTCAAACGTATAAAGGCCCCCTCTCTCAGTTCCCGCGACGCACCAAACCTGATATCCTTTTCTTTGCCTTTTTCATTGTAGGCGGGGAGCGTGTAGGAATACTCCAGTCCCCCGCTCAGATTAATCACCCCTCCCTTAGATTCATTCTGCTCTATTTTGCTGTTGTCGATCTGGGTGTAATAATATGTGCTGCCACTCCCCGAAAAAAACCACATGCAAAAACTGATAATCCCTACCACAATGATTGCCGCTATCGCAACGCCTGAAAATACCTTTTTCTTTGTTTCCATATTCAACTACCATCCTTTCCTTGTTCCTATTTTTTGCCCTTACGATTTTTTGCCGATATACTTTTGTCTGTAGTAAATCGACATGCTTTATTCTAGCACCCCAAGTTTACATTCACCTTGCGCAAAGCTTACAATAGCCTTGCAAATAACAAAAGCACCAGATTTCTCTGATGCTTTTACACTTTTTCTCAAATAATTCTATAGTGCCAATTTGTATAACACTAACGTATTCAGACTCACCCCTTCCTTTTCAGCTTCAATTGATAATCTCTGATGCAAAGATTTAGGAAGTCTGACATTAAATTTCCCGCTGTATCCTTCCACATAATCCGGTTCAGGAATTGGCAGCCTGTTCTCAATCTTAACCTCCAGATATCCCTCCAACGCTTCATTTAAGTTCTCATACAGTTCCTCTATTGTATCTCCGGTACTCTGACAGCCATCTAATTCTAAGATTTTCCCATAGAAATAGTGTCCGCTCTCATCATTCATCTCATATACCATTCTTGTATATGGTAATTTCATGTAATCTTTTAATTCCATTAGCAAGCCCCTTTCATTATATCTTGCGTGCTTCTGTATATTATCGTACCCAGAACAGGGGAATTATTCCCCTATTCTGCTCAGTACATGAGATAATGCCTGTGGCTTCCTTTCTGTCTCACATATTCATATCCGTAACTCTTTAGCACTTTCTCTGCCTCCTCCGGCTTTATGCCATTTGGCTGGCTCTTCATCTTCTCGATGATTTTATCTACGTTTGGCAACTCATCACACACCCCCCTTTCTTTTTCAAATTTATAGTACTATATTTGGTACTATATGTCAACAGTTTTTCTCAATAACCCTATTAAAAATATCTGAGCCGGCAATCTCTCGCCGGCTCCTATGTGCTACCCCCTATTTTTTTGTACAAACTCTTCCATAAATTCCCGAATCACCTCAGCCTGCGGTCTTCCTGTCCTCTCACAAGCCTCCTCAAATTGTTCGACTATATCCCGTTTCAGCTTAAATCCTTTCGTCATATAACCGGCTTTCTTCTGGTATTTCTCACTGGCTATCGTCTGTTTTAATGGGTTACCTTTCGGCATGGTTCTCCCTCACTTTCGCAACACTCGCAAAGATCATCTTCACTACAATCACAATAAAGACCCGGAAGCACATGCCACCGGGTCTTACTTTATTCTGCTACACTACGCCGTTCTTACACAATCCCCTGTGCCTTCATGGCCTCAGCCACCTTTAAGAAGCCCGCGATGTTCGCGCCGGCAACATAGTCGCCCTCCTTGCCGTATTTCTTGGAAGCCTCGTCCAGATTATGGAAGATATTTACCATAATGCCCTGCAGCTTGGAATCCACTTCCTCAAAAGTCCAGGAAAGTCTCTCCGAGTTCTGGCTCATCTCCAATGCAGAAGTAGCTACGCCGCCCGCGTTTGACGCCTTGCCAGGGCAGAACAGCACACCATTTTTCTGCAAATACTCTGTCGCCTCCATGGTAGTGGGCATATTTGCGCCCTCTGCCACTGCGAAGCAGCCGTTCGCCACAAGCATCTTCGCATCCTCTAAATCCAGCTCATTCTGCGTTGCGCAGGGAAGCGCGATATCGCACTTCACACTCCAAACGCCATGCTCACCGTTCTTCTTCTCGTGATACTCGGCGCTCGGTCTCTTAGCCGCATACTCCGTCAAACGGGCGCGCTTCACTTCCTTAACCTCCTGCAAGGTTGCCACGTCGATTCCGTCGGGATCATAAATCCAGCCTGTGGAATCTGAACAGGTAACCGGCTTAGCGCCAAGCTGAATCGCCTTCTGGATCGCATAGATCGCAACGTTACCCGCACCGGAAACCGCGATCGTCTTACCCTTAATGTCCTTGCCATTGCACTTAAGCATTTCCTCTGTCAGATATAACAGACCGTAACCGGTTGCCTCTGTTCTCGCAAGAGAACCGCCGTAAGTAAGGCCCTTGCCCGTGAGCACGCCCTCGTAAAGATTACGGATTCTCTTATACTGTCCGAACATATAGCCGATCTCACGGCCGCCTACACCGATATCTCCTGCCGGTACATCGGTATCCGCACCGATATGTTTGCAAAGCTCTGTCATAAAGCTCTGGCAGAATGCCATCACTTCCCTGTCGGACTTTCCTTTGGGATCAAAATCGGAACCGCCCTTGCCGCCGCCGATCGGCAGACCCGTCAGGGAATTTTTAAAGATCTGCTCAAAGCCTAAAAACTTGATGATGCCCAGATTTACAGACGGATGAAAACGTAAGCCTCCCTTATAAGGACCGATCGCGCTGTTAAACTGCACACGGAAACCATTGTTCACCTGAACCTGTCCCTTGTCGTCCACCCAAGGTACACGGAACTGTATGATTCTCTCGGGAACTGTCAGTCTCTCCAAAAGCGCATCTTTTCTGTAAGCTTCCTCGTCCGCTTCGATCACGACACGCAGAGACTCCAGCACCTCCTTAACCGCCTGATGGAACTCCGGCTGTGCAGGATTTTTCGCAACTACTAACTCGTAAACTTCATCAACATATGACATTGCTCTATGTCCTCCTTCTTGCTTGTATACATTACCACGTATCATTATAGTATGTCATGGTAAAATCCACAAGTACGATTTAGCAGATTAAAGTGTAAAAATTTTTATCGTTTTTTTAGAGATATTGTACAATAATACCAAGATACTTGTATACATATTAATTTCTATCACGGACCATTGCTTTTCCTCTCCTGCATTTCGCATCAGAGGACTTACAGATATTCCTTCAACCGCTCTATACTTTTCTCCTCGAAATCCATCAGCTCTTTTGCCAGTTCCACGGTATCCTGTTCGGCCAGGCCATTATGCTTTAAGCTCTTCCACATGCTGGTGATACCCCTGTTGCTCTCCTGAATCATCATTTCCGCCAAATGTTCGGTACTGATATTGAAGGCCGTGTTCGCGTGGATGCTCCCCCGCAGAACCATTTCTCCGAGCTGATTGCTGCGGTATCCCTCCCCGTCCTGCTGCAAGATCCTGTCCAGAGCCCTGTTATGGATATCCGCATAGTGTAGTGATTGTCTAGACAAGGTGATGGAAAACTCATCATTGTCGATTTTATCAAGGATGGTGTCAATGGCTGTCATGCCTATCTGGGTATTTTTTTGTATCTCCTTTAAAACCATTTCGTCGTCATGCTTCATGCTGTTTCCCCCTTTCCGCGCATACGAAAACAGATGAGAGAATATTTCCCTCATCTGTCCAGTATTGCCATTTTATGCATTTTTTAATCATTTAACATAGTCCGACTTCACATAAGCTGTCTGTCCCTTGTACTTGATCTTGGTCCACCCGTCGGCCTGCTTCATGATCACGTCAAGCTTCGTGCCCGCATAAACCGTATCAATCTGATCCGAACTTGTGCTCGCGCCTTTACGGATTTTGACTGTTTCCTGAACTGTCACCGTACCTGTGGTCTCTGTGCTCTCCGCCGTCTGCTGAGGCTCCTCTTCTTCCTCCTCTTCCTCTGGCTGTTCGTCGGTGGAAGCCGTCTGTGTTTCCGAAGGCTCTAAGAACTCGCTCTTGATATAAGCGTCGCCATCGTTATACCGGATCTTACTCCAACCGTTGCCTTTCTCCTCGAGAAGCTCAAACTCGTCTCCTACAGCAGCCTTACCCAGCTTATCCGCCGTCTCGCTGTCGGAAGTCCTTATATTGACCACATCCGTGGTTTTTACCTTGGTCACTACCACTTCCTGTGTATCGCTCTCCTCAGGCAACTCCTCCTGTGCAGACTCGTCTTCCGTCTCTTGGCTCTCTGTCGCGGAAGCCATCGTCTCACCCACGTTCACATCAATCTCATCGCCCAATTTCTCGAGGAAAGCCACCAGCTCTTTGTCCTCGGCGACCATGTCGTTAAATTCGGCAGCCACTCTGTTGTTCAGGTCAATTACATCATTCTGCGCCTGTATCTTGCGCATATACTGTAACTCACCCTCGCTCTCATCGCCATCTTCGTTGATGTAAAATTCTCCGTCTTCATTGGTGCACACATAGTAGACGATCATACCCGGAATCGGCTTGCTGTAATCGGTAAATTTTAACTCAACATAAACAAAAGCAAGATAACACCCTTCTCTGGGGCCCGGTTTCGTGTAGACCTCCAAAGTCGGATAGCCTTCCAGATATTTGCTTGTCTCTTTTGCCCGCAGTATTTCATTGGCGTCCAGATAATACACCAGCTTGCCCATGGTGTCCGTATCGCCTTCCACCATCGCTTTATAATAAGAATCAATCAACTCGTTAATGCCGGGTACTGCATCCTGCTCTAAGGGTACGTCAGGCACCTCAATCGGTACGCCCTCCTCTTCCGTATTCTCCTCCGATGCAACCACCGCTTCCTCCTGCTCCACCTTCCGTTTATTTGCCTGAATCGCTATCATTATCGTAAGTCCGACGCAAACCACCAGAATAATCGGCAGGACGATCTTTGAGTATTTTATCAGCCATTTCTTCAGCGCTTCAAAACCCGCCTTCAGAAATTCCAATATGGTATTATTTGACATATGCATTAAATTCCTCCATTTGCAGGCCATGGATAAAGCCTTGGAACATTCGGAGCAATCAATGCTCCGAAAATTCCACGCTTATGCACCCGACAGGACTCGAACCTGCATCAAAGGCGTCGGAGGCCTACGTTTTATCCATTAGACTACGGGTGCCCGCCTCAATGTAACCGAATTGCTAGTTCACATAAAATTTGTTACAATTTTGTTACATCTTTAGTATCATACTCCAAGCGGGCACACTTGTCAAGTAATCGCGCCTAAGAAATAATTTCCTCAATTTCCGAATTCTTGCGACAATACCTGTACAATCCGTAAGACAGCACCTCCTCAGGCTCCACATGCGTCCTGTTTACCTCATCCACCATCTGCCTGTAAAAGGTATAATCCTGTCCGCAATGATCGGGGACTAACAGCACCTCATGGATGGAACTGGGCAGAATCAGCAGATCGCTTTCCAACTGCCCCGCCAGCTCTCCGATCCGCGCAGAGTACAGCATAGCCGCAGCGCCAAAGCGTTTCTCCTGATTCGTCAGCACATACATCGGTACGGTGTCTTCATCCCGTATCCAGACTCCTGTCAGCTCCATCACCAGCTCCCGCATGGAAACCAAAAGCTCCGGCATTTCCCGTTTCGTATTGCGCCCGGCCAACCGGTACAGCGACTCCGCATTCTGTTTCCACATCAGCATATGCTGCCTGTTAATCGCAATATAGCCGCCCTCCATCACCTCCTTCTCCATCGCATAATAAAAGACAACCGCCAGATCATTCCACCGCAAATGGGGCACATCCCGAAGAAATTTTTTATTCTTCTCAAAGCTCACCAGCTTATAAAAAATTCTGTCTTTCACCCGGTTAAAATCGCGAAAAAAATCCATGTCCAGCTCCAGAGCCATGGACTGCTCCTCATGGCAGTTGATAATCTTTTCCACCAGGGCGCTGAGCCTTGCCCCCTCTTTAAATTCCTCATAGAGTCCCTCCAGATAAATGGTCGGGAAAATGCTGTCCTCCTGTCTGGTAATGGCGATGCCGGTCAGTTCCACATCATTGTTTTTGGTTACCCGGATCACCTTAATTTCATAGGCGTCCCCCATTCTTTCCTGCAATAAGTCTACGATATTATCTACAAACGTCTGAAAACCCATATTCTCCTCTTTCCCATTCTCTCCAAACATATTTTTGGGCATAAGAAAAGACAATACAGACTCTCGTCTATATTGTCTTATGGGCTTTGACTGATCACACTATTTATACTCTGGACAGATACTCGCCTGTTCTGGTATCAATCTTAATCACTTCGCCGTTTTCCACAAACAGGGGCACCATAACCTTCGCGCCGGTCTCCACAATGGCGGGTTTCGTCGCGCCTGTCGCGGTATCGCCCTTGAAGCCGGGCTCCGTATCCGTGATTTCAAGCTCTACAAACAGGGGAGGCTCGATTGCGAACACATTGCCGTTGTAAGAACAGATCTTAACCATCTCGTTTTCCTTCACAAACTTCAGCGCATCGCCTACCGCATCCGCATTCAATGCGATCTGGTCGTAGGTCTCCGTATCCATGAAATTATACAGATCGCCGTCCGAATATAAATACTGCATGTCCTTTCTGTCAATACGCGCCTGAGGGAATTTCTCTGTCGGCCGGAAGCTCTTCTCCACCACGCCGCCGTTGATGATATTTTTCAGCTTCGTTCTGACAAAAGCTGCGCCTTTGCCCGGTTTTACATGCTGAAACTCAATTATCTGATAAACATTACCCTCCATCTCGACGGTAATGCCGTTTCTGAAATCACCCGCTGATACCATTCTTCTGTCTCCTCCTAAACTTTCACAAATATAATTCCTTTCTAGTTTATACTAAAAAAGTCTATTTTTCAACCTCTTTATTGAAAAAAGCCAAGATAAAATCAATCGCCTGTAGATACCCGTCAAGCCCCCGTCCGTAAATCTGCTTGTCGCAGACCGGCGCCGTCACGGAAACCTTTCTGAACTCTTCTCTCTGTGTAATGTCTGAAATATGAATCTCCACCTTCGGCACCGTGATGCTTGCCAGCGCGTCCCGGATCGCATAGCTGTAATGGGTGAACGCGCCCGGATTGATCACGATTCCCTCCGTGCCGTCGAAATAGGAGTCCTGAATCCGGTCGATGATCGCCCCCTCATGGTTGCTCTGGAATACCTCGATGGTACTGCCTGTCTCTTTCCCCTTCTCTGCAATCATCTGTAGCAGATAATCATAATCCTGCGTACCATATACGCTTTTCTCCCGAATTCCCAGAAAATTTAAATTCGGTCCGTTAATCACTAATAGCTTCATGCTTCGTTCCTTTCATGTTATATTTTTTTCTATCTCGTCCAAAATTTCCGAAAAGCTCTTGCCGTCCACAGCGATCACCACATCCGCCGCCGCCCTGTAATAAGAATCTCTCTCCTGTAAGAGCGTCTCAATCTTTGTCAGGGGATCACCTCCCTGCAAAAGCGGTCTTGTGGTATCGTCTTTCAGTCTTTCATAGATCGTCTCCCCCTTCGCCCGCAGATAAAACACCTGTCCCAGCTCATGCAGAAGCCGCCTGTTTTCCTCCCGCAAAGGCAGACCGCCGCCCACCGATATGATCTGATTGCTCGTGCTCTCTATCAGCTTTTGCAGACATGCCGTCTCCTTATCCCTGAAATACCCCTCGCCGTCCGTGGCAAAAATATCCGATATGGCTCTTTTTTCTTCCTTCTCGATCTCCTTATCCGTGTCAATGACCGCCCGGCGCAGACGGTAGGACAGCCTGAGGCCCACCGTGGTCTTTCCACAGCCCATAAATCCAATCAGTATCACATTTCCCATGGTTTTCCTCTTTTCGTATTCTCCGCTTTAGGAAACAGCCTTTTTCAGCTTCTCGTAGACGATCTGCGCCTCCTTCTCAGACACCTCCACGCCGTTCCACAGTTCATAGGCGATAACGCCCTGATAGAGAAGCATTTTCAAGCCATTATAAGCCTGTCCGCCGTTCTCCTTTACCAGTTTCATAAACCGGGTCTCCCACGGCCTGTAAATCAGATCAAATCCCGTGTGTATCCGTCGGTAAAACGCCTCGTCCTCGATCACCGCCTGATCTCCGTTCGGATACAGTCCCACCGAAGTGCCCTGAATAGCCAGAAATTTTTGATCCGGCAGATCGTCAAACGCCGCAAGCGCCATGGGGAAAATAACCTCCCGCCCCACAGAGCGGTTCACTTCCTCCGCAACCAGCTTCGCCTTGTCCACTGTCCGGTTCAGCATATAAACCCGCTTTGCCTGCTTTACGGCACACAGATACGCCACCGCTCTGGAGGCTCCGCCTGCGCCCAGCAGAATGATCTCCTCCCCCGCCAGCTTCACACCCTCAGCCGTCATAGCACGGTAGAGGCCTTCCATATCCGTATTGTATCCTTTGTACCCGTCCGAAACGCGCACCAGCGTATTGACCGCGCCGATGGACGCCGCCAGGGAGTCCACCTCCCGCAGACAGGGAATTACCTCGCTTTTATAGGGAACTGTTACATTGAGTCCCAGGATGCCGAGCGCCGAAGCGCCGGCTACGGCCTCCGCGGCCCGCCCCCTCTCTACCGGAAAAGGAACATATACCAGATTGTGCCCGAACATTTCCGCCAGCGTGTTATGTATCAGCGGGGACAGCGTGTGTTCCACCGGGTTTCCGATCAGCCCGCAGGTTCTTGTCTTACCGTCTATTTCCATACCCTTCCTCCGTCAAAAACCGTCCGCTACAGTCAGGCGGCCCTTTATTTCTTCAACGACCTTTTATAAAAAAACAATACAATCCACTCCAGCCGCCGCTTGAAAACGATCTGGATTTCCTCCTTCGGATGAATGGGTTTGACCAAATAGGTCAATATTCCTGCCCGCTTTGCGCCCCACACATCCGTAAAAAGCTGATCGCCCACAAAAAGCGTCGTATCCGCTGTAGTCCCCATCAATTCCATGGCCGCAAGATATCCTTTTCTCGCAGGCTTCCCCGCCTTATAAAGATACCGGGAATGCACCTTGTCATTAAATGTCTTGACCCTCGGCTCCTTGTTGTTCGACAAAAGTACGCTCGCAAATCCGATCCGCCGCAGTCTCTCAAACAAAGCTATGCTTCTCTCGTCCGCCGGCGCGCCGTGGGGTACAAGAGTGTTGTCAATATCAAAAATAATGCCCCGGAATCCTTTTTCATACAACGCTTCAAAATCAATCTCATAGGCAGAATCTACATAGATATCCGGGTAAAAGCACTCCAGCCACGCCATTGTTACGCTCCTCACAGCTTAATCCGCACTACAGCCCGGAAAACTCCCGTTTTCCGAGCTGCACTGATACAAAATCATCCGTTTTCATTACTTATCCAAAACATTTTTCAATTCTTCCATAAAGGTGTTAATGTCCTTAAACTCCCTGTAAACGGAAGCAAATCTGACATAGGCAACCGCCTCTAAGTCCTTCAGCTTATTCATCACAAGCTCACCGATCACCTGACTGGGAATCTCCTTCTCCTCACGGTTAAAGACTTCCGTCTCCACCTCGTCCACCAGCCTGTTGATCTGATTCGCGCTGATGGGCCTCTTGTGACATGCCCGCAAAACGCCGGCCTCGATTTTCGACCTGTCGTAGGTCTCTCTGTTGTTATCCTTCTTGATCACAATAAGCGGTATCGTCTCCACCTTCTCGTACGTGGTAAACCGCTTATCGCACTCGTCACAGACACGTCTTCTGCGGATAGAACTGTTGTCCTCCGCCGGCCTGCTGTCAATTACTCTCGTATTCTCATGACCACAAAATGGGCATTTCATCCCGGATTTCCTCCTTCTACGTACTCAATATCTTTATTATAGGAGAAAATTATCATTATGTCAACTATCTTATGGTAACCAATTTGCAGAAAACCGTTCTATAGGCAAATATCTACCACGATAATATCCGGGCCAATCTTTTTGATATCTTTATAACAGATCACATAATCCGGTTCGCTTCCGAAGAACCCGCACCACTTATTGTCCCCCGGAATAATCAGTTTACAAATCTGTCCCGTACACTCGTCAAACTCAAAGTCATTCACTCTGCCCAACCGCTCGCAGTTTTTCAGATTGATGACTTCCTTTTTCTTTAACTCCGAAAATAACATGGAATCTTCTCCGGGCCTTTTTATTATCCTATGACGCCGCCCGGAAAAAAGTTCCTGTTATTGCGTTTCCACATAATCCGCGGAGATATAGCCGTAATCGTACTCCTCGCCGGTAAGCACAACCTGATACCAGGCGCCGCCCTCCACGGCTTCTATGTACTCAAAGGTTTCCCCTGTCTTCGCTGTCCTGATCACCGTCGAATCAGAGCCGGTACTCGGAGAGGTCCTGATCCGGACATCAGCAATGGTGACAAGCGTTCCGCCGGACTCGCTTTCCGATACCTCCGCACCTTCTTCCTGCGTCTGCTCTTCCAGCGTCTGACCGCCCTCTTCGCCGTCCTGACTTTCTTCTTCTCCGTCCTGTCCGTCTTCTCCTTCCTGTGCTTCTTCCTCCTGCTGTTCCTCCGCCGCTCTCTCATAATCCTTCGGTACATACCGCTGATACAGATTATATCCCAGCACGGCAACGATCACCAGAAGAATACAGCCCACGGCAACGGTCATAATGGAGAGGAAATCTACGCTCTCTTCCTCGTCATCCTCATCGTCGTCCCAGTCTTCCTCCTCCCAGTCCCGTCTTCTCCTTGGCGGCTCATCCCGGTAAACCGCTCTCTTTTTCGGCGGAGGCGCCGGATCGGCCTTTCTTCTCGGCGCTTCCCCGGAACTGGTTCTCTTTTTCGGAGCCTCTTCTGAATCGGCCCTTTTTGCCGCCCGCGCTTCACCCGTCTGTGCACCGCAGTTCGGGCAGAACTTGGTCCCCGCCCGGTACAATTCCCCGCATTCCGGACACCGCTTCTTTCTTATCACCTTAGCGCCGCACTCAGGACAAAACTGGTCCTCCGGCAAAATCTGTGCGCCACATTTTTTACATACCATTCTTATCACCCCTCGATTATCTTTCGTCTTTCTGTTTTTGTCATATACTAATGTACCAAAAAACTCGCATTTTGTAAAATCCTAACCGTTCTTTTTTCCTTAAGATTTTGTGAATAATTTCCCGCCAATCGCACATGCTTGTTACAAACCCCAAAAACAGGACAACTCTTACGAAAGGCTGGTACCTTCATGATACAAGGAAAAGTTGAAATATGCGGTGTGAACACTGCCAAGCTGCCGCTTTTAAAGAACACGGAAAAAGAAGAATTGTTCAAAAAAATCGAACAGGGAGATCAGGAAGCCAGAATGGAATATATCAAGGGCAATCTCCGTCTGGTCTTAAGCGTCATCAAACGCTTTCATTCCAGCAGCGAAAATGTGGACGACCTCTTCCAGATCGGCTGCGTCGGACTGATAAAGGCCATTGATAACTTTGACAGCTCTCTCAACGTAAAATTCAGTACCTATGCCGTACCCATGATCGTGGGCGAGATCCGCCGGTATTTGCGGGACGCCAACTCCATCCGCGTGTCCCGCTCCCTGAAGGACACCGCCTACAAGGCCATCTATGCCAAAGAGCACCTGACCCGCACCAACTCCCGCGAACCTACCGTCACGGAGATCGCCACGGAGATCGGTATCCCCAAGGAGGATATCGTCTATGCGTTAGACGCCATCCAGAGCCCCTTAAGTCTCTACGAACCGGTCTACACAGACGGCGGCGACACCCTCTATGTGATGGATCAGATCAGCGATAAGAAAAACGGTGAGGAAATCTGGGTAGAGCACATTTCCCTGTCCGAAGCCATGAAACGGCTCACAAAGCGGGAACATGAAATTATCTCCCTGCGCTTCTTTGAGGGGAAAACACAGATGGAGGTAGCCGAAAAAATCGGTATCTCCCAGGCGCAGGTTTCAAGGCTCGAAAAAAACGCGCTCAAGACCATGCGGATGTATCTGACGGCCTGAGCGCGGTTGCTTCACCCAAATTTCGCTATATCGTAAGTCAGGGTGATATCCTTCTCTCCATATAGTTTAAAATAATTCTGCACGATACGGTCTGTCACCACGCGCACATTCTCCCGCTCCGTGCCAAGGAGTACCACCAGGAACTGGGAGCTGCTGTATCTGGCTCCCACATCCACACCCCGCAGGGATTTACAGATTGCCTGCTCCATGCACTGCATAGCGGTCTCCATTCGTTCCAGCCTGACCTCGCTGCCGTTTGAGGAAAAGAGCGTAAACAGCAGAAGCTGGGTTTCCTTCTTGTTCCGCTCCGACATATGACGCACAAAATCATAGACATGATTGAATTCGTCGTAGTCCACCTGAAATACGCCCTGATAACTCTCCCTGTTTTTGATGGCGTCCATAATCTTATCCAGATCGCCCTGAGACTGCTCCGGCGTGCGCAGAATGCCAGATTTCTGATAAAATCCGTAATGCAGGCCGTGGTTCTGTTTTACCAGATAGAGGGCTTTATCCGCCCGCCTGTAAAGTTCCTCGAACTCCCTGCCGTCCGGACCGGAAATGCTGATACCTACCGAAAGTTCCGCATCCTTTAGCACCTCCACCTCCTGTTTCTTCTTTTCAAAGGCATCCAGAAGTTCCCGCACCTTGGCGGTAACCACCTCTTCATCCATGATGCCGTCCAGATAAAATAAGAACTCGTCTCCACCCGTCCGGCACACCAGATGATTGCCGCCGACTTCCCGTAGCACATCCGCCGTCATCTTCAAGGCCACATCGCCCATCAGATGTCCGTACTCGTCGTTAATCTTTCGGAAATGATCCATATCAATGAGCATCAGACTGCCGCCGTCCGCCCGCAGGCTTAACGTAATATCGTGTTCGCCCTTCTGCTTACTCAAAAGTCCGGTCAGATAATCTACCGGAGAATCCAAAATATTTTCGGAGGCCATGGACTCGCCGAGGATCTTACCGCTGCCAAAAATCGGCGTCGCCATATCTTCCTCCGGCATCCACATCTTCGCCAGAGCGCCCTCTTTGATCAGCTCCACAAAGATATCCACAAGTTCCGGATCCCACTGGCTGCCCTTTCCCTTTTGCAGTTCCTGCATGACAACGTCGTCATTCAGCCTTTTCCGGTAAACACGGTTACTTGTCATGGCGTCATAGGAATCCACCAGCCCGATCACGCGGGCCACCAGAGGAATGGATTCCCCCTTCAGTCCCTCCGGATATCCCTTCCCGTCATACCGTTCATGATGGTACTTCGCGCCCACACTGATATTGGGAAACATTCTGAAATCATTCAGAATCTCAGCCCCCATCAGCGTATGCCCCTTGATCAGACGAAATTCCACATCCGTCAGCTTAAAAGGTTTGTTTAATACGGCGTCGGGGACGCCGATCTTGCCCACATCATGCAGCATAGCCACATAATAGATATTTTGAATTTCTTCCTCAGACCAGCCCAAACGCTGTGCCAAGAGTTCGGAGTACGCTGCCACTCGCATGGAGTGTCCTTTTGTATAGTCATCCTTCGCATCCACCGTGTTGGCGACCGTCATAATCGCCTGGATGGTGACACGCTCCATCTCCTTCGTCTTTTCGTCCAGCCTGCGCTGTAAATCCTTACGGTAACCGTCCAATTCCAACGTGCTTCTCGTGCGGCTCAGGAGAATATTCGGCTCAAAGGGCTTAGAAATATAATCGTTTGCTCCCACCCGGAAGCACTCGATTTCCGTCTCCGCACTTCGGTCTGCCGTCAGAAAGATAACCGGTATCTTTTTCAGGCGTGCATCCTTCTGTAAAGTCTCCATCACCTCAAAGCCGCCGATTTCCGGCATATTGATATCCAGAAGAATCAGGTCCGGCGTATGCCTCTCCAGATACTTGTAAGCCTGTTTCGCAGAGTTTACCGCCACCACCCTATATTCCCCGTCCAACAGCTTCTGCGCTGTCGCCAGCGTCAGCCTGTCGTCGTCGACAATCAAAATAATTTTTTTCATTTGTCCCCCATATTAATGATATAACATATGACTCCCCTATCGATATACTATTATACGCGCTGTGGGAACAAAAAGCAAACACATATCCGATCAGTTATCGGGGATTGCGTATTAGCTGTCCCGACTCATTTCCTTTTTCAGCCGCCGCATAATCTTTTTTTCCAATCTGGAAATATAGGACTGCGAAATTCCCAGCAGCTCCGCCACCTCCTTCTGGGTCAGTTCCTTCCCGTCCGCGTTTCCGATCCCGAAACGCAGGCGTATAATCGTCTGTTCCCGCTCGGAGAGTTTGGCAATCGCCTTGATCAACAGCTTTCTCTCCACCTCATTCTCCAAATTTTTGTAAATTACATCCTCATCCGTCCCCAAAATATCGGAGAGCAGAAGCTCGTTCCCATCCCAGTCCACATTCAGAGGTTCATCTATGGAAACCTCCATCCGATGCTTGTTATTTCTTCGCAGGTACATCAATATCTCATTTTCTATACAGCGTGAGGCATAGGTCGCCAGTTTGATATTTTTTCCCGGATTGAACGTATTGATGGATTTGATCAGGCCGATCGTTCCGATGGAAATCAAATCCTCCACGCCCACACCCGTATTGTCAAATTTCTTTGCAATATAGACGACCAATCTTAAGTTATGCTCTATCAGAATCGACTTGGCCTCGTCCTCATACTCTGTCCCGAGATCACCGATGATCTCATTCTCCTTCTCGCTTTCGAGGGGCGGCGGAAGCACCTCCGCTCCTCCTATGTAATGGATATCTCCCTGTCCGTTCATCAGGAATTTCGGATTCCTCTGCACCATCTTGAACTGAATCTTACCGGGAATTGCCACTTTTAAAACCATCTTTTTTCCTCCTAGTTTTCTAATAGCCCGGGGTGTAATATCATCTGATACTCGCTTCTCTCCGATATTCCTGCATCACAAACCGCAACTATGACATGTTCTCTCTTTAACAGATATCCCGCCTCCTCTATCGCCATTTCCGGCAGCTCATAGGCATAAAGGATTCCCCTGCGCTTTCCCACGCTTCGGTAAGGAATCGCATGAAATTTTTCCTGCAACAGACAGGATTTCAGGCAGGCGGCCGTTTTCCTGCTTATCACACTCACCGGCGCGCCGCTTATGGGATCTGTCAGGCTGTTTCCCGTATCCACAAGCGCCTTAATTCGAACTTCCTGCCCAAGGGCCGGCACATAGAAACATACCGTCCGCAGGTTCTCCTCTCTCTTTCTCATGAATCCCCAAAGTAAAGCCTTCAAGATCAGATAGGACAGCGCCCCAACCGCCAAGGGCAAAAGCATTCCTCCCCGCCCCTTCATAACAAATCTCAACCGATTCAGAATCCATATCATGACGCCGCCTAAAAAAAAGCCGGCCGCCGCCATAATCAAAGATGCCTTAAAGAGATTTCTCACACCATGTATCTTGTAGGTGAGACACATCATACACATACTGACAGGTACTGCGCCGAGTAAAAGTCTGGCTCCCACCGCGAATACCGGAACCGCCAGACTCAGGCAGTTCATCCCCGCTCCCACCGCCGCTCCCAGCCAAATTCTCCGGCGCGTGGCAGTACGCCTCATAATTTGTCCGGCTAAAGACAGCAGATACAGATTGGTCAAAAGCTGAAGGATGAAAACACTGTCAATATATAATTTGTAATACACTTTCCACCTCCGTATTTCCTATTCATTATAGAAAATAGCGGTTGCATATTCTGTCATAATCAGGGAGCATTTCCCTTATTTTTCCAGACATATAATAACAAAAATCGAGCAGGGAAGATTTTTCCCTGCTCGTCATGCTGTCTGTTATTTTATTTTCTTAAGAAACTGGGAATATCCAGCGATTTCTCTTCCACAGAGCTCTTGATGTCGTTGGTCTTCTGGAGGCCGATCTGTTTGAGCTGCGCCTGCGCCTTAGACTGCCCGCCCTGAGCGCCGATCGGCTGTTTCAACCCCATATTGGCCGCCGCGAAAGCGCTTAAACCTGCGCCGGTCCCGGCGCCTCCCTTTCCCTGTAGGGAAGTAGGGGTTATGTATCCGCTCTTAAAGCCCAAGCCGCCCTGTCTGGCCGCCTTCTCCTCAATCCCCGTAGCGATGATAGTCACATTGCAGGTATCTGTCATGCTGGAATCATACATCGCACCAAAAATGATGTTTACCTCGTCTCCCGTAAGATTTCTCACATAATCGGAAGCATCGGACGCATCCGCCAGTGAGATATCGCCCGAAACATTGATAATCACATGCGTTGCGCCGGTGATCGTCGTCTCAAGCAACGGGCTCTCCACCGCCATCTTAGCCGCCTCGGAAGCCTTGTCGTCGCCCTTGCCGGTGCCGATACCGATATGTGCGATACCCTTGTCCTTCATAACTGTCTGCACATCTGCAAAGTCCAAATTAATGATCGCCGGCATGTTGATCAGGTCCGTAATGCCCTGCACCGCCTGCTGTAGCACTTCATCCGCCTTTTTGAGCGCCTCCGGCATGGTTGTCCGCCTGTCCACAATCTCCAAAAGCTTATCATTCGGAATCACAATCAAGGTATCCACATTGTCCTTGATCTTCTCAATGCCCGCCAACGCATTCGTCATACGTGTCTTTGCCTCGAAACGAAAAGGCTTCGTCACCACACCGACTGTCAAAATTCCCATATCCTTCGCAAGCTTGGCCACCACAGGAGCCGCCCCCGTCCCGGTGCCGCCGCCCATACCACAGGTGACAAACACCATATCCGCACCTTTGAGCGCCTGCGCCACTTCCTCAGAACTCTCCTCAGCCGCCTTCTCACCGATCTCCGGCTTTGCGCCCGCGCCGAGCCCCTTCGTCAATTTCTCACCAATCTGCAGCAATCTGGTCGCCCTACAGAGCTGTAGTGCCTGTTTATCCGTATTGATCCCGATAAACTCCACACCGTCAATCTCTTCATCTATCATTCTATTTACAGCGTTATTGCCCGCGCCGCCAACACCGACCACAATGATCTTCGCCGCGGACTCCGCTTCATTCGACTTAATCTCCAGCAAGGTGATTCCTCCTTCTACTTCCACATGCTCCGAATAAACTCATATAGTTTATCATATAATTATTTTCCGAACTTAGCAAGCCATTTTTTTGTTTTTATCTCTTTTTATCACAATTCCTCCACATGCCGCCCCGCCTAATCCTTCTCAAAACTGTAGGTTTTCGTGTCTTCGCTGTACTCCCTCATATCTAAAGTACCACTTTTTCCCAGCAGACTGGGCAAAATGTTCTGCAGCATCATAATCTTTTCATCAATATCCACATTGTCCCCGAGCGCCACCTTCGCATCCCCGAAGTACAGCGTCACCTGATAGGCGCTGTCAAAATAAATCCTGTCCGCCGAGAGAGAATACTTATCGAGCTGCTGCGTGATATTCAAAATCTCGTCAAACAGTTCCGGCTTGTCCACCGGCAGCTTATCATGCAGGATCACATGGTCAAAGGTAAGTCCTGTCACCTGCGGGATACCGGCAGTCTGCTCCTCCGAAGTCTCCACCACAATCCCGTCCTTGTCAAAATAGATGTACCGCCCCAAATATTTGACATACCCCGCCAGCGCCTTCTCATACACGGTGATGCGGATCGTATCCTTGGCTTCAATCGACACATCCATCATCTCGATAAAGGGGATTCCTTCGATTCCCTTATCCCTGTACTTCAGGGACAAAAACAGGGAATTATCCCCGAACCTGCCCCCCATAACCATATCCATGATCTCTTCGTTTGTGTAGTGTACGCTGCCGTCCACATATACCGTCGTCACTTTATAATTGTTAATAATGTAAAAACCACCGCCAACCAGCAGGAAAAGGAGGGAAAGAAAAACCGCCAGTGAAATTACCGTCCGCTTGGATTTGCCGAAACGAAGTTTTTCCGGTTTTTCCCCCCGTCCCTTTTTTCTGCTCCCTTTTTTCTTTTCCTGTCCGGTTTCCCCATTTTTTACAAGCCGAAGATTCGGATTCCTCTTCTTTCCCTTTTTAACGGTTTTTTTGTTTCCCATCCGCAAACCTCATCCTCTCGTGTGAGATTTAGTGCTTCTTAGCGAAGCAGCCTATGCTGCTGAGTTTTAGAAGTACTTCTCACACTATGCCAGCTCAATGTCTGCACCCAGCTCACGCAGGCTGAGTGTAATATCCTCATATCCCCGGTCTATAAAATGGCGGTTTCTCACAATACCGGTGCCCTCCGCCGCAAGAGCTGCCACCACAAGCGCAGCCCCGCCCCGCAGTTCCTTCGCCTCCACAATCGTGTTATGAAGCGGCCCTCCGCCCCGGACATGCGCCCGGTTCCCCTCCACGGTAATGTCTGCTCCCATTTTACAAAGCTCCGGCACGATGCGGAACCGGTTCTCAAAAACTGTCTCCTCGATCTGCCCGCCCTGCCCCGACAACGCCATCGCCGCCATAAAAAGGGACTGTAAGTCCGTCGGGAACCCGGGATAAACCTCTGTCACCAAGACCTCTTCCAGCCTATTGCAGGCCCTTCCCTCCACAAACAGACCATCCGGCCATACCGTAAGCCCTGCCCCCATCCTCTCTGCACAGGCAAGCACACTCTGCATCTGCTCGCAGGGCGCATCCTCCAAAAAAACGCTGCCGCCCGCACACAGACAGGCCGTTAGATAAGTGCCGGCAACAATCCTGTCGGCCGGCACACGAAAGCGCACCGGATGAAGCTTTTTCACGCCCCTGATCACCAACCGGTCCGTCCCCACACCAGATATTTCTGCCCCGGCTTTTAGCAAAAATTCACACAAAGCCTGTATCTCCGGCTCCCTTGCCGCCGGATGGATCACCGTCTCTCCCTCCGCCAGAACCGCCGCCAGCACCAGATTTTCCGTCACGCCCACACTGACAAAGGGAAGCTCGTGCACTGCGCCGTGCAGTTTCGATGCTCTGGCGCAAAACTCTTCCCGTCCTTCTACAATCTCCACTCCCATGCGCCGCAGTGCGCACAAGTGCTGGTCGATGGGCCGCTTGCCGATCACACAGCCGCCCGGATATTCCATGGAGACAGCGCCCATTCTGGCAAGCAGCGCGCCCAAAAGCATAATGGAGGAACGCATCACGCCCACCGAATCAGACGGCATGTCATGAGCGGCCACGCCGCCGGTATCCACACGAATATGATTCTTTTCCCTGCTCACCTGACACCCCAGGCTTTCCAGCAGTCTCAGCATATGATAGACATCCGAGATATCCGGACAATTTTCTATCTCGCAGATACCGTCTATCAAAAGCGTCGCCGCCAAAATCGGCAGCGAAGCGTTCTTGGAACCTTGTATCCTCGTCTGTCCTGAAAGACTTTTTCCACCATAGATACGAACAGCGTCCATAAATTTACCTCAAATCTCAAATTATGACCTATTCTATCTATATGGATTTTCGATTAAAAATTATCTTGTCCTCATAAATCTTTTAAACGGATTCCCTTGGCCACGCTCAAAGTCAGCCCGATTTCTATCAAAAGGAACATGACTGACGAGCCACCGTAACTGATAAAGGGCAGAGAAATACCGGTGTTGGGGATCGTGTTCGTCACCACGGCGATATTCAAAATCACCTGAACGGCGATATGTCCCATCACTCCCACCACCAGAAGCGCACCGTAAAGATCAGGCGCATTGTTGGCTATAATCATCAGCCGCCAGATCAGCAGCAAAAACATGACAATAACGGCGATTCCGCCAAAAAGTCCCAATTCCTCGCAGATAATAGAAAAAATCATATCGTTCTGGGCCTCCGGCAGGAATCCTCTCTTCTGCATACTCTGTCCCAAGCCCTTCCCCAACACGCCGCCGCTGCCGATGGCATAAAGTGCCTGAATGGTCTGAAATCCCGTATCGTCGGAATACGCCTCCGGATCCAGCCATGCCAGTATGCGGGCGCCTCTGAAATCCAGATCATCCACATGGGCCTCCGCCGTCTGCACCACATAAAAGATCACAATGGCGGCCACCGCCAGCACAATCAGTCCCAGCAGAAAGAACCGTTTATAATCAGGGCAGGACACGAAAAGCATCAGCGCCGCAATAGCCATGACGATAATCGCCGAGCTCAGGTTGTTTGTGATAATATAAATCATGGCTGCCACTGGTGCGGGCGACAACAGTACCAGCAAAAACCCTTTGTTCGTCCGTATGCCCTTTCCCAAGGTACAGATCAAACTGGACAGGAACAGAATCATACCCAGCTTTGCCACCTCCGCCACCTGTAGGGAGATCGGCCCTATGTACAGCCAGCGCGTCGCGCCGCCGGAGCTATAGCCAAAGGGAATGATTAACAAAATGAGTACCACCGAACCGATATAGGCCGGCACCGCGAATCTTTCCCAAAAATGATAGGGTATATTTGCCACCACCATCATGGCAACAATCCCCAGAATGGATGCAAAAAGCTGCTGTCTCAAATATCTGGTGGAATCCCCCAGCTTCAAGTTTGCCTCGTAAGAGCTTGAGGAAAACACCATAACCATGCCGAATCCCACGAGAAACAGCACGATAAACAGCAGACTGTAATCCATGAAGCTCTCGCCCTTTTTTTGCCCTCTACGGGAAGCATTTCTCTGAGCCACTGATCAGTTCTCCTCCATCTGATTCACCATTTCCTTAAACATCCGCCCCCTGACCTCATAGTTGGGAAACATGCCCCAGCTTGCGCAGGCCGGTGACAGCAAAACCGCGTCTCCCGGTTTTGCCTGCTCCACGCACACCGCAAACGCCTCCTCAAAGGTATCTGCCAGCACAATATTTTTCACGCCATGCTGCTTCGCGCACGCCGCAATCTTCTCTCTCGTCTGCCCGATCAGCACCAGACACTTCACCTTGCCGTCGAATGCCTCGATCCACTCGTCATAGTCGCTCTGTTTATCGTATCCGCCGCCGATCAGCACCGTAGGCCGGTCCATGGCCTTAATTCCCTGAATCGCCGCATCGGGATTGGTCCCCTTGGAGTCATTGTAATAGTCCACGCCCCGTTTTGTGGCCACAAACTCAATCCTGTGCTCCACAGGCTGAAATGTCTTAACCACAGGCAGGATCTCCTCCATGGGCACACCGCAGGCATCTGCCACCGCCATAGCCGCCATCACATTCTCCACGTTACAGAGACCTACCAGCTTCATATCATGGATATTCATGAGCCTTTCGCTGGCCCCGTTCTTTGCCCGGAAAATTTCCTCCCCTTCCAGATAAAACCCGTTCTCCAGCTTCCTCTCCGATGAAAACCACAGTACCTGCGCGGGACACCGTTCCCCGAACGCCCTCGTATAGCTGTTTTCATAGTTTAAGACACAGGTCTCTTCCCTGGTCTGGTTCTTACAGACAGCCTCCTTCGCCGCCGCGTAATTCTCCATCGTGTGATGACGGTTCAAGTGATCCGGCGTGATGTTCAGAATCGCAGAGACCTTCGGTTTAAACCGGTCCACCGTCTCCAGCTGAAAGCTGCTGATCTCCGCCACCGTCACCGTCTCCTCCGTGGAATCCATCGCCGTCAGGGTATAAGGATTTCCGATATTTCCCACCACATCCACATCCGGGCAGTGAGCCGCCATGATCGCGCCCACCAAAGAAGTGGTCGTGGTTTTCCCGTTCGTCCCCGTGATGCCGATCACGATGCCCTTTCCGATCTCATAGGCCAGCTCGATCTCGCCCCAAATCTTCACGCCCCTTTTTCGAAAGTCTTCCACAAATTCCGTATCCGTAGGCACGCCGGGACTTAACACCACCAGCTCCACAGACTGTTTCAGCTCTTCCGGCAGGCTTCCGATCACAATCTCCGCCTTCAGGCCGGGTTTTAATTTTGCCCTCATCTCTTCGATTTTAAGAGCCTCATTCTCATCAAATAAAATCGGTTCCGCCTTCGCGTAGTTTAAAGCCTCCACGGCTCCGATCCCGCTGATTCCCGATCCCACGACCAGGACTTTCTTTCCCTTTAAATTCATATTACACCCCCATTAATGCCACCAGACAAAGCAGTGCCGTCACAATCGAGAATACGGCAACCACCCTTGTCTCCGACCATCCGCAGAGCTCAAAATGATGATGAATCGGCGCCATTTTAAAGATCCGTTTACCCCCGGTCGCCTTAAAATAAGTAACCTGCATCGCAACGGAGAGTACCTCCACCAGATAAATCAGGCCCACAATCACAATAAAAAGCGGCATCTGCATCATAATAGCGGTGGCCGCCACAAAACCGCCAAGGGCCAGCGACCCCGTATCTCCCATGAACACGCTGGCCGGATGTACATTGAACAGCAAAAATCCGAGAAGCGCGCCCACCACCGCGCAGGTGATCGGCTCAATCCCGCTGTTCGTCCCAATCGCCACCACCGTGAAGAACGTCGCCACCAGCACCGTCACAGAACTCGCAAGGCCGTCCAGTCCGTCGGTGAAATTGGTGCCGTTTACCGTACCGATCACGACAACAAACAAAAACGGAATATTAAACCACCCGAAATCCAGATACACGTTCGGGAAAAAAGGCACTTTCATCGCCAGCGAAACATCCGTATAGTGAAGCAGATAAAAGACAAAAATCCCGGTTACCAAAATCTGCAGCGCAAATTTCTGCCACGCCCGAAGCCCCATTGACCGCCGCAAAACCACTTTAATATAATCGTCCAAAAAACCGACAAGGCCAAATCCCAGCGTAAGGAACAGCACCGGAATGATCCGCGGATAATCCCGTACAAAAAGCAGCGATGTAACCACCACGCTGACCAGAATCAGAATGCCGCCCATGGTGGGCGTACCGTTTTTTTTCAAATGGCTCTCCGGCCCCTCTGTCCTCTCTGTCTGCCCGATCTTCAACCGCCGTAAAAAGGGAATCACAAGCGGCCCCAAAAGCACACTGATTGCAAATGAAACCAATACAGAAATTAAGATTACGCTGTTCATGTCGCCTCCGCATATGATATACTTCATGTTCGATTATAGTCCTTTTTTTCCAAATAGGGAAGGATATTCTCAAAGAGCTGTCTCACCACAGGCGCGGCAATCTGTCCGCCGTAGTAAGTTCCCTTGGGATTATGGATAATCGCCAGCGCCAGCACCTGCGGATCATCCGCCGGCGCAAATCCCAAAAAGGAGGCAATATACTTGCCGCTCCCGCGGGGAAGCGTCTGGCTGGTGGCCGTCTTGCCGCCTATGCGGTAGCCCTCTACCGCACCGTTTTTGCCGCTCCCCTCCGCCACCACCTGCTCCAGAATATAGCGCATGGTTTCAGAAGTCTCCGCGGAAACCACATCCTCCCTCACCGGATAAGTGAAGGACTTGCTGTCCGTACCGTCCGCCGACACTGCCCGCACGGCAAGATGGGGCGTGATGCGCCGGCCGCCGTTTACGATGGAGGACGCCGTCGTGGCAAGCTGAATGGGGGTAATCTGAAAGGACTGTCCAAAGGAAATCGTCGCCAGCTCCACAGGCCCGATATTTTCCATTTTGTGCATAATGGTGCCGGCCTCGCCCGGCAGATCAATCCCCGTCTTATCAAGCAGTCCGAACTGCCTGAAATAAGAATAATACCGCTCCACACCGATTCTAAGCCCCACTGTGATAAAGACCGGATTGCAGGAATTCATCGTTCCCTGTACAAAATTTTCCGCGCCGTGGCCTCCCACCTTATGACAGCGGATCTTTCTGTCCTCCACCATGATAAAACCGGGGCAGTTAAAGGTATCTTCCGGCTTCACCGCACCGGACTCTAAGCCGGCGGCGGCCGTGACAATCTTAAACGTAGAGCCCGGCTCGTAGGTGTCGTTGATGCAGCCGTTTCTCCACATAGCGTTTAAAAGCTCCTGTCTTTTCTCCTCCGAAAAGGCGGAGGCATCCATCCCATCCGGCAGGGTATAGGGATTGTTTAAGTCAAACTCAGGCACATCCACCATGGCCAGGATTTCCCCGTTCTGCGGATTCATGACCAAAATGGATACATGGTCGGCCTCCTTCGTCTCCATCGTCTGTTTTGCCAGCTGCGTGGCATAGCTTTGAATATTGATATCAAGGCTGACATAGAGATCACGGCCGCTCACCGGCTCTACCCGCTCCTCACCCTCCTCATCCTGCTCCACACCCTTCGCATCGGTCACCGTTAAGATCGTTCCCGCTTCTCCCTTCAGATATTCCTCATAGACCACCTCAAGCCCGATAATACCCTGATTGTCCCCGCCGGTAAAGCCCAGCGCTTTGGACGCCAGCGTATCATAAGGGTAATAGCGTTTGTAATCCTCATCCACCTTGACGCCGTCAAGGGCATAACTCCTGATGGTGTCTCCCACAGCCTTATCCACATTGCTCTTAATCTTCTCAATGGACGAATACTTCTCCACCCGCTTTCTGACATAATCCTGTGACAGTCCGAGCTCCTCGGACAGCACGGCGATCACCTCCTCGGCGTCCGTAATCTGGCTGTGAATCACGGAAACCGTACAGACCGTCTTATTGTCCGCCAAAATTTTTCCGTTGGCGTCTATAATCCTCCCTCTCGCCGCCTTGATGCTCCTCTCCCTCTCGTGAAGCTCTCTGGCTTTTAATGTATAATATTCCGACTGAAACACCATCAGATAGACCAATCTTCCCGCCAGGCCAAGCAGCATCAGTGTACACAAAAAAACGACCGTCACCGTCTTGCTCCTGTGATAGGTTTTATGGTTCATCTTATCATCCATAAAGAAAACCTCATAAAAAGGTATTAATATAATCTATTATCCTTTTTATGAGGTTATTCTCACTTCCCGCTATTCTGTGCCTTCGGTTTTCTCTTCTCCTTCCGGCGTTCCGCCCTCAGGCGTCTCTCCCTCCGGTGTCTCCCCTTCCGGCGTCTCGCCAAGAAGGCTTCCGCCGCCGATCACAGTGCCAATCTGCGGGTCCAGATAATTACCCGTATTCGGGTCCACCAGATAACCGGTTTCCGGATCCATGGGGAAATTCTTCCACTCCTCATTGACCTTGGGCTCTTCCTCTCCGCCTTCTTCTCCCTCAGCAGGCGCGCCCTCGCCATTCTCGCCGGAAGCGGTCTCCCCGCCTTCCTGCCCTTCCTTCGGAATCGGGTTGCCCTCCTCGTCCAGCTCCACTTCCCCCTCCTCATCCGTGGTCACGGGCTGTCTGATCTGGATCTGGAGCTGCTCTAACTCCTCCCTCTCCTTATCGCTGAGTTCCTCCGTCATGAAGATATTCATGTAGGGAAGCACCTCCGTCAAAATATTCTTGACGATTTTAGTGGCATATTTAGCATCATCCTGCTGCGCGACGTTAGGTCTGTCTACCACCACGTAAATCACGATCTGGGGATCGTCCGCCGGCGCATAACCCATAAAGGATACCACATACTCATTGTTGCCTCTCGGCAGGGTCTCCGCCGTTCCCGTCTTTCCGCCTATCATATAGCCTGCCGGCCTGGCCGTCTTACCAGTACCATGCTCTCCGGTCACCACCGTATTACAGAACTCCTTCACCGTGTCGCTGGTGGACTGGGATATGGTCTGCTTCAAAAGCCTCGGCTCAATATTTTCGATGGTGGCGCCGTCCGCCGTGGTGATCCTGCTGGCCAGATGGGGCGCATAGTAATTGCCGCCGTTGATCAGGGAACAGAATCCCGTGATCACCTGGATCATGGTCGCGTTAAAGCTCTGCCCGAAGGAATTGGTGGCAAGGTCCGTCATACCGATATTGTCTTTATGGAAAATCACAGTATCAGTCCTCGGTTCACCCGCCAGATCTATGTTGGTCTTCAAGCCGAAATTAAAGGTGTGCTGATACTCTACAAACTTATCCTTCCCGAGGGCAAAAGCCACGTTCATCAACACCACGTTGCAGGAGCGCTCGATGCCCTCCTGTACCGTGAGAAGGCCGTCACCGAATCGTTGGTGGCATTTAATATGATGGTCTCCCACGTGAAGCTCCCCTTCGCAGAGGTAAGTCTCGTTTCCCGTGATCGAACCGCTCTCCAGAGCCGCCGCCACCGTAAAAGGCTTGGCCACCGAACCGGGTTCATAGGAATCCACGATACAGAAATTTTTCCATAAGGCATTCAGATGCTGATACATCAGCTCATCATTCATCGCCCGCAGGTCTTCCTCCGTCACGCAGGCCCCCTTAATCGAGTTTCCCTCCTCATCCACCGTAACCTTTTTCCCCTCCTTGTCAAGCAGAGGCATTCCAAGCAGATTGTCGGTATTTCTCACATCGTTTAGATCAAAAACCGGATAGCTGGCCATTGCCAGTATGCCTGCCGTGTCCGGATCCATAATAATACAACCGATATTTTCCGCGCCGTTACCGGGCCTTGCGTTATCCTTATACTCCTCGTTGAACGCTTTCAGGTATTTTTCCACGATAGTCTGGATATTCGCGTCTATGGTAATCTGAATGTTGTTGCCGTCTTTCGCCGCAATGGTCGTGCGCTCCAGCGTGGAATCATCGTTTAAGTATCCGTACTGCCGCCCGTTGATGCCGCTTAAGGTATCGTTGTAATACTCCTCCAAACCGTAAGTACCCGCATTGTCGCCCGTGGTAAAACCGATCACATCACAGGCTAAAGACCCGTTGGGGTACTCTCTCCTGTACTCGTCCTCAAACCAGACCCCCTTGATATTCCTTCCTTTCTTTACCTTCTTGCCCTCTTCCTCCTCCTCTTCCTCGCAGAACTCCTCAAAAGCGATCTTCTTCTCGTACTCCACCCGCTTCGCCATGACATAGTAAGAGGATTCCGGGTGTTCGGCGATATAGGCCCTCACCTCGCTTGTATCAATGTCAAAGAAGCGGTTCAGCGCGCTTAAGGTGGGCTCCAGATAGTCCTCCTTGCGAAGTAAGAGCTTGGTGTCCAAAATAACATTGTAAACCTTATTGCTCACCGCCAGAACCGTACCGTTCGCATCAATGATTTCCCCACGTTTAAAAGGTATTGTCACAGAATCATACTCCTGATGTGACAATACCTGTTTCTTGTACTCTTCTCCGTTATCCCTGTTGATTAAAAACAGCCGTGCGCTGAGTCCCAAAAAAGCCGCCAGAATAAACAAGTACAGCACTACCAGTTTTTTCTGCATCTTGATCGTAAACCTTAACACGGAATTTTTTCTCTGTCCTGCCAAAAAATCACCTGCTCAATCCTGCTTGGGAATCTCAGCCATCTGCTTCACATAATCGTTGTTCTCGCTGGCAAAGGAAATGATCTGTCCCTCCTGCGCGTACTGCATCCCAAGCTCCTGTATCGCTATCCTGCGGATTTCCTCCAAATCCACGCTGCTCGATATCCGGCTGTAATTCTCCTCATTCTCAACCTTTAAATCATTCAGCTGGCTCTCCAATGTAGCAATATGCTTCACGCTGTTTGTGATATCCGACTGCAATCCAATATAGTATACCAGAATCATACCGGTGGCGACAAGTGCCATTCCCAAAAACAGGACATATCCCGCATTCATATTCTTCGCACGGTCCCTGTTTCTTCTCACGCTGTTATTGACTTTTTTCTTCGGATGCTGGGTATTCTCCCGGTCCGGCCGGGTTTTTCTTACCGTACTGCCCTGTACATAATAGGCGTTCTGCCGCGTTGCTGCCATTTTCTTACTTCCCCTTTAATCTTTTTCCACTCTTATGCTTTTTTCATAAAAACCCGGAGCTTTGCACTTTTTGCCCGGCTGTTTTCCTCCATCTCCTGCATCGTGGGCAGGATCGGTTTTCTTGTTATCACGGTCCCCTTCGACTCTTTGCCGCACACGCACACCGGAAAATCCGGCGGGCAGGTACAGGGATTTTCATTTTTCCGAAAAGCGGACTTTACGATCCGGTCCTCCAGCGAATGAAACGTGATCACGCAGAGCCTGCCGCCCGGATGTAACAGGTCGATGAACCCGTCCAGAGAATCCTGAAGCACTTCCAGTTCCCTGTTGCACGCAATCCTGATCGCCTGAAAAGTCCTTTTGGAGGGATGGCCTCCCACGGCCCTCATCCTCGCCGGAATCGCCGCCTTTATAATCTCATTCAACTCTCCCGTGGTCTCCAGAGGCTTGTCCTGCCTGGCTGCCACGATATGTTTCGCTATGTTCTTCGCAAATTTCTCTTCGCCGTAATCCCGCAGGATACGGGTCAGTTCCGTCTCCGAATACTCGTTTACAATCTCTTTTGCGCTTAAGGACTGCCTCCTGTCCATCCTCATATCGAGGGCGGTATCATAGCGGTAGGAAAATCCTCTCTCTTCATTGTCCAGCTGATAGGAAGATACCCCCAGATCCAGCACAATGCCGTCCACCCCGTAGATGCCGAGTCCGGCAAGCGCCTCCACCGCGTTTGCGTAATTATCCCGGATCAATGTGATCCGTTCCTCATAAGGCTTAAGCCGCTCTCCCGCCGCCGCGATGGCGTCCTCATCCTGATCGATCCCGATAAGCCTGCCTGCCCCCTGTAATTTCGAGGCAACCGCAAAGGCGTGTCCGCCGCCGCCCAAAGTCCCGTCAAGGTAAGTTCCCTCCGGTTTGATATCCAAGTTCTCTATGGTCTGTTCAAGGAGTACCGAGGTGTGCTGAAATTCCATGTTATTATATCCCCAGTCCGAGCTGCGCCATGTGCTCCGCAATCTCATCCATATCCTCAAAGGCTGCCGTATCCTCGAAGCGTTCTCTGCCCCAGATCTCTATCCTGCTGCCCACGCCCACAAGCACCACATCCTTTGTGAGCCCCGCGAACTCTCTCAAGACATTGGGGATCAGGATCCTCCCCTGTTTGTCCACTTCCACTTCCGCAGCTCCCGCCAGAAAAAACCTTACAAACTGTCTGGCCTCCTTGTTGGTGATGGGCAGGGCTCTCAATTTCTCTTCAAAGAGTTTCCACTCTTCGTTATCATACACAAACAGGCAGCCATCCAGTCCCTTGGTCACTACAAATACGTCTCCGAGGATTTCCCTGAATTTCGAGGGAACGATCAGTCTGCCCTTCGCGTCGATTGTGTGATTGTATTCTCCCATGAACATGTGCAATCACCCTGCCCGCATGTAACACTGTACACTGCGCTTTCTCCAATAAAAAAGTGGCCTGCCACGAAAAGGGATTTGTCTGCCACTTTAAACCACTTTGTTCCACTTTTCACCACTTTTAATCTAATTCTATACCATTTGCAGGAATAATGCAAGGAAAATCCTAAGAAATATTTAAGAAATCTGCATCTCAGAATAAACAGCAAAAAAGCACATGACCAAACGATCATGTGCTCTGTCCTGTATGCCTTTTTTGCTATATTTATTCTGTTTTTACCGTGGGAGTCGTATTCTTCTGTAACTGCCTCCGAATAAAAAGATCCGCCGCAAGAGACACCACAAAGAGAATAACAGCCAAGACCTGTGACACCGCTACTGTGGTGTGGGGGATAAACAGCGTGTCGGTGCGGATGCCCTCAATCCACGCCCTGCCGAGGCCATAACCGCCCAGATAGAAAAGCCACTGTTCTCCCTCAAACTTCTTATGCTTCCGATAGAGAAGAAGCAGCGCCAGCAGCGCCAGATTCCACAGGCTTTCATAGAGAAAGGTCGGATGCACCTGAATGTAATTCGTCCCCTCCGCCATATGGGCCGCAATCTTCTCGGAAATGTCGCCCGACCTGACCATCTGGGTGGGAAGCCGCATGGCAAGAAGGCTTTCGGTATACTCTCCGAAGACCTCCCTGTTTGTAAAATTGCCCCACCGGCCGATCACCTGTCCCAACACCAGCCCGGGCACACAGATGTCCGCGAGTTGTAAAAAACTCTGCTTTTTCTTACGGCAGTAAATCCATAACGTGAGAAAGGCGGCAATCACCGCACCGTAAATGGCCAGCCCGCCGTTTCGCAGATTGAATACCTCCAACAAATTATCCTTATAGGCGTCCCACCGAAATACCACATAGTAGATTCTGGCGCCTATAATCGAAAAGACAATCGCATAAATCGCAAAATCCCAGATCACGTCCGCATCCAGCTTTTCCAGCTTCGCCACATGCGCCGCCAGAAGCACGCCCGCCAGCACGCCAAGGGCTATGATCACGCCGTAAAGCGCAATCTGAAAACCGAAAACGGTAAACGCCTTCGGCACATTTTTCAAATAGATTCCCAGATTGGGAAAGGCGATATCCATATTGCCCATCATGTCCTGCATAGTAAATCTCCCCTAGACATTAAAGCGGAAAAGAATCACATCCCCGTCCTGCACCACATAATCTTTTCCCTCCATACCGACGAGGCCCTTCTCCCTTGCCGCCGCAAGTGAGCCCTGTTCCAGAAGGTCCTTATAGTTGACCACCTCGGCCTTGATAAAGCCCCGCTCAAAATCGGTATGTATCTTACCGGCCGCCTGCGGCGCTTTTGTGCCGATCTTGATGGTCCAGGCCCTTGTCTCATCCTCCCCTGCCGTCAAAAAGCTCATCAGTCCCAACAGCTGATAGCTTGCGCGGATCAGCTTTTGCAGGCCGGACTCCTTAAGCCCCAGATCCTCCAGAAACATGGCCGTCTCATCCTCGTCCAGCTCAGCGATCTCCTGCTCGATCTGGGCGCAGATCACAAACACCTCGCTGCCGTTTGCCGCCGCAAATTCCTTCACCTGTTTCACGCCCTCATTGCTCTCCCCGTCATCTGCCAGATCATCCTCCGCCACATTGGCCGCAAAGATCACGGGCTTGTAGGTGAGCAGATTGTAGGATGTAAGAAGGGCCAGCTCGTCCTCATCCTCCGTCTCAAACACTTTGGCCAGCTTTCCCTCCTCCAAATGGGCCTTGATCCGCTCCAAAAGGGCGTACTCCTTGGCCGCCGTCTTATCCATCTTGGCGATTTTGGCCGTCTTGGCGATCCGGCGGTCCAGAATTTCGATATCGGAAAAAATCAGCTCCAGATTGATGGTCTCAATGTCCCGGAGCGGATCAATGGAACCGTCCACATGGACGATATTGCTGTCCTCAAAGCACCGCACCACATGAACGATCGCGTCCACCTCACGGATATTGCTCAAAAACTGGTTTCCCAGCCCCTCCCCCTTGGAAGCGCCCTTCACCAGTCCCGCGATATCCACGAACTCGATGGTGGCAGGGGTCACCTTCTTGGAGTGGTACATATCTCCCAAAAGTTTCAGCCGCTCGTCCGGCACCGTCACGATCCCGATATTCGGGTCGATGGTGCAGAAGGGGTAGTTGGCGGATTCTGCGCCCGCCTTGGTGAGTGAATTAAAAAGGGTGCTTTTGCCCACGTTGGGGAGCCCCACAATTCCCAATTTCATGATGTCTTATTCCTCCGTTATTTATTCATTTTTTATTACGCATCATTACGATATATTCGTTTCCCTATTTCAAAATACTCCATGTCAAAGAATCTTAGCAACTATGATAGTATAGCATAATAAAACTTTATTCATCAAGCATTATTGTCCCTTTCTTAGCTTTCGCCTTCAATTTTGCCATCTGCTCTCTCTCAATTTTTTCCTCTGTCTGAGAAATGCGGAAAAGATTGGCGATCAGCTCTGTACTGCCCATATATCCGGCGTTTTGAAATATTGCAAAATAAGTCTGCCCTAACGCAATTACTTCTTTTCTCGGATCACTGTTTTGCACAATCAGATAACAGGCATATCTTGATAATTCATAATCTTTTATCGGCTTGTTCGTTGCGCCTGCATCTACGATTTTGCTGACCTCGACAAAATCGTAAAACACATCATGTCCGCTGTTCTCACAGGCAATCATGGCTCTTTCAATCACTTTGCTTTCAATTCCGACATGCAATCAACCCTCCAACATTATGGAAAGGACAAGACATTCTCTCATGCAAAAAGAGCAGAGACTCAAACAGTCCCTGCCATCTGTCAACCCGCTCATTTATGGGCTGTGATCTGGCTACTCATATTTTTCTTTCGTATAGTCACCAGTACCTTCATCACATCATAATAATTCTTCCGGTTTCCAAACTTTTATTTTTGCTTCTCTATAATCATTCGGATTGCGCGTGACAATCCCATCCATCTCTTGCAAATATGCTACCGAATACTGTACGGAATCTTCAAAATCATTCCATTCTAAAGATATGGCATTTTCTATTTCCTGTCCAGATACACTTGCAACGGATACAACCGTAAGCAATTCTTTCATTATTTTTTTAAAACGGTTCTCTTCTCAACATAACATCTAACACAATGTTTGTATCAATCAATATTCTCATACTTCTTTAGCCGCTCCTCCCTTAATTCTTCTAAAGACATATCCGTATAAGGGATTGCTCCGACCAATGAATGCAATGCCTGATCAATATCCGCTGTCTTCTTAGAAACCTTCTCCTGTTCCTCTGCCGGAAGTACAATCACCTCCAATTTACGATTTCTAAACTTTTCAGGCAGTTTCATTACTGTCATCAAACTATCTGCATCAATATATTTCCGTACTACTTCCATTTTTGCCCTCCTATAACGCAAATATTGAATCAGTCAGCCTTCTCGCATTACTGTCCCTGTAAATTCTACTTTCATTATGCGTAAAATACTTTATTTTATATTATACGCTACAAAGCTATACCCACACAATTAGTTTTTATGAAGAATGAATAAAAGGAAAATTAAAAATTCAATTCAACTCTTTCATCCATCAGTTTTCCATTTCCATTCTTGCAATAACAAGCTGTTTCACCTCTCTTTATTCTTCCAGCTTTTTTAACTTATCCCATTTTCCTGCCTCGCCTTTATCAGTTCCCCAATAATAGGCACCCGGAGCTCGCTCTCCGCTATTTCATCCGGCGTAAGAACACTTTCCATAAATTCCAGAACATTCCCGCCGACAGCGTCTGCTCCACGCTCATTCAGATCGGTCAGATTCTCTTTCGCCTGTGTCATGACCTGCAAATATTCTTCATTTGTCCTCATAATGCTTCTCCTACTATAAACAAATAATACCCTAAGTTGCGTACACAGGGTTTTCTACCCCTCATATCTAACCTTTAGCCGGACTTTTGGGAACAAACTCCAATTTCAGCGTCATTCCCATTCCATCCGCCAGACGCTTTAAGAGTTTAAGAGACGGGTTTCTGGTTCCATTTTCAAGCTTACTGATATCTGCCTGATTAATTCCTGTTCTTTCTGCAAGTTCTTTTTGGGTGAGATTTTGCGAAATCCTCGCATCAACCATTGCCCGGATCACATCCATTTCCGGCTGGATATCTTCCCATTCCTTTCTGAACTCATCATCCTGTAATTGTTCCTCTAAAAAATTCTGAAATTCACTCATTTTCCCTCACCCTTTCCAAATAGTCTTTGCGATACAATTTCGCCAGCCTTATTTCCTGTTTTGGCGTCTCCTGCGTTTTCTTAATAAATCCATTCGTCATTATAATTTTTTTACCATAGCAGAAAAAATATAGAACTCTGGTTATATCTGTTCCGACTTTTCCACGGATTTCAAATATTCCATCGTCCAAATGCTTACTGTAAGGCTCTCTTAGCTGATTTCCCTTTTCCTCCAACACATTGATGATTCCCAAAACTTTTGCCCGCATTTTAACATCCAGACCAAGGATAAAATCTTTCGCTGGTTTTTCACCATTAGCTTTAGTATAAAATTCTACTTCAAATTTATCCATTGTAATCTCCAGTTTTCTTTCTATATTGAGTATATGGCAAATATGCCATATTGTCAA
>DKUO01000029.1 GCA_002490705.1 Lachnospiraceae bacterium UBA7202
GGAATTTAAAATTTCAAGTCAGCCGTAATCTCCATCACGTCAAAAAGGGATAAGGGAAAAATCTTGCAATATAGACAGGGGTAAGGTATCATAAAGTTAGTTAAAGCTGCGAAAATATTTTGAACAGTATTGCGTATACTATGTTGTGGAAAGGACTGATTTTATGGCTGTTGCAGTAAAAGCTGATTACCAGTTGGCATTGGAAGAACAAAAAACAGAAGTAAGGGATCTTGTGCTTGCGGGATTAGAGCAGATAAAAGAAGGAAAAACAAAAGATTTTAATTCTGTATGTGACAAACTGGAGAAGAAGTATAGGAATGAAACGATATAAAATAGAAATTACCGATCTGGCAGAAGAAGATTTAGAAAATGCAGGTGATTATATTGCTTACGAATTGAAAAATCCTGACGCTGCCGAGAAAACTGTAAGGGGGATTAGAAAACAAATAAATACTTTGGTAAGTTTCCCTGAACGGAATGAGTTAGATGAAGATAAAATACTCGCTGAACTAGGTGTCAGAAAAGATTATTATAAGAATTATAAAATTTATTATATTATTTCAGAGGACACTGTATACATAGTAAGAATACTCCATATGTTAGTAGACAGCAAGGCATGGTTGTATCGTATGTTTGGATTGTAAACAGGGAACATTCCCTTTTTTACGGGCCATCTGCAATCGGCAGCATCAGCTGCGTACAATACCTGTCCGGATCGATCTCCTTCCCCACATAAGGAGCGACCAGAGCGATCAGCCGGATATATCCGGCAGGGGTAAGCCCGCGCTCCCGCACCTGTTCACCCAGATAGAGATAAGCCTCATTGATGTTGCCGTAGCTGCCATAAACCAGCAGGGAAAGGGCAGTGCAGGCGGGAAATGTGACCGCATCCTCCGGCGCGTGTTCCGGCAGAACGGGCATACAGACACAGGAATCATAGGGTGCGGAAGAAAGGGTTCCCTCCAGATAGTCCGTGCGCTCATCGATGATGAAAAACGGTTCCGGTGCAAGGGCGATTCCTTTTTCTACACATTCATGGAAAAAATCATAGGAAGCATGGTATTTATCCTGAATCAGTGCGCCCTGGTATTTACGGACACAGCATATGGTTTCGGGAATCTCTATGATGGACAGGGACATATCCGGCACATCATGGGAACGCAGCCGCATTTCCGTAACCTGCTGCTGCAGTATGGACAGCCTTTGCTCCAAAGCGGCAAGAAGTTCGTCCGCTTTTCCGCCGCCCTCATAGTAGGAGATGATATCTTCCGGGCTGAATCCCATCTTCTGGAATTTCTGTATCTGCAGGATGCGGGCGATATTGTTGTTGTCATAGTAACGGTATCCGGTCTTTTTATCGGTGCGGGCCGGCGTGAGCATCCCCCGTTCTTCCAGACGGATCAGGCTGGAACGGGAAAGGCTGCAGGCGTGCGCCGCCTGACGGATCGTAAATAAGCTGTAATCGCTCTCGTTAGTCGTGCTGTCTATAGCAAGTTCATTCTTTTTTATCATATTCTTTATTATCCCTTAAAAATAAAGTTGCAAAAAACTCTTGAGGTGTTCATGGGTGGTTATGTTAAAATACTGATGACAGTATATAAACCGGTGGTAAGAATGTCAAGGATATCTTTTTGCAAAACCGCAAGAATTTATGTAAACTAAACCGCATAAAGTATACCCCCAAAACGACAATCTATACCAGAAAGATTGCAAAAATCCTAATTTTTCTGTATAATACTTCCACTCGATATAAATTAAGGAAAAAAGGAGTTGACAACAAATGACGCGGGAGGATACCCTTAGCCAAGCCAAGCCAAGCCAAGCCAAGCCAAGCCAAGCCAAGCCAAGCCAAGCCAAGCCAAGCCTTAGGTGATCTGCGCTCTTTTGCGCTTTTTTTTGCTGTCCGCTCCATAAGACTGTTATTACAAAGCCGTTACTTTCACGGAACCGCATGTTCCCGTGGAGGTAGCGGCTTTCTGCGCGTATCAGCAGAGTCAGAAGTGACTGGCAGCATGCTCATGCTTGCATGAAAGCATGATGACAGTTGCTTATGACGAGCAACGCGAACGAAAGATGCGAAGCATCTTGAGTCTGCTGATGTAAGTAGACTCAGAAGGATTCAGAAGTATGCACTGTGCTTGCAGGAGGGCAAAAGATGTTCTACCGGATTGCAATACTGGACGATGATGCGGACGCCCTGCGAAGGATGGAAGAAATGTTCTCCGCCTATGGCGAGGCGCACCCGGAGCATGAGTGGGAGACAGCCTGCTTTACACATGTAGAACCGTTCATGGAAAGCGTATGCCGAACGGAGCATGAGGGAGAGTGGGCGTTTGACATGCTGCTCATGGATATCTATCTTCCGGACGGGGACGGTATGGAGTGCGCCCGGACGCTGCGGCGAAACGGCTATGATGGGGTAATCATCTTCCAGTCCTCATCAGCGGAACACGCGATGGAGGCATATGAGGTAGATGCGGTACAGTATCTTATCAAACCGGTATCACAGGAGCGGCTTTTTTCGGCGGTAGACAGGGCAGTGGAGGAACTGCCCCGGTATCGGAAAAAGCGCTGCAAAAAGGTGACAGAGGAACAGCTTGTTCAGCCCATCGGGAATACAGATTTTGAGAAAAAACAGACTTTCAGATTTTTCATAGACACTTTATGGACAAAATGGAACAGCCGCAGAAACGGATAGGCGGCTTTTGGGAGGTTATAGGTATGGATGAACAACGTGCATGGTTAAAAGCAAGGAGAAAAAGGCGTCTGCGCATACTGGCGGTGATGCTCAGCGTTTGTGTGCTGTTTACGACCTATCCCGATATTTTGGCAACGCTTTCTGTCTTTGCGTCGGAGGAACAGGCGCAGGCAGAAGGGCGGTATATCTCCAGCTTTACGGCGCTTTCGGATGAGATCAGGGAGCAGACTGTCCCGGTGGGGACAGAACTTACGGAACTGTCGCTCCCCGACACGCTGGAGGCGGTCGTTACAGAGCGGTCATCGGAAGATACCGCCGGGCAGCCGGAGAATGACGGCAAAGAGGATTCCGGGGAAAATGACGGCGAGGAGTCGGACGGGGACACGACCGGCACGGAGGATGAGGACAGCAGTACCGGGGAAACGGAAGAAGGCGAGCCGTCCGATAGCGAACAGGAAAATACGGAAGAAAACGAGGATGCGGACGCCGGTGAGGAAACCGGGGACGAACAGGACACGCAGCCGGAGAAAGACCAAGAATCGGAGGAAACAGACGGGAAAGCCGCCGCAGGAGACGAGGAAACGGCAGACACCGAAGAGGAGGAAAACACAGAGGAAAGTGCGCCCTCGGAGGAACAGCAGGAAAGCGCAGTTTCACAGGAAACCCATACCGTCACCATGCAGGAATATCATGCGGAAAATGTGATCCCCGTACAGACATTAGAGAATACGCAGACCGAAAAGCAGGAAGAAACGGTTACGATAGACGGCGTGGCATGGCAGTCAGAACCGGAATATGACGGAAGTGCGGAGGGAACATATACCTTTACCGCAGTTTTGCCGGAGGATTATGCACTGGCGGAAGGTGTCAGCCTGCCACAAATTATGGTAACAGTAGAAGTAGAAAGCGGTATAGATGTTATCATACAGACTTTGCTTGACCGGATTGCGGCATTGCCGGATGTGGAGGAATACCTTGCCTCAGAGCCGGATATGGAGGATGAGGGTGCCTATGCAGAATGGGAAGAAAAGCTATATGCGTATGCAGAGGAAGCGCTTGCCATTTGGGAGGAATACGAGGCGCTGACAGAAGAACAGCAGACACAGATAACTGAGGAAGAACTGACAAAGCTGACGGCATGGGTGGAACTTGCGGAGCAGTTTTCAGATCATGCGGTTATGTTGGCGGATGATAGTGAACATCATGGGGAATCGGGTTGGCAGGCACTTACTGTCAGTAATACAGAATTATCTGGCGGAAACTATTATTTAGCGAAAGATATAGAAATTGATGATACAATTACTATTACAGGAAATGTGACTTTATGCCTGAATGGTCAGACTTTGAAGCATCTCGGCGATACAGGAAGTGTTATTAGGGTAAAACAAGGTGTAACATTTACGCTCTGTGACTGTAGTGGAAATGATAGAGGCTGTATTACAGGGGGAAAGGGAGATAGTTCTCTTACTGAAGGTAACACGGTTTGTGGAGGAGGGATTGGCTTAGAGAAGGAAGCCCACTTCATCATGTTAGGAGGAACCATTTTTGGAAATGGCGCAGATAATGGTGGTGGCATATATATAGGTGAGAGTGCCATATTCGAGATGAATGGCGGATGTATTATAAACAACACGGTGGGCAAAGGATATGATAATCCAACTGTTTTTGGGGTGGGGGGAGCTATTTTTGCTCAAGTGTCTAGTAATGTATCAATAACGAATGGAATTATATGTGAAAATAAAAGTAACTGCGAGGCTGGCGGTATATATTTGTCACAAAGTGCAAAGTTGATATTAAAAACAAGGAATGAAACGGATATTATTAGTATAACTGGAAATATTGCATATGATGGTGGGGGAGGACTTTATGCACTTTATAGCTCGTCAACGGAACTAGCTGGTAATGTGACTATTAACGGAAATAAAGATGAAAATGGAAATCCTGATAATATACATCTTAAGAACAGAACACTTATCACTGTAACAGACCGCTTAACTGGTTCTTTTGGCGTGTCAACACAATGGTTGCCCAACAGCGGCAAAACGGATGCCAATAGTCCGTTTATAACTATAGTGCAAAGCGGAAATGGTTATAAGATTTTAGAGGAAGACTTCGCTTGTTTTAGTAGTGATAATACGACATATTCTGTTTTAATGAAAGAAGATAATGATGGCAGGGGTAAAGTTCTCGTGCTTGGAAATGAGAGTACTGGAAACCTTTCAGGCATGGATTTGTCTATAAAGGATGGTTCCAGTGGGGAGGAAATCAATTTAAGTCCCAATTTTGCTGAGACAACCTATGAATACACAGTCACAGTGCCTAATAGCGTCAAAGCAGTAGGTATAGAGGCAACGCCTAAAAATTCTGACGCAGTTGTGGCGATGACGATCCAAAATGCCGACAAAACAACCGATACAACCGTACAGGCAGACAATATATCGCTTGCCGAAGGGGAAAATACGATCAAGGTTAATGTGACAGAAGGCGATGCATCAAAGGTTTATATCATCACTATTAAAAGGGAAGAGGCTCCGGCGGGCAATCCTGTCACCATAACCGCTTACAAGGACGGTGTGAAATGGGAGGACACTCCGCTGCCAACCTACAAGTTGAAACTGACTACCGACAGCAGCGCGCCTTTTACCACGAACCTTACGGCAGTACCTGACGGCACCTATCACATTTATTATGATTATGGCAGCGATACGGATATTGACACGGGCAAGACAATAAATGTTAACGGCGCGGAAGCCACCGCCGAAGTGTATTACCATACGGTCACATTCTATGATGGAGATACCGCGCTGACAACCCCGGCACAGCAGATCGTCCTAAAGGATAAGAAGGCATCTGCTCCGGCAGCAAGTACAAATCCCACCAAGACAGGCTATACCTTTGACAAGTGGGTAATAAAGAAGGACGGCGGCAGTAGTATAGCATATGATTTTACGAAAGCTGTCAATGCAAAAACTTCGGTTTATGCAAGCTGGACGGCAGATCAGTATACCATCATATACAACGGCATGGATAATGCAACGCTTTCGACCAAGCCGGAAAAGCACACCTACGGAACAGCTACAACGATCGGCAATCCGTCTAAAACGGGTTATACCTTTGCGGGGTGGAAAGTAAACAACGGAAATACGGCGGTCAAAGAACTTGTTTTAGGTGCAAAAGACTATACGGCGGACATTACCCTGACGGCAACGTGGACACCGGAGCAGTATGACATCACATACAACGGTATTAAGGGTGCAACGCTATCGCCCCAGCTGGAAAAGCACACCTACGGAACAGAAACAACGATCAGCGATCCGACCAAGACAGGCTATACCTTTGCGGGGTGGAAAGTAAACGACAGTACGGAAGCAACTACGAATCTTACTTTAAGTGCAACAGGATATACGGCGGCTATTACCCTGACCGCAACGTGGACGCCCAACACCTATCAGGTTACATTTAATAAGGACGGCGCGGACGGCGGAGATACCACCGCAAGCAAAGATGTGACATATGACAGCACATACGGTAATCTTCCCGTACCGACCAGAACGGGCTATACCTTTAAGGGCTGGTACACCGAAGAAAGCGGGCAGGGCAAGAAGGTTACTGCGGACACGAAAGTAACAACGGCAGACAATCATACCCTTCATGCCCACTGGCTGGACGAGACACCGCCCGATAAGCCCGTATTACAGGATGGCGTGACTCTGCCTAAACCAGAAGTTTGGACGAATAACCAGACCACGATCCCGCTGAAACTTTACGACGGCGTGGGTGTGAACAAGCTGCTGGTAAGCGTTGATGGGAGCCAGACTTATGAAGAAGTAAGCGGTTTTTCTAATAACAAAGCAGGCAACGTAAATTATGAATATAAGGTTCAGAGCGGAGAGCATACCTATCAGTTTAAGGCTGTGGACGCGGCGGGCAATGTTTCCGTTGCAAGCGCCCTGTTTACGGTCAAACTGGATCAGACAAAGCCTGTGATCGGCACACTTACCTATGATGATGCGGTGCATACTAACCTCTGGCATTGGATCATCGGCAAAAAGAGCATGGTTGTCCATGTGCCTGTCACGGATGCAGGCAGCGGCGTGGAAAAGATCAGTTACACCATGACACCCAGAGACGCAGCCGGAAATCTGGACAGCAATAGTGCGGAAACAAAGACAGCAGCGGTTACAGACAGCGAGGCAAAGATCACCTTTGACAGGGATTTCCGCGGGACCATCACTATTAACTGTGCCGACAGAGTGGGCAATGCCGCGGACAGTGTGACAATAGGAGCAGATGCGGGCGGCGTGATCGTGGAGGATACCCCGCCGGACATCACCATACTGGCTGACCGCAATATATCTGATACGCAGAAGACACAGCCGGACGGTGTGGATGTCTCGGAAGGATATTATAATTCCGCACCCGCATTGCTTGCCACGGTAAAGGATGATACAGGCAATGCGATCACAGCGGGAATCGCCACAGTCAAATATAAAGTCGGGGACGGCACGGAACAGTCTGTTGCCGCCTCCGCAAGCGTATTGCAGGAGGAGGTTACCTTTACCATCCCTGCGTCAGAGATACCCCCGGGCATCACGGAGATAACAGTCACCGCCACGGACAACGCGGGAAATACAGCCACAAAGCCTATTACCGTAAAGGTCAAGGGACCGGAGAAAACGCCTGCGGCAGTGATTGATTACCGGCAGGAAGAACTGACAGGACTTGTGCCCGGTGGAAGCTACACCATAGACGACACGGCATACACAGCGGACGGGGAAGGGCGCATCCCGATCATAGAAGGCTGGTTCGGTAAAAGCGTCAGCATCATCAAGAAGGGCAACGGCAGTGAGACCACCGACAGTACAGCACAGACCCTTTCCATTCCGGCAAGACCCGCTGCGCCCGGTGCCCCGGAACTGCGTACCCGCGACGATAAGTCCATCACCTTAGAGCCCATCACAGGCGCACAGTACCGCCTTGCGGACGGGACGGACAACTGGCAGGACAGCACGGCATTTACGGGGCTTGCCCAGAAGACCATTTATTCCTTCAAAGCATACTACCCGGCGACAGACACAAGCTTTGCGTCTGCGGAGAGCAGTCCGGCGCAGATCGCCACCATGCCCACCGCGCCCACGCCGGATAAACTGCGGATCGGCTATGCGGCAGAGACTCTTACGTTGACGGACGGCATCGAGGCGTTTGCCGACGCAGGCTGTACCACGCCCGTTACGGCGGGCAGCGTGACCGCCTACATGGGGCAGACTATTTATATCCGCTATCCCGCAAACGGCATCATCCCGGCGAGCCTGACAACGCCAGTACCGATCCCGGCACGCCCGGCGAAACCCGCACCCGGAAAAGAGGATGCGTCCTATCCGAAAGCGACGGACGGCGCGATCACAGGCTTAACGCCCGGCACCACTTACGAGTACAGGGTAAAAGATACAGACGGTGATTTCGGCGCATGGAAGACTGCCGCGCCAAACGGCACAAAGATAGAGAACCTTCCTGCCGGGGACTACGAGGTGCGCGTCAAGGCGGTGGAGACAGGAAACGCCAGTTTCCAGAGTGAAGCTGCAGCGGTCACCATTGAGGCAAAACCCGCCACCAAGTATGAGACGCCAGATATCCGCATTGATTATCCTGCGGAGACACTGACCGGCTTTGTGCCCGGCGCAAAATATACGATAGGCAGCGATACCATAACGGCAGGCGCAGACGGCACCCTGCCCATCAAAAAGGATTGGTTCGGCACGACCCTGTCCATCACGCGAAACGGCAATGACAAGGATAAACTGGACAGCGACCCTCAGAGCCTTCCCATCCCGGCAAGACCAGCGAAACCCACGCCCACAGGCGTAGACGTAAGCACAGCGGGCGGGACAGGAAAACTGACCGGGCTGACAGCAGGCACTGCCTATGAAGTTTCCACGGACGGCGGAAAGACTTGGGCAAGCCATACAGCGGACGGGAGCGGACAGATCACAGGGCTTTTGCCCGGCACCTATGTGATGCGGGTGAAGGCTGGCACGAATCAATTTGCCGGTGAACCAAGCGACGCCGTTAAGATAGGCGCTTACCAGATCAAAGTGACCTTTATGGTGGACGGGACGAAATACAGGGAGGTTTCCGTGGATTATGGCGCGGCTCTGACGGATATCCCGCCCGTACCGGCGAAGGACAATGCCATAGGCGCGTGGTGCATGGACGAACAGGGGACAACACCCGCCGTATTCACAAACATCACTGCGGATATGACCGTCTATGCGGTCTACACCACAACCTACACCGTCACCTTACAGACAGGCACAGGCTATACCCTGTCGGCGCAGCCAGACAGCGAAAGCCCCGTCAAGGAGGGCGGCAGCTTTACCTTCCGCTTTGCACTGGCAGACGGCTACCAGCGGAACGCCAATTTTGCGGTGAAAGTAAACGGCGTGAAAGTGGAACTGACGGTGCAGGAACCCTACACCTATACCATCACGGACATCAGGGAGAACAAGACGGTCACCGTGGAGGGCGTAGGGAAGAAACCGGGCGGAAAACCCGCAGACGGCGGGGACAAAGAGGAAGACCCGAAGCCGGAGCCGGAGGACCCGTCACCCAAGCCGGACGACCAGACGCCGGAGAATCCGGCACCGAAACCGCCCGTGACGCCGCCTGCGAAACCCACATCACCCGCACCGGCACCCGGCGAAACACCCCCGGCAGGGAAACAGCCGGAAGGCAGACCGGGAAAGACACCAGAACAGAAAGAAACCACAGAGCCGGAGAAAACCGGGGAACCGAAAGAAGAACCCGGCACAGAGGCAGGGACGCCGAAGCCGGATGGCACAGATTTCGGGCAGACTACAGGCACACCGGCAAAACAGGCGGAAGTGAAGATAGGAGACGGCACGGTCATCGTGACGGTGGTATGTGAGGAAGAAAAATGCACCGCCACAGTGGCGGACACCGAAAAGGTAGTGGAGGCAGTCCTGACGCCCGACCAGCAGGAACTTGTAAACGGCGGCGAGACCATAGAGATCAGGATAGACGTGACCGATATCTCCGAGAAAGTACCTGCGCAGGATAAGGAAGTGATCGAGAGCGGCATCGAGGCATACCGCGAAGAAGTACCCGGACTCGTGCTTGGCATGTACGTTGATATCTCCATGTTTATCAAGATAGGAGCGGGTGACTGGAACGCCATCACCGAGACGGACGAACCCATAGAAGTGGTGGTAAACATTCCCGAAAAGCTGCTAAGTGACAATAGGGAGTTTTATATCATCCGTGCCCATAACGGGGAGTATACCTTTATGAATGACATGGATGATGCTCCCGACACCATCACGGTCAGCACGGATCTGTTCTCCAGCTACGCCATCGCGTATGTGGAGACGGAAGGTGCAGGAGCAGACAGCGGGGCGAAATGCGGACTCTGCCATATCTGCCCGACCTTCTTGGGGATATGTTACTTTATCTGGCTGGCATTTATCATAGCGGTCATAGCGATTGTGGTATTTGCGGTAATGCACAGGAAGAAAGAGGATGAGCCGGAGGAACGGAAGGGTTAAGGAAAACCGGCAGCTTTTAACGGGGGTTTGGGGTACTCCCCAACAAGCAAAGCGAGCTGCCGCAGGCGGTGAAGCGGGGATTGGGATATCCGAAAGGATATCCTAATCCATTGCTTGCAAAAACGCCCGATATGGTATGAATGGAAGAAAATAAGTCTTATATGGAATACAGGATGGAAAGGCAGGGATAAAAGAGAATTTATCGCTGTCTTTCTTGTTGCAGTGCATTTCTGACGAAAAAGACAGGTGGAAGTGTAAAGGGGGGAAACAAATGAAGGAGAGGATGCTTGTCATTGGATATGACAGACCGGCAGCGCCGGAACGGAAATGGGGATGGGCCTGTGGCGGGGTACACCCCTACTATGCGGAAAGCATAAGGAAAGCGGCAAAAGAACTGGATGGAGGAACAGGGTATTCACTGGTGCTGATCTTTGGCAGGGTGAATGTCATGGATGCGGTCAGGACGGTCAGACGGGTCAGCAATGTCCCGATACTCGTCATACGGAAACAGTATGATGGCATGGAAAAGATCGCCGTACTGGAGAGCGGTGCGGATGAATACATACAGTGCCCGGTCCGGCTGGAGGAAGGCATGGCAAGCGTCCACGCGCTGATCCGGAGATACACGAAGTGGAATCCCTGTTATGGCTATGTCGGCTGTGAACCGTCAAAGGAGGGACTCTGCATCATCCCGGAATACCGCAAAGTCTTTGTCAACAACAGAGAACTTTTCTTTCCGGGCAGGGAGTTTGACCTGTTACATACGCTTGTTTCCTGTCCGGGGAGAGTGTTTACTTATGAACAGCTTTTTTATAAGGTGTGGAAGGAGGAAGGGGACCACGCGGAGAGCATCATGCACTCCTGCATAAAAAGAATCCGCCGCAGGCTGGAAACCGTATCCGGCTTTTCTGCCAGGATTGAAAATGTCCGTGGTGTCGGATACCGTTATCAGGAGCAGGAGGTCTTGTAGATAATAACGGATAAAGATAATGTGTGATCGGAAACACCGAACATAAAAAAATAAGGCAAAGTATTGTCCTGACAGAGTTATGACAGAATGTGGTCGTATATTTGCAGTGCGGATCTGCAAATAGGGATGAGATATGGGAGAGTGCTTTGCCGCCAAAGGATTACGGAGATCGAGAGGGAATCTGTAGTGCCTGTATTGCCGCGTCTGGTAGTTTTTACCGGGCACGGCGTTTTTTTTGTGCAAGAGTGGCGGCGTATGCTGTCGGCTGCCGCTCTCCGCCGGCTCCGGAATTTGATACCTGTCAACTATCAGATTTCGGAGGTGCGTATGAAAGAGAGGAAGTTTTATTTACATATAGAAGGAAAACGGATCAGGGTAAGCGAGGAGGTGTACCGGGAATATTACAAGGGCGAACGCAAGGAACGGTATTTTATGAAGGACCTGAAGGCGGAGCGGATCACGATCGACCCGCAGACAGGAGAGGTCACGGTAATGCCGGGGCGGGAGGATTCCTATGAACGGCTGCTGGAGAGGCACAGGCAGTTTGCGTCTTACGGCAGCATGGAGGAACAGACCGTCCGGTCACTCCTGTTAGAGCAGGCGCTTGGGAAACTGACCGAAAAGGAGCGCGAACTGATCGAGGAACTTTACTTTCTGGAAAAAACGGAACGGCAGGTCAGCGACGCGCTCCATATGGCAAAGACGACCCTGCGCCGCAGACATACGGAAGCCCTAAACAAGCTGCGGGACATTTTAGGGGAAGAAAACTAAAATTTTTTTGAAAAAGCGGACCAGCAGGCGATCCCCAGCGGCTAATAGTATAAGGGGAGTTTCGGTTCCCATCGGACTTTGACAAATAACAGGAATGTCCTGTTCATATCCAGTATCCAAGTTTCTCCCACTGTGCGGGGCTGTCAAACGACAAGCAGCCCAGGCACGGGCGCGATGACTGCCTGCGGCGGCGGACGGGGAGGGAACCATTTCCCTTTCAAACCCTCTGCCCCGTCAAACAAGATGACATCAAAGGCACGAGCGGCAACCCGGAGGGCCTGTGACCGGCGCGTGGCTGCGCCGGGACCGCCATGCACCGCCAGTAAAGGAGGACCGGCATATTCCCGTACCGCAGGGTCAAAGGGGGATACGGAGGGCAAGGCATGGGCAGCTTCGTCAACTGCCGCCACCTGCTGTCGGTATCACGGCGCTTACAGCCATAAGCGGCTTGGATATTCCCGTACCGGGGTCAGAGCGAAGGGGCGGTCATGCCGTCCCGGAATACGGTACATGGAGTGAAATATTCAGATATATAATGGCAGACCGGGGAAACGCGAAAGGGCGTCCCCGGCGCTGCTTAAGTTTAGAGAGGGGAAGAATACAATGCAGAAGAATGTGAGTATGGATGGAAAAGATAACAGGAATGATAAGTTAGTGGCGGCAATGGCTTATCTTGGTATTTTGGTGGTGGTGGCGTTTTTTATGGAGAGGAAAACACAGTTTGTCAGGTATCATCTGGGACAGGGAGCCACTTTGTTTGCGGTGGAAATCCTGTATGGCATTTTGTACCAGCTTCTGGCGGTAACGGTCCTGATGGTATCATGGCGGCTTTATCTGATCGTAAGGATCGTGGGATATGCGGCGTTCGTGTTCCCGGTACTTTCCGTGATCGGAATCATAAATGTGGTGAACGGGCAGGAGAAGGAACTGCCGGTGATCGGGAAGATCAGGTTTTTCAGATAGAAAGATTGGAGATGATGATAAGGAGGCAAAATTTTGAATAAAACGTTAGTGCGAGAGGCAGATGAAAAGATAACGGTTGATATTGATAGCCTGTCGGCAATGCTTTCCTGTGGACATGCTACAGCCCGAAAGATTGGAGAACAGGCTGAAGCCAGAATCTGTATAGGAAAGCGTGTTCTTTATTCAGTGGATCGTGTGAAAAAGTATATCAGAGACATATCTGAATAGAAAATATTAAGTGTTATTTTATCGAAATAATATAAATATTAGCTATTATCCGGAATGGTTTTATGGTATAATATAACCAGAACAAGATGAAGCCATTCCATTGTCAATGAAAGGGGTGAATGAGGAGAGGAGTGGTTTTATGGCAAGGAAAGACAATAAAGGAAGAAATCTACATACGGGTGAATCACAGCGAAGCAATGGAAGTTATATGTTTCGATATATGGATACAAGGAGCGGTAAGCGTCAGACAATCTATGCGGGCGAATTGCCCGAACTGAGAGCGAAGGAAAAAGAGGTTGCGAAAGATTTGGACGATCATATCCTGACGGATGGCAGCGCGAAGAAAATGACAGTCAATGCCCTTTTTGATTATTACATGGAGACGAAGGAACTGGCGGAAAATACGCGCAGTAACTATATAAAGATGTGGAATAATCATGTGAGAGACGAATTTGGAAATCGGAAGGTAGTACAGCTGCTTCCGTCTCATGTAAAGGCTTTTTATGCGAAGCTATCGCGGGCGGGATATTCGTACAGCACCATCAAACTTTTACATACGCTCCTGTACCCGGCGCTGGAACTGGCGGTTGATGATGATATCATTAGAAAGAATCCGGCAAAGAAAGCGTTGTCCAGTGATTACGGGACGCCGCCGGAGGAAAAAGAGATATTGACAGCAGATCAGCAGGAAAAGCTGTTTTCCCTTATCTGCGAGAGTAATGTCTATAACGTATATGTACCGATGTTTATTGTGATGCTGGAAACGGGCTTAAGGTGCGGAGAATTGATCGGTCTGACATGGGCGGATGTGGACATGGAGAACAGGGAGCTTTCCATAAACCATCAGCTGATTTATAAGGATTGGGGCAATGGCTACGGATTCCGGGCATCCACACCTAAGACGAGGGCAGGCATACGGACCATCCCGTTTACAGAGAGCGTGTATAAAGCCTTTTTAGAGCAGAAGAAGATCAATTTTATGCTCGGTCGGCGCAGTACAGAGGAGATAGACGGATACTCTGACTTTATATTTCTGGCGAAAACAGGAAGACCGTTGATGCCCAGCGCAGTCAATAACGTGATCTACAACGTGGTAGATAAATATAATAAGGAAGAAGTAGTAAAGGCGAAGAAAGAGCATCGCAAGGCGGAACTTCTTCCGAAAATCTCAGCCCACAACTTACGGCATACCGCCTGCACCAACATGGCAAGGCAGGGCATGAACATAAAGGTGCTGCAGTATCTCATGGGACACGCCCACAGCGATGTGACGATGGATGTATATAACCATATCGCCGGCAGGCAGGATGTCAGAGAGGAAGTCGAGAGGTATGCGCTGGCAGTAGGCGGCTGAGTGCTTACACCAAAAAATAAAAAAATGGTGTAAATTTGGTGTAAAACACCTGTTATTATTACTTTATAGAAATTTTAGAACCCGCAAACCCGCATAAATACTGGGTTTGCAAAATTAAGCATAAATAATTAGCACTCATCTCTTGACAGTGCTAACAAACCGTTGTATTGTGATAGTGTAAATAGAACAGTGGAAGTGCACATCTGTATTTACGAGGAGGTGTATATTATGAATTTAACAAAATTTACGCAGAAATCCATACAGGCAGTAGAACAGTGTGAAAAGCTTGCCTACGAGTACGGCAATCAGGAGATCGAAGAAGAACACCTGTTATATAGCCTGCTTACGATTGATGACAGCCTGATTTTAAAGCTTGTCGAGAAGATGGAGATACAGAAAGAATACTTTGTGAACCGTGTGGAACAGGGACTTTCCAAGCGCACGAAGGTGCAGGGCGGCCAAATTTTTATCGGGCAGGATTTAAACAAGGTTCTGATCAGCGCGGAGGACGAGGCCAAAGTCTTGGGCGACGAGTATGTGTCCGTGGAACATCTTTTTCTTGCCATGCTGAAACATCCGAATCGGGAGATCAAGGAGATTTTCCGGGAGTTCGGCATCACGAAGGAACGGTTTTTGCAGGCGCTTTCCACGGTGCGCGGCAATCAGCGGGTGACCTCGGACAACCCGGAGGCTACCTATGATACCTTGGAGAAATACGGGCAGGATCTGGTGGAGAAGGCCAGAGACCAGAAGCTTGACCCTGTGATCGGCAGGGACACGGAGATCCGCAATGTGATTCGGATTCTCTCAAGAAAGACAAAGAACAACCCCGTGCTGATCGGAGAGCCGGGCGTTGGTAAAACGGCGGTGGCGGAAGGGTTAGCCCAGCGTATCGTGCGCGGGGATGTGCCGGAGGGTCTGAAAGATAAAAAGATATTTTCGCTGGACATGGGGGCGCTTGTTGCCGGTGCGAAGTACCGGGGCGAGTTTGAGGAGCGTCTGAAGGCGGTGCTGGACGATGTGAAGAACAGCGACGGCCAGATTATCCTCTTCATCGACGAGCTGCACACCATTGTGGGTGCGGGCAAGACGGACGGCGCCATGGATGCCGGCAATATGTTAAAGCCTATGCTGGCCAGAGGTGAACTGCACTGTATCGGCGCCACCACGTTGGATGAATACCGGCAGTATATTGAAAAGGATGCGGCATTGGAACGGCGTTTCCAGCCCGTCATGGTGGAAGAGCCAACGGTGGAGGACACGATCTCAATTCTGCGTGGTTTGAAGGAACGCTATGAGGTGTATCATGGCGTAAAGATCATGGACAATGCGCTGGTCAGCGCGGCGGTATTGTCCAACCGCTATATTTCAGACAGATTCCTGCCGGATAAGGCCATTGATCTGGTGGATGAAGCCTGTGCGTTGATTAAGACAGAGCTGGATTCCATGCCGACAGAGCTGGACGAGCTGCGCCGCAAAGTGATGCAGTTGGAGATCGAGGAGACGGCGCTGAAAAAAGAGGATGATAACTTAAGCAAGGAGCGGCTTGCCAATCTACAGAAGGAACTTGCGGAATTAAAGGAAGAATTGAACAACCGCATGGCACAGTGGGAGAATGAGAAGGCTTCCGTGGAAAAGCTGTCGAAGATCCGTGAGGAGATCGACGAGGTCAACAGCCAGATCCAGATTGCCCAGCGCGACGGTGACTATGAGAAGGCGGCGGAACTGAGTTACGGTAGACTGCCCTCCCTGAAACAGCAGCTGGAAATCGAGGAGGAGAAGGTCAGCGGGGAAGAACTGTCGCTGGTACACCAGAGTGTATCGGATGAGGAAATTGCCAAAATTATTTCCCGGTGGACGGGAATCCCGGTCTCCAAGCTGACGGAGAGCGAGCGCAATAAGACGCTTCATCTGGACGAGGAACTGCACAAGCGGGTAATCGGGCAGGACGAGGGCGTGACAAAGGTAACAGATGCTATTATTCGTTCCAAGGCGGGAATCAAAGATCCTACCAAGCCCATCGGCTCCTTCCTGTTCTTAGGGCCTACGGGTGTGGGCAAAACGGAACTGGCAAAGGCGCTTGCGGCAGCGCTCTTTGATGATGAGACGAATATGGTCCGTATTGATATGAGTGAATACATGGAAAAATATTCCGTATCCAGACTGATCGGAGCGCCTCCCGGATATGTGGGCTACGAGGAAGGCGGCCAGCTGACAGAGGCAGTACGGAGAAAGCCGTATTCTGTGGTGCTGTTTGACGAGATCGAAAAAGCGCATCCCGACGTGTTCAACGTGCTTTTGCAGGTGTTGGATGATGGACGGATTACGGATTCTCAGGGAAGAACGGTGGATTTCAAGAACACGATCCTGATTATGACCTCCAATATCGGCGCGGAGTATCTGCTGGATGGCATCGACGAACAGGGGGCGATCAAGGAAGAGGCGGAGAAGCTGGTGATGGGCGATTTGCGCAACCACTTCCGCCCGGAGTTCTTAAACAGACTGGATGAGACTATTCTCTTCAAACCGCTTACCAAGGATAATATCGGCGGTATTATCCATCTGATTGTGGATGATTTGAACAGAAGGCTTGCGGACAGAGAGCTTTGCATCGAACTCTCGCCGGAAGCGGAGCGGTATATCGTAGAGAATGCATACGATCCGGTTTACGGGGCAAGACCGCTGAAACGGTATATTCAGAAATATGTGGAAACCCTGTCTGCGAAGCTGATTCTTTCGGATCAGGTGAGCGCGAAGGACACCATACTGATTACTGTGGAGGACGGCGCTTTGGCGGCACGCAGGAAATAACCGCCGAAGGAGGAATGACATGGGACAAAACAGCCCGGCATGCTGAGAAAGAGGGCAGCAGCCGGGTTGTTTTCGTGTGTGGCAATGGATAGCGGGGGGAGAGGCGGCGATGCAGGGGAGAAAGAATAACAAAAGTTACGGAATCTATTGGCAAATGCGCTTATACTGGTAAGATCAGGGAAAATATGATATGGTATAAGAGATAAAAATTACAATATTGACTAAATAAGTCGATGTACGAAGCCGTATGAGCCCCTATCATGCTGGTAAAAAGGAGTAAAACAGGAACAGTTAAAATAGGATTTAGCTGATATAGAAGAGCAAAAAGATGAAATGAAGAAATAATTGTGGATAAGTCCGTTTTTTCTCAGCCTGCTAAATTTGGATTTAGCAGGCTGCCGGAAAAGGGTGGCAGAAAAATCACGAAAACGAGAGAAGCGAGGGAGAAGAGAGTATGAGATATCCGGTATTTTTGCAGGAAAAGGGAACCATCGGGTTTGTGGCGCCTTCCTTTGGATGCGCCATCGAGCCGTACAGGAGCGGTTTTGAAAATGCGCAGGCAAGATGGCGGGCCCAGGGATATCAGTTACAGCTTGGGCCAAACTGTTATGCGGACGATGGGGTGGGAATCAGCACGGCGCCTGAGAAATGCGGAAAAGAGCTGACAGACTGGTACTGTGATAAAAATAACGACTGTCTCATTTCCTGCGGCGGCGGCGAATTGATGTGCGAGATCTTGGATTACGTGGATTTTGACCGCATTCGGGAAGCGTCGCCCAAATGGTATCTGGGATATTCGGATAACACGAATTTCACCTTTCTGCTGACAACGCTCTGTGATACGGCTTCGGTTTACGGACCCTGTGCGGCGGCCTTTGGGATGGAACCATTACACCCGTCATTAAAGGATGCCATGTCGCTTCTTCGTGGGCAGAAGCTGGTCATGCAGGGGTATGACAAATGGGAGCGGGAATCCCAGAAGGATGAGGAGAATCCCTTGGCGCCCTACCATTTGACAGAAACGTCTGTTATCAAATATTATCTGCCGGACGGCAGGACGAATGTGGAGAGTCTGGGGAATGGAAGGGAGAAGTGCGGCGAGATTGTTTTCTCAGGCCGTCTTCTCGGCGGGTGTATGGACTGCCTGATCAATCTGCTCGGGACGAAGTATGATAGGGTGGCGGAATTTACAGACCGTTATCAGGAGGATGGGATCATCTGGTTTTTGGAGTCCTGTGATCTGAATTTGATGAGCATACGCCGGGCCATGTGGCAGATGGAGCATGCGGGGTGGTTTCGGCATTGCAAAGGTTTCCTGATCGGCAGACCCCGGATCGGTATGGGTGTGGAGGAGTTTGGAATTGACCAATATCAGGCAGTCTGCGAAATGCTGTATTCCCATCACGTGCCGGTGCTTATGGATTTGGATATCGGACATCTTCCACCGGCGATGCCCCTGATCTGCGGCAGCATGGCACGGGTGGTCAGCGACGGAGAATCATATCGGGTGGAAATGGAGCTGCGGTAGAGCCAGATGAAATCAAAGAAGAAGGGTAGGTGTTATGTTATGCCAAAAGATCCTGTAATGCTATTGAGCTTTATCAACTTAAAACTGCGTGATTTTTATGCAAACTTAGATTTGCTTTGTGAAGATCTCGATGCGGACCGCAACGAGATTGTCGAAAAATTGGCAGGAATTGGTTATTATTACGACGAGGAGAAAAATCAGTTTGTCTGAACAAATTAAAATTTCGGTTGTTATGAATGACGAAAAACCGAATGCGCCAGAAAAAGAGAAAAATGCGAATGTCCTTGTTCTGACACAGGAGCCAGATGTGACAATGATGTCGATCCTGTTGCAAAACCGTCTGATGAGCGGCAGTTTTTGCGGCGGCAGAGGAGACTGCGGACGGTGCGTCATACAGTTTCTGGAGGGAGCGCCTCTGCCCACCGGTATGGAAAGAGCGAGGCTTACGCCGGAGGAACTGCGGCAGGGATACCGGCTGGCCTGTGTGACGAGACCGAAGAGGGACTGCGTGATCAAAATTGTAGAAAGCGAGGACAGAGACACGCCCATTGTCACGGAAGTGAACCTTCCGTCAGAATTTATTGACTCAAATGGTCTAAAAAATAACTTGTCTCAAAATCAAAAACCGTCCGCTATGAAATATGAGGAAGATCAAGAGGCAGATTTGAAAGAGACGTTAAAAAAATCTTCTGTTATTTCTGAAACAAGTGCGGGTGTTACGGAATTTTCGGAAAATGGGGAAAAGATCGACCTAAAGTATAACGGATGTTACATGATCGCCGTCGATTTGGGGACAACCACCATCGCCATGCAGCTTCGGGATATGACGACGGGAGCGGTGACGGATACCTACTGTGAGAAAAATCCCCAGAGCATTTACGGCACGGATGTGCTTGCGCGGATCGAGGCTTCCTGTAACGGGAACGGAAGGGAACTGCAAAGGCTGGTCCGTGAGTCGATTGCGCGGGGACTGCGGCAGTTTACGGCATGTCTGCGGGAAAAACAGGGTGCGGAAGAAAAAATTCTCGGTATGTGCATTGCGGGCAATACGGCTATGGAGCATCTTCTCATGGGATACGATGTGGAAAGCCTGGGGAAAGCGCCGTTTGTACCGGCGCAGAAGGGCTTGCAAAAAATTTCCCTGCCCGGCATGGATTTCCCGGTCTATATTGCGCCCTGCATCAGCGCCTTTGTAGGCGGCGATGTGGTGGCAGGACTCTATGCGCTTCACATGCTCCCTCCTTTTTCCGAGCGGGAAAACGGGGAAAACAGCGCTGCGGCGGATCGGGTGCAGGAAGAACGAACAAGGGCGGCGCTTCTGATCGATCTTGGCACCAACGGTGAGATGGCCATTACGGACGGACAGCGTATGATTGTCACCGCCACGGCGGCCGGACCGGCCTTTGAGGGGAGTGGCGACATGATCGGCACGGATAGGATTGCGCTTACGGCGGAACTTTTGCGGCGGGGTATCCTGGATGAAACGGGGTTGATGGCGGAGCCTTATTTTGAGGAGGGCGTTCCCATAGAAACAAGAGGAAAAGACGAAACGAAGGGGAACCCGGGGAGGCAAGAGAAAAAAGAAGAAAACGCATGTTATTTTAGAAAAGAAGACGTTCGCGCTTTACAGATGGCAAAGGCGGCTGTCCGTGCGGGCGTGGAAATTTTGTGGGAAGAGATGGGGCGTCCTGAGATCGGACAGATTTATCTAGCAGGCGGGTTCGGCTATTATCTGAATGTGGAGGCGGCCATAGCCATCGGCCTTTTGCCGGCTTATATGCGCGGCAGGGTGCGGGCGGTGGGCAACACGTCCCTCGCGGGAGCGTATGAGCTGGGATGCGCTTTGAGCAAGGGAGAGACAACGGGAGAAATTCTGGAAAAAAGACTTTCTTCTATTGAAAGTATGAATCTGGCAAAGATGTGTGCCTTTGAGGGACTTTATCTGAAATATATGAATTTAGAGGAAAATTAGAAGGAAGAGGAATTAAGGTTCTGTTAAGGTCCGGCCTCTTTTTCTTTAAGGATGGCCTGTTATTCTGATACCGTAAGAAGAGAGCTTCCCGCAAAAATGCGGGACAGATGAATAAGGAGGCAAACGGATATGTGGACCAGAGTAGAATTGAAGGAGCAGGCGAAGGCGTCCCTGCACAGGAACTATTGGAAAATTGTGCTGGTGGCGTCCCTGTTTTTTTTGCTGGGGTGCGGGTCGGGCGGATATCAGATCTATAAGACGACCTATCATGCGGGAACGGAAAACGACGCTCAGGAACAGGAGGCAGATGAATTAAACAGCCTGATCTCGGTGGAGGTGGACTCGGACACGGGAGAGATGAGTGTGGAGGAAATCGGCGGTGAATCCGGGACGGAGAGCTATGAGGTCACCTTTTTGGAAATGGCAGTGACCGGAATCATAGCGATTGTTCTTTTTTTGGTGATATTTCTGTCAGCCTTCACCGTTATTTTCGTGATAGATATTTTCCTTGTAAATCCTTTGAGTGTGGGCGGATGCCGGTTTATGACAAAGAGCGTGGAGGATGTGGCGCAGGTGAAGGAGGTCGCCTACGGGTTTGACCATTCCTACAAAAATGTCGTAAAGGTTCTGTTTCACAGAGATCTCCGTGTCTTTTTGTGGACGTTGGTGTTTGTGATACCGGGGATCGTGAAGATGTATCAGTATTATATGGTGTCCTATCTTCTGGCGGAACATCCCGATCTGGAGTACAAGACAGCGCTGCAGATGAGCCGGGACATGATGGAGGGGAATAAGTGGAAGACTTTTGTGCTGGGACTTTCTTTTATTCTGTGGGACTTTTTCGGCGTGCTCACCTTGGGCATCGGAGAAATGCTCTATGTACAGCCATACCGGCAGCTGACGTTTGCTGCCCTGTATTGCAAGTTGAAGAATACACCTGTTATTAATCCGTCTGAGCAGGGGGCGTACGGAGACAGCTTTGGAGAAAACGACAGACAGCGGGAAGACGCGGGGGATGGATATGGCATATAGAATATTGGTGGCGGACGATGAGACAGAGATCAGAGACGTGCTTCGCCTGTATCTGGAAAAGGAAGGATACGAGGTGGTGGAGGCGGCGGATGGGCCGGAGGCTCTCCGCCTGCTGAAGCAGGAGAAAATAGATCTGGCGATTTTGGATATCATGATGCCGGGACTGGATGGATACCGGGTGTTACGGAATATCAGGGAGGAGAGCAACCTCCCTGTGCTCATGCTATCGGCCAAGGGCAGCGATTCCGATAAGATTCTGGGGCTTGATCTGGGGGCGGACGATTACATCACCAAGCCATTTGTGCCGTTGGAGGCGGTGGCGCGGGTGAAGTCCAACCTGAGAAGGTTTTATGCGCTGGGCGGCGGAGAGGAAAGGACATCCGAGGCGGCGCTCCAAGTGGGAGATTTGCGCTTGGAGCCGGACGCCTGCCTGCTCTATCGGAAGGGAGAGAAGATAGAGTTGACTTCCGTGGAATTTCGGATTGTGAAGCTGTTCATGGAAAATCCGGGCCGCGTGTTTACCAAACAGCAGATTTTTGAGGCGGGCTGGGGAGAGACTTACATGGTTTCCGACAATAACGTGATGGTGTGTATCTCGAAGCTGCGGGCAAAACTGGACCTTGATGGCAGGAGTTATATCAGTACCATCAGGGGTCTGGGATACCGGCTGGAAAAAGAGTGAGGCGTGGAAGCAGATGAAAAAGACGGCAAAATGGTATCTGATCCAGCGGTTTTTGATTGTTTTGTTCTGCGTGTATTGGGGCGGAGAGCTGATTGACCTTTTCTACCGCATAGCGCTTTCCCCGGTAATCTTGTCTTTTTTACAATCTCAGCAGATTGTGATTACCGGAAACAGCAATATTTTTGCATGGATGATACAGGTGTTATTTTATATTCTGTCCGGCTTTTTGCCGCTGGGCATCCGGGAGTGGATACAGCGGGAGATCGATGCGGCGTTGGGAAACAGTTTGTTGATAGAGGTCACATCCCCGCTTTATGACGGCCTGTGGGGTGTGGCGCTGCGAATCTTAATTATAAGCGGTATCATTGGCATTTTTCTGATCAGGCTCCTTCCCTATGCGGTCGGCGCGTTTTATTATTCCGGCGTGGTGACAAAGCAGTTTGATGCCCTGCTTGCGGAGGAAAAGGAGCAGAAACTCCTTGCGGACCAGAAAAGGAATCTTTTGCTCTCGGATATTGCCCATGACATTAAAACGCCCATTACAACGATCTGCGGTTACAGCAGGGCTCTCTCTGAGGGAGTTGTGCAGGAGCAGAAAAGGCAGGCATATCTGGATGTGATCTATGCAAAGGCGATGCGGATGGATGAGCTGATTACGCTGCTATTCGAGTATGTAAAGCTGGAGAGTGAAGGGTTTGTCCTGCACCGGGAGCAGGGAGATTTTGCAGAATTGGTGCGTGAAATGACGGCCCTTCTCTATACGGATTTTGAAGAAAAAGGGATGGAACTCGTAATGGAGATTGCCGAGGAAAAGATGCCTATGGAGATGGATAAGCTGCAGCTTGGGCGCGCTGTCACCAATCTTCTGACAAATGCCCTGCGTTACGGAAAGGAAGGCGGAAAGGTCTTGGTTCGGCTCTCGGACTATGAGCTGACTGTGGCGGATGAGGGGACACCCATAGATCCGGCTCTTGCGGTTCACATTTTTGAACCCTTTACCAGAGGGGACAGGGCACGTTCCACACAGGGAGGCAGCGGTTTGGGACTGGGGATTGCAAAGAAAATCGTGGAGATGCATGGAGGAAACCTGATTTTAAGTCTGAGCGCGGAGGGGGAATACACAAAAGCGTTTCGGATGAGATTTCCCGATCCGGCTTAAATTTGAATTTGCCGGAGGCAGACGGCATATATATGATAGAAAAAGCAGTCTGCGGGTATCTGGCGATGAGAGTGAAGAAACAAATAATTACAGCTGTTATGATTTTCGCCGGGATGATTATGGCGGGTGCGTCCTTTTTGGCGGGGCACCGGGATGAACTCACAGATACGGCTGAATACATAACATGTATGATGAATCAGGAGGAAGTTGTGGACAGTCCGAAGAAAATCGCATTGACGTTCGATGATGGGCCGCATCCCTACTATACGCAGCAGCTTTTGGACGGGTTGAAGGAGCGGGGGGCCAGAGCCAGCTTTTTTGTGATGGGAAAACAGGCGGAGGCCTATCCCGACCTTATTTTGCGGATGCAGACGGAGGGCCATCTGATCGGGAATCACACCTACAGCCATCTACAGCTGGGGAAGGGAAACCGGGAAACCTTTAAGTCGGAATTAGTAAAGACAAATGAACTTCTCTTGGAGATTACGGGGGAGGAACCGCAGTATGTGAGGCCGCCTTATGGAAGCTGGGATAAAAGTTTCGAGTCGGAGCTTACGATGATTCCGGTGCTCTGGACAATTGATCCGATGGACTGGTGCAGCAGTGATGTAGAGGGCATTGTACAGAAAGTCACGAGAAAGGCGGAGGAAAACGCCGTTATTTTGATGCATGACGAATACAAATCCAGCGTGACGGCAGCGCTTGAGATTGTGGATATTCTGCAAAAGCAGGGCTATGAGTTTGTGACGGTGGATGAAATTTTGTTTGACTAGAGAGCCGAAAATAATGGTATTGGACTTTTGCCCTGTAATATAGTACAATGAGCGGGACGGGGAAAAGCGGACGGATTGCTTTTGCCAGCCAAATTTATAAAGGGAAAAAGGTCATAGATGGGAACAACCGACAGAGCGGATCAGGAGAAAAAGCCCGAAGAGGGGAAGGCAAAGAGGAAAAAGGGGCGCGCCGTCAATAAGGCGAAGACGTCTGAAAACAAAAAGAAGCTTAACTGGATTATCGTTGGCGTATGCATGATTGTTTTGGCGGCGGTCTGTGGCGTTGCGGGTTATACAGTACAGCAGCATTTGGATGTGGCGGCTGCCACGAATGCGGCGGTGGAGGCCATGGTACATACGGAGGCTGTGAAGCTGGCCGAGTACAGTAAAACACAGCACAGGAAGGACAGCGTCAGGCAGAATGCGGGTAAGGACACGAGCCGGGCGCTTGTGGATGCGGCCCGTTACATGCTGGAGGGCATTAAGAACAGGCCGAGGGAGGTGGAAGTCACCGCGGAGAATGCGGCTGATTTTGCCACCATAGAGAGCTGTAAGATTAACACGGAGACTGGCAAGATCGACGTGACGATGAAAGCGAAAGATTTGGCGGTCAGCGACGACGGTTACTATTATCTCTTTGAGGAAAAGGCATACCAGTCCGCGTTGACGGGCAGTGAATATATTATAGAAGATCAGAAGGATGTGGAATTGACTTTTTCGGTCAATTTAAATTATAATACGGCCAGTTCCCGGCTTTTTTCCAAATTTGTGGTAGCGGTGAAGAAAAACGGGAGTTTTTTGGCGATCACAAGGCCGCATTATATCACGAATCCGGAAGCCATTGCGAAATACAACCTTTCTTTCGGGAATACCACTTCCAAAAAGGGACTTCTGGTGGACCCTGAAAAGCTACAGGGCTCGGAGCTGGACGATCTTGGAGTAAAGCACGCGGCTTACAACATTCCTTTGAGCAGGATTCTCGGACAGACTACCAGCGAGCATTATCCTACGGTCTACTATACCTATAACGGAAGGAATTATGCCTTCAACGGACAGATCATTGCGGAGTATGACTATATCTTTACTAATCTCACCAACAGGGGCATTACCACGACGGCGATCATCTTAAACGACCATTCGGCCCACCCTGAGCTGATTCATCCCAAAGCCCGTTCGGGCGGACATGCGCCTTATTATGCGTTCAATGCTGCGGACGGGGATGGAACGGAGTGCATTGCAGCTGTCGCCTCTTTTCTCGCCAGCCGTTATTCCGGCACCGGCCATGGCAAGGTGGTAAACTGGGTGATCGGCAATGAGATCAATGCCAGAAGCGAATGGAATTATATCGAGCATATGGATACGGCCAGCTATGTGGACGAGTATGCCAGAGCCTTCCGTGTTTTTTACAATGCGATTTTGAGCATAAACGGCAGCGCGAGGGTGTACATATCGCTGGACCAGCAGTGGGGGAAAAGTCTATATTCCAACAACGGCTATGGTTCCAAGGCAATTCTTGACGAGTTTAACAGAAATTTAAAGGCAGAGGGAAATATCGATTGGGGATTGGCGCAGCATCCCTATAATTATCCGCTGACCAGCGCAAAGGCGTGGAGCAGTGGCGCAAGTGTGCAGGAGGGGGAGAATACGCCGGTTATCACGATCAAAAATCTCCATGTGCTGACGAATTATCTGCAAAAGCCGGAAATGCTGACAGAGGACGGCGAGGTGCGGCATTTGATCTTAAGTGAGATGGGATATACCTCCTCTCAGGGGCAGGAACTGCAGGCAGCCTCGTTCGTGTATGCGTACAAGGTCATTGAGGCAAATCAGTATGTAGACAGTATGCTTTTCTCAAGGGAGACGGATGCGCCTTCGGAGGTGGCGCAGGGCTTAGCGCTCGGCATTTGCACGCTGGGCGGAGGGCGCAAGTCCATTTACGAGGCGTACAAGTATGTGGATACGCCGGAGTCGGCCAAGTATACGGATTTTGCTTTGAGGGTGATCGGCATATCGAGTTGGAACGAAGTGATAAGGAGACATTGACCGATCAGTCAGAATAATTGGGTGACCAAAAATTGATAGACGCTTTGGCTCTTTGCCTGCCAGTTGGCACAGATGGCAGACGCAGTATCTTTGTCAGGGACGGACAGGGTGATATCCACCACTGTCACGTCCTTTTCTTTTACCACAAGATGGGCCTCATATTCCCCCGAAGTGGATTTGTAGTAGTCCGCCCGCACGGCAGATTCGCTTCGCATATCCATTTCATGATCGGCGAAAAAGGCGGCGATATCCTCTTTGATGGAATCGCCTATGCGGTTTTCGAAATAAGAGAGTGTGCTTTTGCCCTCCTCCGTGATTTCCAGATAAGTACGATTGTGCAGAGACTTGGCGCGGATCAGCTCCGCGTCGATCAGTTCTGCGATTACCTGCTGTAGGGTCAGGAAGTTGGTGTAATCGTGTCCTAAGATAAAATCGCCTATCTGTGCCTTGGTGAGCGGGAAGGTGACGCGGTCTAACATGTAGAGTGTAATCAGCTTATAGAGTGTTAAAGGGTCTTGTGTCATAACGTCTCCTGATTTAATAGCGATTGTATTATTTTTCGATATGGGATTTCACTGCCTCGGCCACCACTTCCGCCACCTTGGGATCGAAAGCTTCCGGCATGATATTGTCCTCGTTCAGTTGATCGTCCGGGACAAGGTTTGCGATGGCAAGGGCGGCGGCCAGCTTCATTTCCTCTGTGATCTGTCTCGCCCGTCCCTCAAGCGCTCCCTTGAAGATGCCGGGGAAGGCCACCACGTTATTGACCTGATTCGGGAAATCGGAACGGCCTGTGCCGACCACCCGCGCGCCGGCAGCTTTCGCTGCATCCGGCATGATTTCGGGAACGGGATTCGCCATGGCAAAGAGGATGGAATCCCGGTTCATGGAAGATACCATATCAGGTGTTACGATATTGGGAGCTGAGACGCCCACAAAGATATCAGCGCCTTTTAAAGCGTCGGCCAAGGTGCCGTGCTCTCCGTTCGGATTTGTTGTCTCCGTCATTTTCTGCTGCATCCAGTTGAGGCCCTCGGTGTCTTTGCTAATGATGCCCACTTTGTCGCACATGATAACGTTGGTAAAGCCGTAGGTCAACAGGAGTTTGGTGATGGCAACGCCCGCGCTTCCAGCGCCGTTTACGACCACCTTGCAGGCTTCCTTCTTTTTACCGACCACCTTCAGGCCGTTGATAATGCCGGCAAGCACCACAATGGCGGTGCCGTGCTGGTCGTCATGGAAAACGGGAATGTCCAGAGACGTCTTCAGCCGTTCCTCGATCTCGAAACAGCGGGGGGCGCTGATATCCTCCAGATTGATGCCGCCGAAGCCGGGAGCCAGCCAGGTCACGGCCTTGATGATTTCCTCGGTATCCTGTGTGTCCAGACAGATCGGCACGGCGTTGACGCCGCCGAATTCTTTGAACAGGACGGCCTTGCCCTCCATGACAGGCATGGCGGCATGGGGTCCGATATTGCCGAGGCCCAGAACCGCGCTGCCGTCTGATACCACGGCCACGGTGTTGGACTTCCAGGTATAGGTATAGGCGGCTTCCCGATCTTTTGCAATGACCTTGCAGGGTTCGGCAACGCCGGGTGTATAGGCGAGGGAGAGATCCTCGCGGGTCTTCACAGGGGTTTTGGAGACGGTTTCCAGCTTGCCCCGCCATCTTTCATGCAGCATAAGTGCTTTTTCGTTTGTTGTCATTCGAATTACCTCACTTGTTTTTCTTCATATAGCTTATCTTATAGTATTTGTAATTTCCTTGCAATATCCTGTTATCGAAAAAATTACTTTCTATTTTGGAAAAGATGGTGTATAATGTACATGCAAGCAATGAGCAGTGCGCAGACGAAATTCATTTTCTGAGTCGTATCAGGCGAAAATCCCATGACGAAAGAATAAAAATAAAAAACCGGGAGGAATTTATGAGAGAAAAGTATGAATCGCTGGCCTTGGCGGATTTGAAGGAGATTGCGAAGGCGAGAGGAATCAAGGGCACCTCAACCATGAAGAAAGCCCAGATCGTGGAGGCGATGCTCAAGGAGGATGAAAAGGATAAGGCGGCGGGAAAAGAAGTGGCAGTAAAATCCGTTGCGCCCGTTAATACGCCGGCAAGGAGAGCGGAGTCTCCCGGAGAGGATGAGAAGTTCCCGACGGAGCTTGACAGCGGCATTACAGCCAGCGGTATATTGGAGGTCATGAGCGACGGTTTCGGCTTTATCCGCTGTGCGAACTATCTGCCCGGTGAGAACGACGTCTATGTGGCGCCCAGCCAGATTCGACGTTTTGGGTTGAAGACGGGAGATATTCTGGAGGGCAATACCAGGATTAAGACGCAGAACGAGAAGTTCAGCGCGCTTTTATATGTGAAGTCCATCAACGGCTATGCGCCGGATGTGGCGGCGCGCCGGGTGAATTTTGAGGATATGACGCCGATTTTCCCCGATGAGCGTTTAAAGCTTGAGGCGCCCGGCTCCTCGGTGGCGATGCGGATCATGGATTTGATCAGCCCTGTGGGAAAAGGCCAGAGAGGTATGATCGTATCTCCGCCTAAGGCCGGAAAGACAACCCTGTTAAAGGAAGTGGCGAAGTCCATCACCAGAACCGCGCCGGAGGTGCATTTGATTATCCTGCTGATCGACGAGCGCCCAGAGGAAGTGACGGATATCAAGGAGGCCATCGAGGGCCCCAATGTGGAAGTGATTTATTCCACTTTCGACGAGCTGCCGGAGCACCATAAAAGAGTGTCTGAAATGGTGATTGAGCGGGCAAAGCGTCTGGTGGAGCATAAAAAAGATGTGGTGATTCTTTTAGACAGCATTACCCGGCTGACCAGAGCTTACAATCTGGTGGTTCCGCCCAGCGGACGTACCCTGTCGGGCGGTCTTGATCCGGCGGCTTTACATATGCCGAAGCGGTTCTTTGGCGCGGCCCGCAATATGCGCGAGGGAGGCAGTCTGACCATTTTGGCGACGGCGCTTGTGGAGACGGGAAGCAAGATGGATGATGTGGTGTACGAGGAGTTTAAGGGCACCGGCAATATGGAAATGGTGCTTGACAGAAAGCTCTCCGAGAAGAGAGTGTTCCCGGCCATTGATATTCCGAAATCCAGCACCAGAAGAGAGGATCTTTTATTAAATCCCGACGAGCTGGAGGCCATCAATATCATTCGCAAGGCCTTAAACGGCATGAAGGCGGAAGAGGCGGCGGAACGGGTTGTGGATATGTTTGCCAAGACCAGAAATAATCAGGAATTTGTGAACATGGTCAAAAAGATGAAGTTCATCTAAATAATATGAAAAAAGGCTTGCATACCCGAAAATCCTATGCTACAATGTAAAAGCTGTCGGTCTATGACAGATTTTTGCAGTATCAATGAGGAGAAGTTGAAAGAGACAGGTTCTTTCAACAGCAGACTTACGCGTGTGGCGTAAGTCGGCAGGCTGAGAAAGGAGTATCTATAGCGATGAAAGAAGGAATCCATCCTGAGTATTATCAGGCGACGGTAACATGTAACTGTGGCAACACATTTGTGACCGGTTCCACCAAGCCCGAGATTCATGTGGAGGTTTGCTCCAAGTGCCATTCGTTCTATACCGGACAGCAGAAAACGGCACAGGCTCGCGGCCGTATTGATAAGTTCAATCGGAAATACGGTGTGGAGAACAAATAAATGCAGTGTAAGAAAAAGGTTGAGATTATCTCAACCTTTTCTCTTATGAAAGGTGACTAAAATGGCAAAAAGAAGTTTGAAATATTCCGGGATCGGCGGACAGGCGGTTTTGGAAGGCATTATGATGAAGAACAAGGAGCAGTACGCCGTGGCGGTGAGAAAGCCGAACGGGGAAATCGAGGTGGAGGTTGAACATTATAACGGCATTATGCATGGCAGCCGGATCATGAAGGTTCCTTTTGTCAGAGGAGTTTTCCAGTTTATTGATTCCCTGATTTTGGGAATGCGCTCCCTCAATTTTTCGGCTTCCTTCTATGAGGATGAGGATGCGAAGGAGACGGCGGCGGACAAAGCCTTTAACAGGATTTTTAAGGATAAGGCCGAAAAGGTGTTTAACGGGCTGGTGATGCTTTTTTCTCTGGTGATTGCCATCGGGATTTTTATGGTGTTGCCCTACTTTGTGGTTTCCCGGTTTGAAGAGTACGTCAGGAGCGAATCCTTTTTGGCGATTTTGGAGGGCGGGCTGAGAATATTGATCTTCGTGGGCTATGTGCTGGCGATTTCCCTAATGAAAGATATCAGACGGGTTTACATGTATCACGGCGCGGAGCATAAGTGCATCAACTGTATCGAGAAGGGCGCGCCCCTTACGGTGAGAGAAGTGATGCGCTGTTCCAAGCAGCACAGGCGCTGCGGCACCAGCTTCCTTTTGTTTGTGATGTTTGTCAGCGTGATCCTGTTTTTCTTTATCCGGGTGGAAAATCCGGTCTACCGTGTGCTGATCCGCATTGCCCTGATTCCGGTGATTGCGGGAATCTCTTACGAGATCATACGCCTTGCGGGAAAGAGCAATAATATTTTAGTGCGGATCATTTCAGCCCCCGGCATGTGGCTGCAGAGACTGACCACAAGGGAGCCGGACGAGAGCATGGTGGAGGTGGCGATCGCCGCGGTGGAAGCGGTTTTTGACTGGAAGGCGTACTTGCTTGAAACCTTTGGGTATGAGGTGGATGAGAGCTGGATGAAGGAATAAGGGATGAATGAGAATCCGACGTATGGTGAGGTATATGCAGAGGGCCGGGCGTGCTTGACACAGGCCGGCATTGAGGAGGCGGCGCTGGATGCGAGGCTGCTTTTGGAGTATGTCTGCGGGACGGACCGCAACACGCTGCTCGCCCATGGGGATAGGGCGGTTTCCGAGGAGGAATGCCGCCGTTTTCGGGATCTGATCGGAAAACGGGCGGATCATGTACCGCTACAGCATCTTACCGGGGAACAGGACTTTATGGGATTGACTTTTTTGGTCAACAAGGATGTGCTTGTGCCGAGACAGGATACGGAGGTGCTGGTGGAGGAAGTGATGAAAAACCTCCACGACGGTATGCGGATTTTGGATCTGTGTACCGGATCGGGTTGTATTTTGTTAAGTCTTCTGCACTATTCCAACAACTGCGAAGGCGTGGGAGTGGATTTGTCTGCCGGGGCGCTTGCTGTGGCAAAAGAAAATTACAGGAGGCTGCGGGAAGAAAGGCCGGAGATGGCGGCGTGGTTTTTGGAGGGAGATCTCTTTGCGGCGTTTGCGGACCATAAGCTGTCTGGGGCTGAAAGGGAAGCCGGTTCGGGGGAAAAGTTTGATATCATCGTATCGAACCCGCCTTATATCGAGACAGATGTGATCGGGACGCTGATGCCTGAGGTGCAGGAGCATGAGCCGAGAATGGCGCTGGACGGCGGCGCAGACGGTCTTATCTTTTACCGGAGGATCGCGCAGGAGGCGGGAAAGTTTTTAAGCGGCGGCGGCAAGCTGTTTTTTGAGATCGGATGCGGACAGGCGGATTGTGTGAGAAAGATTATGGAGACGGCGGGTTTTGAAGAAATTCAGGTGGTGAAGGATTTCGCGGGGCTTGACCGGGTAGCGTATGGAAGTTGGTTTAGGAGGTAGTTATGTTTGATAAATTGGAGGATCTGCTCAGGAAATTTGAAGAGATCATGAATGAGCTAAGCGAGCCCTCCGTGGCGGAAAATCAGGAACGGTTTCGCTCGCTGATGAAGGAACAAAGCGATTTGACTCCGATAGTCAATTCTTACAAAGAATACAAGAAGTGCAATCAGGATATCGAGGACAGTCTCGCCATGCTGGATGAGGAGTCCGATGAGGATATGCGGGAGATGCTCAAGGAGGAGCTGGCCGAGGCCAAAAAGCGTGTGGAGGAGCTGGAGCATGAGCTGAAAATCCTTCTTCTGCCAAAGGATCCCAACGATGACAAGAACGTGATCGTGGAGATACGCGCGGGCGCGGGCGGTGATGAGGCTGCGCTTTTTGCGGCGGAGATTTACCGTATGTATGTACACTATGCGGAGGGACGCCGCTGGAAGGTGGAAACCATGGAAGTGGAGGAAATCGGGATCGGCGGCATGAAGAGCGTCACCTTTATGGTGACCGGACAGGGAGCCTACTCGGTTTTAAAATATGAAAGCGGCGTGCACCGGGTTCAGCGTGTGCCCGAGACGGAGTCCGGCGGGCGGATTCACACCTCCACCATCAGCGTGGCGGTGATGCCGGAGGTGGACGATGATATTGATATCGTGATTGACGACAAAGATATACGAATTGACGTGATGAGAGCGTCCGGCAACGGCGGGCAGTGCGTCAATACGACGGATTCTGCGGTGCGCCTGACTCATTATCCCACAGGGATCGTGGTCTACAGCCAGACCGAGAAATCCCAGATTCAGAATAAAGCGAAGGCTTTTGCGCTGCTCAAGGCAAAGCTCTATGATATCGAACAGCAGCAGCGGCATGACGCGGAGGCTGAACTTCGCAGAAGCCAGATTGGCACAGGCGACCGCTCCGAGAAGATCAGGACCTACAATTTTCCGCAGGGGCGTGTAACGGATCACCGCATCAATCTGACGATTTATAAACTTGACAAGGTGATGAACGGGGATATTCAGGAGATATTGGATGCGTGCATCGCGGCTGACCAGGCGGCAAAGCTGGTAAAAATGGGAGAAAGTTAGGCAGGGTTTCGGCAACTTCATAATTTTGACCGTAAACCGACTCATTTGGGGTAAAAATGAGTCGGTTTTTTCCTTTTGTAGATTTTTAGATGATTTCGCAGCCCCATTTTACCCCCTTAGACAGTTTCGCAGCTCCGTAGATATTGATGTTAGATCGACCATTCTTTGATGTGAATAGGTTGTTATGATATGTGAAGCGTAAACAGTCAACAGAAGAATAGATTGTTATTGTGGCGTTTTGGGCAAAATGTTATAATATGTATGTAAGTTGGTTAAAAACTAATCTCATATTAGGCACTATAATATTTAAAGGGCTTATTTACCAGATTGATACAGTAATCAAGTCTGCAAATAATTCTTTTTGAATGAAAGAATGGTAATATGCGTCTGAGGTGATTGTTTGGAAGATATTTTGAAAAAAGATGGATTGTCATTAGAATTATTGGGAGATTTATCCTATCAATCAGGACTGGGAATAAGGCTGAAGAAAAATCTTCACTATTTTGACCGGGAAGCATTGTTTGAAGAATTAGTGTCAGTAAATAAATGGTATGATACCTGTGAATTGCTTCATGGGGTGATAATAGATTACCGTATAAAAAGTATCCAGTCGGCAATGTTGAAATATGACAGATACTATCCGGACCATCAGGCAGCAAAGGTATTCAATGATATGTTGGGATTCCGTACTCTTTGTGACAGCTATCAGGAAATATTGGACATAGCTGTGTTAGATAAGATACGGGTGGCGGATATGACTGGCGGTAAGGCAAAAGATGACGGTTATCGGGGAGTCCATGTGTATTTTCAGATAAGTAGTTTTCACTACCCGATAGAAATCCAGTATAATACTTTTTATGACAGGCAACTGAATAACTGGCTTCATAAGTATGTATATAAAAGAAAATATGATAACCATGTAGGAAGTTTGTTGCGACAGGCATATGAAGATGCCAGAATCAGAAATGAAGATGAATTTAGGGAGGTGTTGAAAAATGTGCTATCTGATTGCGAAAAAGTTTAATGATACGGGATGCCTTGCGTTACAGACAGTGCATGGTCAGCATTTGGCAGATTTTAAGGAAAAACTGATGAAGGCTGTTGGTTATGAAACGATACAGCTTGTAACAATCAGTCGCCCATCTGCGTACGGCGAGTATGAGCCATATCATTTTGTGGAGACGGAACGGGAGTTCGAAGAAGCGGTAAAGAATATGGGAAAATAATTATGTTTGAAGAATGCAAAGAGGCACATGTGCCGAGACAGTAGTTTGCGCAGTATATTGATGTATATGTACTGAACACTTTTTTTATAGAGGTATATGTGCTGAGCATATAATAAAGATGTATTTGTACTTAGCATCGGACCAGGCGGCGAAGCTGTTGAAGATGGGGAGAATTAAGTGACGGATGATATACGTATAACAGAAATAGATAATATTGATAAAAAGTCAACTTATACGAGAGAGATTCTAGCGATGCTGCCGGAATGGTTTGGAAATAAGCAGGCGGTTGACGAATATGTGGAAAAAGTAAAGGAACTTCCTTATTATGGTGCGTTTAATTGGCAAGAACAGTGTATTGGCTTTTTCTCTGTAAAAATGCACTACCAGCATACGGGTGACATATTTGTGTGTGGTGTACTTCCGGAATATCAGCACAATGGCGTAGGAAAAGCGTTGTATCGGGCTGTGGAAAGTTATTTGATGCAGAAAGGGTGTAAGTATGTGGTTGTCAAAACACTAAGTGATATAGTTGACTTTGAACCATATGAAAAAACGAGAACCTTTTATAAAAGTGTTGGCTTTGAGCCGCTTATTACTTTAACGGAAATGTGGGACGAGGAAAATCCCTGCTTAATTATGCTTAAGGTGTTGGCGTAAATGGAATGTCTGTTGTGCCATTTTGGGTGCAATGATATAATGATATTGAGAAAAGTTGTTTAAAAGCTGAATGTTTCAAACTCGTAGTAGGAAGAGATGTGCTATTTGTGACAGAACGAATGACGTGGGAGCAAATACAAAAAAATATCCGAATCAGTGGGTTGGATTAGTTGATGTTCAGTATCAGAATGATGATGGGATATATGTAGAATCTGCTGTTGTAAAATATATGGATAAAACGAAATCTGAGTTAACCAGATTGGTATTAAAAGGGGAAATTATTGCGCGTCATACGAATCCAGAGGGCCATATACAACTGGGTATGGTAGGTGTATGTACCGCATTTTTGATAAAGCGGTGTATGTGTTGAGCGGTAAATGAAGAAATAAATTGGAATTCCCTGTATCATATAAAACGGTACGGGGAGTTTTTTACAAAATATGGCATAGATGTTTGCACAAACGCATGATTGGGTGTACAATATACGATATGGTACGAAGCGGCATTTCTGTAGTGAGGCAGAAAAATAAAATGATTTGGCGAGAGCGCAGGAGGCGCTTACGCGAAGGAGGACAACGTGAAGACGATTCCCTGGAATAAAAGGTATGAGCTCGGTGTTGAGTCAATTGATAAGCAGCATAAGCAGCTTTTTGCAACAATCAATAAACTGCTCACCCTCGGGGATGAGGAGGGTAAAAAGGAGTGGGTGTGCAAGGAAGGTGTCAAATATCTGAAAAACCATGTAATTGAACACTTTCAGCATGAAGAAGGTTATATGCGCTCTATTGACTATTCTCATTTTGAGGTACATAAGCGTCTGCATGACAATTTCCAGAATGTCACGCTTCCCTCGTTGGAAGAGGAGCTTGAAGAGACAAACTATTCGGAGGAGGCTATGCGCCATTTCCTCGGCGTCAGCATCGGCTGGCTGGTTGCCCATACCCAGACGGAGGATTTGGCTATTGCGGGAAAGCAGAAGAGTCAGTGGATGAATATTTCATCGGCGGGGGAACTTGATGTGTTGGAGCAGGCGCTTGTCCAGATTGGGAACGATTTGTTTCAGCTCAAAGTGAAGCCCATCAGCAGGCAGTATGGCGGAGAGGATATTGGAAAGGCTGTCTATTATCGTTTTGTTTATCGTGGAAATAAAAAGGAACATTGGGAGATCATATGGGGGATCGAGGAAGGGCTTCTTCTCAAGATTGTCAGCGATCTGATGGGTACGCAGTACCTGAAAGTGGATGATCTGGTAATCAATATTACCCGCTATATAGCAAGGCAATTGGTGGAAAAGATCAGGGAGTGTTTTCCTCATCTTGAAGCGTTCGAGATGGAAGGGGAATCTCTGCTGACACAGGATCAGTTAGCGGCCACTTTTGAGAGGGTGTCTCCGTTCTGTAGTCTTCTGCTCGACACGGGAGCAGGGTATTTTACGTTCAGCGTGCTTAGCAGCTCTGCTGAAAATGGAAGAATTGCCTCTCCGATTAATGCGCAAAACGCCATGGGACAGATCAGAAAATATCTGGAAGGGGAAATGCGGAAGAAGCAGATTTTGGTGGTAGATGATTCTGATTTTATGCGAAGCAATATGGTTCGGCTTTTGGGAAATGATTATGAAGTATTGGAGAGCAATTCCAGCATAGCGGCAATTAAGAGCATTACGGTCAACAGACCTGATTTGATTCTGCTTGATTATGAGATGCCTGTCTGTGACGGCAGACAGACGTTGGAGATGATCCGCTCTGATGAGGATATAGCGGATATTCCCGTTGTCTTTCTGACGGGAAGGGGAGATGCGGACAGCGTCAGAAAAGTAATGTCGTTGAAGCCTAGGGGGTATCTGCTCAAGACGATGCCGGAGGAGGATATCAAAAAGTATATTGACGGGCTTTTTGCAAGAGACGCGGCTAAGAAAAAGGAGAGCTAAAAGCAAGAGAGGATCGAAAACTGACATGACAGAAAGTATGAAGGACTACGAGAAAGAATTGGAGGCTTCCTTTCGCAAGATTGCCGAGGGCGATATCATCAAAGGGACGGTAATAGATGTAAATGAAGAAGAGGTCATCCTTGATTTGAAATATTATGCGCAGGGAATTATTAAAGCGGAGAATCTGAGCAATGACCCGGATTTCCTTTCTGCTGGTAAGATTGCCGTGGGGGATGAGATCGAGGCCACGGTGATTAGAATGGATGACGGGGAGGGTAATATTGAGCTTTCCAAAAAAGAAGCGAACGATGTACTTGCGTGGGATAAACTACAGACGATGCTTGAGCAGGAAACCATTGTGAAGGTTCGTATCAAGGAGAGCGTGAAAAGCGGTGTGGTGGCGTATTTGGAGGGCATAAGGGCCTTTATTCCCGCGTCGCAGCTTTCCACTGATTATGTGGAGGATGCGGAGCCTTGGGTTGGAAAGGAAATAGAAGTAAAAGTGATCACCGTGGATCGGGAGAAAAATAAGCTGGTTCTCTCCGGGAAAGCGGTGGCAAGAGAACAGGAGGCCGAGGAGCGCAGGCACAAGATATCCATGATGGTTCCGGGAACGGTGGTGGAAGGTGTGGTGGAAAGTCTGATGCCTTACGGTGCGTTCGTGAATCTGGGAGACGGTATCAGCGGGCTGGTTCACATTTCCCAGATATCTCAGAGAAGAATCAAGAAACCGAGCGAGGTTTTAAAAGAAGGACAGAAGGTTAAGGTTAAAATTTTAAATACGAACGACAATAAGGTGAGCCTGAGCATGAAGGCGCTGGAGGAGGTCACAGCGGAGGTGGACGAGGACAGCGCACCGCAGGAATACACTTCGGGAGAGTCGGTTTCCACCAGTTTGGGAGACTTGCTTTCTAAGCTGAATCTTTAGGAGCAGTATGAGTACACTTTATGTGACGGATCTGGACGGTACGCTGTTGAACAGCAATGATCGAATAAGTCAATATAGTATTCAAACAATTAACGGGCTGGTGGCAAAGGGCATGCAGTTTACTTATGCTACAGCCCGTTCTCTCGTATCCGCATCTGTGGTGGCCGAAGGGTTATCGACGACCATTCCGGTCATTGCCTACAATGGTGCGCTGATTATTAACCCGGATACGGGCGAAGTGATTTCTTCCCTTTCTTTTACCAAGGAGGAGGCAGATTATGTGAGCGGCATCCTGCGGAAAAATGGCGCGAATCCGCTTGTCTATGCCTATGTGGACGGGGTAGAGCGGGTGTCCTATGTGACTGGAAGGGAGAACGAGGGTATACGCCGGTATTTGGAGGTCAGAAAAGGGGACAGGAGATTCCGCCCTCTTGCGGATGAGACATGCCTGTATCAGGGTGATATGTTCTATTTTACCTGTATTGCAGAGAGGGAGGAACTGTTTCCGCTGTATGAAATTTTCAGAGAGGATGGGCGGTATCGCTGTACGTTACAGCAGGAATTATACCGTCCTGAATTTTTTTTGGAAATTATGCCCCAAAAGGCTTCTAAGGCGGAGGCTATCAAACGTTTAAAGGGAATATGGAACTGTGACAGGGTGGTCTCTTTCGGGGATGCTGTAAACGATATTCCCATGTTTGAGATTTCCGATGAATGTTATGCCGTGGCCAATGCGGTGCCGGAGTTAAAAGCCTGCGCCACAGGGGTGATCGCCTCCAATGACGAGGATGGGGTGGCAAAATGGCTGGCGGATGAAGACATTCGTGGAGGGATCCCGTTATAGATAGAAAAGGGCGCCTGCCGGTTAGCCGGACGCGCTGTCGGGATAAGGAGAGAAAACGAAATGAAGACAGGAAAAATGATTGTAACGATTGCTGCCAGTGTGGTCTTTTTGATTCTGGCGTCGGTTTTATCGCAGGGAGTTGTGATGGCACTGCTTGCCATGGCGGGTGTGCCTGCGTGGCTGTATCATATAGCGGGGGGACTCCTTTACGCGGTGCTTGCCTATCTTATGGTACGGCTTTTTTGTACCAAGTATCTGAAAACGGAACTTTCGGTATTTTTGATCCCCAAATGCCGGATTCAGGTCAAGTGGGCGGTGGCGGCGGTACTGCTTCCCGTGCTGGTTACTGTGGTTTATCTTTTTTTGCCGGGAGGCTTTATTGTAAATCCGCTGGATACCGGGACAAAGCTGGCATTTGTGACCAGGGGGATTTTCGTTGCAGGATTAGGGGCCGGAATTGTGGAAGAGATGTTGTTCCGTGGGCTGCTCATGAATGCAGTGATACAGAAATGGGGAAAAACGGCGGGAATTTTAGCGCCTTCCCTGCTTTTCGCATCGCTTCATATTATCGGCATGAATTTCAGTCTGCTAAGCTGTGTGCAGGTGTTGGTTGCGGGAACGCTTGTGGGCGTCATGTTTTCCCTGATCGCATTGGAGGGTCATTCGATCTGGAACAGCGCCGTCGTACATGCGGTCTGGAATATGATCATCATTGGCGGCGGCCTCACTGTGGGTACGGAAGTCAACGAGTATGCCGCCTGTAGTTATGTGTTGGAAACGAGAGCGTTTCTTCTCACCGGCGGGGAATTCGGCATAGAGTCCTCGGTGGTGTCCATCCTTGGGTATCTTCTGGTGGGATTGGCGGCTTGGCGGTGTTACAATAGGGATATGGGCGAGAAGGTATAAAATGGTAAAACGACAAAAGAGGAGTTTGATGAAGGATGAGAAAAAAGGAACTGGCGCTTGTCGTGATTGATAGACTGAAACAGGAATATCCGGAGGCCACATGCAGTCTGGACTACAATGAGGCATGGAAGCTGCTTGTCAGCGTGCGGCTGGCGGCTCAGTGTACCGACGCCAGAGTGAATGTGGTGGTGGAAAAGCTTTACGAGAAATTTCCTGATGTGGACGCGCTGGCGGCGGCTCACGTGGAGGAGATTGAGGCCATTGTGCATCCCTGCGGCTTGGGAAACAGCAAAGCCAGAGATATCAGCGCCTGTATGAAGCAGTTAAAGGAAGAATACGGCGGACAGGTGCCGGATGATTTTGACGCCCTGTTAAAGCTGCCCGGCGTGGGAAGAAAGAGCGCCAACCTGATTATGGGCGATGTGTTCGGAAAGCCGGCGATCGTCACGGATACGCACTGTATCCGCCTGTGTAACCGCATTGGTCTGGTGGATCAGATCAAAGAGCCGAAGAAGGTGGAAATGGCGCTGTGGAAGATTGTGCCGCCGGAGGAAGGAAACGATCTGTGCCACAGGTTTGTCCTGCATGGCAGGGAGGTCTGCACGGCGCGGACGAAGCCGTATTGCGATAAGTGTTGTCTGGCGGATGTGTGCGGGAAGCATTTGTAGGTCTTATCGCGGCGGAAGGCAGAGAGGGGCAAAGGACAGATGGAAGAAACAAACGTATTTCAGAGCGCTTTATCAAATTTTGCCACGGATGTGGCCTGCGGCGGTGCGATCAGGCATCTCACGGATATCGGCTATACGCTGGACCAGATCGTGGCGCGTCTGGATTATCCCACATCCAGAGAGAGGGCGCAGCGGATCATGATGGAGCATCTGTATCAGAGCCGTGTACTTTTGCGGGAAGAACCCTCCGAGGCTTTATTTGAGGAACAAACGCAGTTTGTAGAGGAGCAGGATGCTTTCGGCAGGCGTTCATTGCGGAAAACAAAGATTGACCATAATAGTCATAACAAAGTGACAAATGCGCCGGATTTGACAATGTTGTCGCAACGGAAGGAGCTGGCGCAAACACGGAATATTTTATGGAAGGAATCTTTGTACGATCCAAGACGGGACGGAAAACTGACAGAATTGTTACATAGGAAGTGCGAAAAGCACGGGGAAACCTACAGTTACGTATCTTGCCCTTTTGGAAAATGCATAAATGACCAAGATGGTCAAAGCAAGAACTCCCAACAGAAATTTTCCGCAGAGGAAATGAGCTGCCTGAACGGCAGACAGCGGGAATATCTGGCAGGCATCCGCTGGGAACAGCCTGTCCTGTTTCACAGACTGAACCGGCGGATGCTGGAGATTATCAGTAAGTTATATGAGGCGGGAGCCTATGGCGGCGCCTGCTATTTTACCACCGGACAGGAGAAATTAACCATACCGGTCAAGGTTGCCCGAGGCTGATCCGAAGGGTTACCATAGTCCCATCAAATGCTGCATGATAAGGCTGACGGCAGTGATGCCGGCCCAACAGCAAAAGCCCATGAGGATAGGTTTCCCGCCGGTTTTAATCAGCTTAACGATATCAGTGTTTAACCCGATGGCCGCCATGGCAAGGACGATAAAGAACTTGCTCAGTTCTTTTACCGGCGAGAAGATGCCGGAGTCCACACCGCAGGACACCGAGATCGTGGTGATGATGGAAGCGGCGATAAAATACAGAATAAACATGGGAAAAATCTGTTTCAGGCTGACCTTTTTCCCTTCCGCGCCGTCCGCCTTTTCGCGGCGTGTCCGAAGAAAGGCGAGCACCAGCGTGATCGGGATGATGGCTAACGTCCGGGTCAGCTTGACGGTGACAGCCGTATCCAGTGTGGCAGAACCAAGGCCCCACATGTTATCCCAGGTGGAAGCCGCCGCAGTCACAGAGCTGGTGTCGTTGACAGCGGTTCCGGCGAAAATGCCGAAGGCCTCGCCGCTTACGGTGGAAAAACCGATCAGCTTGCCGAAGGTGGGAAAGACGATGGCGGCCAGTACGTTGAAGAAGAAAATGACGGAGATAGCCTGCGCCACTTCCTCATCGTCAGCGTCGATCACCGGAGCGGTGGCAGCAATCGCCGAGCCGCCGCAGATGGAAGAGCCGACGCCGATCAGCGTGGAAATCTTGCCGGGTATGTGCATTGCCTTGTGTAAGACGAAAGCGATAATCAGGGATACGGTAATGGTGCTTACAATGATCGGAAGAGACTGTTTTCCGGTTTGCAGGATAACGTTCAGATTCAAACCGAAACCAAGCAGGATTACGGCCCATTGTAAAATTTTCTTGGAAGTGAATTTGACGCCCGTCTCAAAGGGCGTTTTGTTTTTGATAAAGATGGTGATGATCATGCCGGCAATAATGGCAATGACCGCACCGCCGATGATCGGGAACTGTTTGCCGAGAAACCAGGAAGGGACTGCGATGCACAGGCACAGCAGAAAGCCCTTCCAGTTTTTTTGAAAGAAATTCATTTTATGACCCTCCCTCATAAGATGGTAGTGTCAAATGCTACCTTCT
>DKUO01000046.1:0-13952 GCA_002490705.1 Lachnospiraceae bacterium UBA7202
TATTTATTTTGCAACATACTAGTGGTATAAGGAACGGTAGATATACATGGAATGGTTGCATTGAGCCAGAATGATGATTTCCAAGTGATATATATAACGTGGATGTGTACGAGATCTCATGTGCTTAAAGTGATCGGAATTAATGAAGAGTATGTCAAAGGAACGAATCGCATTTCTCTTGTGAAATATAGTACAGAGGATGATGTGGGTAAAATTGTTTGGCTATGAGCGCTTGGAAAAGGCGGAAAACGAGAAGTTAAGGACTATATGCTCACGCGTTATGCCTGCTATCTGGTGGCACAAAATGGTGATCCCAAAAAGGAAGAAATTGCCTTTTCACAAAGTTATTTCGCGGTACAAACTAGAAAACAAGAACTCATTGAGAAGCGAATAGCATATATAGAGCGTACGGAAGCAAGAGGGAGACTCCGTGAATCTGAAAAGAGATTGTCGCAAAATATCTATGAGCGAGGTGTGGATGATGCACAGAAATGACAAACTATAATGTTGAAGAGAAAGATCTGCGGGGGAGAGGCGGCTATCACTACAGAACATGTGCAGAATAACTCGTCTGTACGCAGTATGCTTGGAGAAAGAGGAATTAGAGAATATGCGAAAAATAAGGGAGTTGCGATAGCCAGTCTTTCTTAAGAAGAAAAACAGTTTTTATTACGAGATAGAAATCGGGGGGCTGCGGGCTCTCCGATATCTTTCGTAGAAGTCTCAAAAGACTAAGAAATTCCAAGTAAAAAGTTAACTGTATCTTCAAGGATATTAAAAAGTTCTTTAGGAGTATAGAATTCTGAGTCTGGTGATTTTATATAACAATGATTTACTATGCAGCTCATCTGGATGCCAGAATAAGCAGAAGCTATATAGGCTAAAATTTCGCTTATTTCTTTTTTCGGATTAATTTCTCCTGATTCTGACTTTTTATACAAATACTCGGAAACACGTTTCATTAAATATTTTTTGTGCCCGCAGGGATCAATATTCTTAAGAATCCGTTCCATTCTTTCCGGATAATTCATTGCAAGTACAGAAAGTTCAAATTCTATTTTCTCTGATTTTTTAAGTTCTTTTTCCATAAAATTAGAGAGCATATTAAAAATAGAATTGTTTATTTCTTTTACGGAAAGCCGATCTTCTAAACTGAAAATTTCATCGACCTCTTCCTTTATATATATTTCTTTTCTTATACTTTTTATCATGTCTGCAAAAATTTCATCAATATCATTATAAAATCGGTATATACCGCCCTGGCTAAAGCCCGTTTTATCAATAATATCCTGCATGGTAATTGTGCTCATAGTTTTTTCAAGACATAAACTGTATGCAGAATCAATAATAATTTTCTTTTTATTTTCAATATATTCCTTTGAAACCTTTGGCACTATATCGCCTCCTTTGATGCAGCTTTTTCTAAAGTTTCCAGAGTTTTATCCATCCCATCTATGTTTGGAATATGCCCACTGTTTTTTATGATATCAAGATGAAGATTAGGATTGTTGGAAGCTTTTATAACCTTTTCAATTTCATAAGTTGAAGTTACAATATCGGTGCTTCCCTGTAGTATATAATAAGGTGTGCTGACTTCATTAAGTTCAGATGTCAGGTTAATATTTAAAATTTCGCTCCAGAAAGACATGTTTTTTGAGGTTTTGTTTATAAAAGCAGCTTTAAAATCTTTGAATTTATAATCAGGACTTGTAAGTATACCCTTAATAAGCGAGAAATACGAAACCTGCCGCCCGGTTTTACATACATATGCTTCAGTATATTTATGTAGGTATTTTGATATAAGCTCCAAATCTTTAGAGCAGAAATTATCGGAGGTTACATTTTTTATTTTATCAAGTTTTCTTGGTGATATTTTTGAAGCTCTAAGATCTTCAAAAACGGCAGGGCTTAGAAAAAGATTATTTAAAACCTGTCCGTAATTTATAACAGCATGAATATTTTTAGATTCCGTTTTTAAAACCTTTAAAGAAAGAACAGTTCCCCACGATACTCCCCAAAGCATAATTTTATTATTCGGAAAAAGTTTTCTGATTTCTTTTATAAGTTCTGAAGTCATCTCTACAAAATAATTTATATGGCAGTTGTTTTTTAAGTCATAGTTATTTATTCCACAACCGGGCTGATCCCAGTAAACCATTATAAATTTGTCTGTAAGTTCCGGAAAAAAGCCTCTTGCCCATACTCCGAAAGGAATAGGAGAAGCAGGGCCTCCGTGGAGTGTAATCACAACCGGTAGATTTGGGGTTCTGCCTTCTATTAAAACTTTTTGGGGAACGTTTTTTAAATGAAATGTGTAAAGCTCTGAAATCTGGTTTTGTTTTATTGTTTGCTTTCTTTTTGACATAAATTAACTCCCTAAACAAAAATGAATATAGATTCATATTAAACCGCAAGAGATTTAATGTAAATAATTTTGTTATTTGTCCCTTGTTTGTCAGCGTTAGCGATAGGATAGTTAGGATGTTTATTTTTAATAATTTTTATGTTATGATTTGAGAAAACAAGATGGCGGGCAGATTCTATTATATTTGTTTCTATGAGTTGCAAAAAGAATAGGAACAAATCATAAAATTTATCAACAACAACACCAATCAGAAAAAGGAGGAAAATCATGCAGTATCGCAGACTTGGCAAAACAGAATTGATGGTCAGTGAGATCGGCTTCGGCGGCGAGTGGCTGGAGCGTCATAATTACGAGGAATGCAAGGCAATGATCGACCGGGCGCAGGAATTGGGGATTAATATTCTGGACTGCTGGATGTCCGAGCCGAATGTCCGTACCAAGATCGGAAAAGCGCTTGCGGGAAGACGTGAGCAGTGGTATATTCAGGGCCACATCGGCTCTACATGGCAGAATGGACAGTATGAGAGAACCCGTGACGCGGACAAATGCCGGGAGGCTTTTGAAGATTTATTGACAAGGGTGCAGACGGATTATATTGATCTGGGTATGATTCATTTCATTGATCAGGAAGCTGACTGGAATCTTGCCATGAACGGTCCTTTTATTGAGTATGTGAAAGAATTGAAGGCGGAGGGAAAGATTCGTCATATCGGTATGAGCACGCATAATCCTGCCATGGCAAAGAAGGCGGCTGAGAGCGGGCTGATTGAAATGATTCTGTTCAGTATTAATCCGGCCTTTGATCTGCTTCCGCCCACGGATAATATTGACGACTATTTTGTCGAGGAATATCAGGATGGACTGGGCGGTATTGACCCGGCAAGATCAGAGGTCTATAAGCTGTGTGAACAGAATGATGTGGGGATTACCGTTATGAAACCCTATGCAGGAGGCCGTCTGTTTGATGCGGCGCGTTCTCCCTTCGGCGTTGCGCTGACCCCGATACAGTGTATCCATTATTGCCTGACCCGTCCAGCAGTTGCGTCTGTTTTGGCCGGGTATGATACGCCGGAGCATGTGGAGCAGGCGGTGGCTTATGAGACGGCGTCTGAGGACGAAAAGAATTATGCCGCGGTATTGGCGAAAGCGCCCAAAAACACTTTTGGCCGGGGTGAATGTACATACTGTGGTCACTGCAAGCCCTGCCCGAAGGATATTGATATAGCGATGGTAAATAAGTATTATGATCTTGCGGTGATGCATGAAGAAATTCCGGCAACCGTGAGGGAGCATTATCTTGCGCTGGAGCACGCGGCGGATGAATGTATCGGCTGTAAGAGCTGCGAGAGCCGGTGTCCTTTCGGTGTAAAAATTGCGGAGCGGATGGAAAAGACCACAGCATTGTTTGGATAGGTCTATAGGGCGGCCGGAAGGAGAGGCTACATATGAATCTGGAAATGATAGAGGCGGGGTGGTTATCGCTGTTGCCGCCGTTAGTTGCGATCACGCTGGCATTGATCAGCAAAGAGGTATACTCTTCTCTTTTCCTGGGAGTTTTGACAGGTATGTGCGTGTACTGTTTTTCCACGGGAGAAACTATTTTACAGGCAGTTACCTATGTTTTCGATATGATTGCGGTGAAAATCGGCGACAATGGATATATGATTATTTTTTTGGTTTTGCTTGGTTCGTTAGTGGTTGTGGTGAGCAGATCGGGAGGTTCCTATGCCTACGGACAATGGGCGGGGAAACGGATCAAAAGTAAAGTGAGCGCCAAATTGGCGACTTCCCTATTAGGTCTTTTGATTTTTGTGGATGATGGATTTAACTGCCTCACGGTGGGAACGGTCATGCGTCCGATTACGGATAAATGCAAAATTTCCAGAGAAAAGCTGGCCTATCTGTTGGACGCCACGGCTGCTCCGATCTGTATCATTGCTCCGATTTCCAGCTGGGCGGTAGCGGTAGCCTCGGAGGTGGAAGAGGCGGGCGGATTAAACGCGTTTATCAGGACAATTCCCTATAATTTATATGCGATTCTGACGATTGTTATGGTCTTTTTCCTCAGTATAACGGATTTTGATTTCGGCCCTATGAAAAAAGCAGAGAACGACCTACACAAGGAAGACGGGGTTGCAAATAAGGAAGAAGAAACAGCAAAAAGGGGCAGAGTAACGGACTTGGCAGCACCGATTCTCACGTTGATTGTCTGCTCCATTTTGGGAATGGCTTATGTGGGCGGCTGCTTTGAGGGAAGATCCTTTGCCGAAGCCATCGGCGAAAATCCGACGGCGGGGCTTACACTGGGAACCTTTGCGGCATTGATAGTGGCAATGCTTTTGTATATTCCGAGAAAACTCATGACGCTGCGGGAGTTTATGGCAGGGGTGATCGACGGGATCAAGACCATGATTCCGGCGTTGACGATTTTGATTCTGGCATGGGCGCTTGGCGGGGTGTGCCGGGAAATGATCGGGACGGGATTGTTTGTCAGTGATTTTGTGATAACAGCGGATTTGTCTCTGAGTTTTCTGCCTGCTATTGTGTTTGCGGTGGCGGCGTTCCTGTCCTTTTCCATGGGAACGGCGTGGGGGACGTTCGGTATTCTGCTTCCTATCGTATCCATGCTCTGCGTGGGAAATGAGGGTGCGGTCGGGGCGGAAGGTGTAGCCGTACTAATTCCGGCTTTGGGGGCGACGTTGGCGGGCTCCGTATACGGGGATCATTGTTCCCCTATTTCCGACACCACCATTTTGGCGTCTACCGGGGCGCAGTGCGAACACCTGCGTCACGTGGAAACCCAGCTGCCCTATGCGACGCTGGTGGCGGTGGTATGCTTTGCCGGATATTTGGTGGCAGGGTTTGTCCGCAATCCGTGGATCACCATAGCGGTATCTGTTGCCCTGCTTTTTCTGGCGTTTGGCTTGATTGCGCGTCTGGAAAAACAGGGGCGGACAAAAAAGGCTTAGGGGGCCGAATGCTTCCGAAATGCAATCGGCGTCATGCCTGTTTTTGCCTTGAAATGTGTAGAAAAATAATCACCGCTGCAAAATCCTGTTTCCAGAGCGATTTCCGTGACGGATTTTCTGCTTTGGGAAAGCAGGATTTTTGCGTAGTGGATGCGCACATTGCTCACATATTCCGAAAAGGATATGCCGAGCTGGGCATGAAACAGGCGCGAAAAATAGGCCGTGGACAGGCAGGCTGTGCGGGCTGTTTCCGTGAGGGTAAGGTTTTGATTGTAATGTGTTTCGATATAATATATGGCGTCGATCATGGGCTTGGTAAGAGGGGACGAATTCCTATCGGGAGTTTCTTCCGCAATTCGCTCTTCCCATACCGTGCATAAAAGCCGGCATAGCATTCCCTGTAAAATAAATTCTTTATATGGCGTATCTTTTTGATATTCTTCGTTGATTTCCGCAAACATCCTTTTTATTTTTTCCTGTGAAGCTGTAGGGAAGCGGCATACTTTCAGACGGAATAATTCGTCAAAAATGTGCTGCCCCACATGGCTGATAAACGGAGCGGCAAATTCCGGTGTGAACTTAATTAAAAAACGCTCATAGGGCGTATCGGTTTGGCCGACGGTACGGTGATAGACATATGGAATCTGCATGGCAACATCCCCGCCGTGGTATTCGTATGTCTTCGTCGGCGTGATACACCTTCTGTCACCGGAAACCGTATAGCCGATACTATAGTGGTCTGAGGCCATCTGCATGGAAGGCATATGATAGTCGCTGGAAAAACGGGCATGTTCTATGGTGAAATGTTGTCCTTCGGGAATCGGGTACGGCACGGATGTGTATTCTCCTTTTTTCACCATAATGTCATAAAAACTAAGAAAATGCAACTTTTTTATTATAATAATAAAACTATTTTTAGTTTTTTTTGCTTTATAATGGAATTGCCAAATAGGAAAGAGAGAGGCAGGGAAGAGGAACATAGGATGAAGCAAAAAAATATTGCCATACGAATTTTAAAATATGTGCTGCCGCACTGGCACCTCATTTTACTGTCGACGGTGGGAGGTGTAGTGAAACTCTCACTTCCGCTTGTTCTGCCGCAGGTGGTGAAACATTTTACGGACGATGTGCTTGTCTCATCCGGGATCTATGTCACGGCGCAGCAAAAGATGAACGAAATATGGAAATGGCTGCTGATTCTTCTGGCGCTGTATCTTTTTGTGTACATACCGGCGGCTTTTGTCCGGCAGGTGGGCGCTACGGAGGTATCCAACCGGATTATGCATACCATGCGGTGTCAGGTATATGCGCATCTTCAGAAAATGTCGGCGGCCTTTCACCAGAACAATAAGTCCGGTGAGCTTGTCACAAGGATAAACAGCGATGTAGAGCAGGTCCATAATTTTGTCTGGAATGTGGCTACCAACATCTGGATTGACGGAATTATGGTTGTGATCTATTTGTGGCTGATGGGGCGTATCAGCATTGTTCTCACAATTTTGGCGGCGGTTGCCCTTCCGCTTTCCATCATACTTACCAAGAAAATCCGTATGCATATTACGAATGCGGCCAGAAACGTACAGAATAATATTTCGGAGATTTCCGGCTATATGCAGGAGAGGATGGCGGGATTTGCCACCGTGAAGCTGTTTAATATGGAGACGTTTGAGGAGGAAAAATTCAACGGGCATTCAAAACAGATATATGAATTTATGAAAAAATCAAACTGCTTTTTTTCTACAGGAGAGGCGGTGACCGGAGCAATGTCTGAGGTTATAGCATCCGTGGTTGTATGTCTTTCAGCGGTATTTATCGTAGGCGGGAAGATGAGCGTTGGGGATCTGATTATTTTTTACGCCTATCTGGGATATTTTATCACGCCGCTCCGCCGTTTCGCAGAGTTAAATGTGACGTATGCCAAAAGTATTGCCGGGATCGAGCGTGTCTTTGTCATATTGGATACGCCTGTGGACATTGAGGAAAAGGAAAACGCGTTGGCGCTTTCTACTGATATGCCTATGGAGATTGCATTTCAAAACGTTTCCTTCAGCTATACGAAGGATGCGCATACCGTGTCTGATATCAGCCTGAAACTTCATGAAGGAGAAAAGATTGCGCTGGTGGGTTCGAGCGGCTGCGGCAAGACAACGATTGTAAATCTGCTGGCACGTTTTTATGATGTGGACGAGGGCAGCATTACCATTGCGGGACGGGATATCAGGGATTACAGTCTGGATTCTATTTACCGCCAGATGGGGATGGTTTTTCAGGATACGGTACTCTTTTCGGGAACAATTGAGGAAAATGTCCGTTACGGGAAGCCGGATGCGGATAGGGAGGAGCTGGTACAGGCGGCGAAAGCGGCAAACGCATATGAGTTTATCATGAGTACGCCGGATCAGTGGCAGACGCTTTTGGGAGAGCGCGGGATCGGTCTTTCAGGAGGGCAGCGACAGCGCATTGCCATTGCAAGGGTATTTCTCCGCAATCCCAGACTTCTGATTCTGGACGAAGCCACAAGCGCGTTGGATTCCGAGTCGGAGGAACTTGTCTCGGATGCGCTCGATCATCTGATGGCAAACCGCACCTCGCTTATCATTGCGCACAGGCTGTCGACCGTTGTCAACGCGGACAGAATTATTGTAATGGATAAAGGAAAAATTACGGAAGAGGGCAGACATGAGGAATTGTTAAAGCGGAACGGAAGATACGCACAATTATACCATATGCAGTTTAAGGATATTTTGGAATAAATCATGCTTATACCTAAAGCGGCGGGAATGCCACTGGCAGGAACTCCCTCTCTCATTGTTCCTGCAATAACCAATCAACGATATTATAGACCTCAATCCCCTCATAACTATATTTCGGGTGTCTGGTTCTGGCAATGATCTTTTTGGGATAAGCATCCCGGATTTGCAGCAATGGCATACATTCTCTTTCAAGAGTTTTCTGATCCGAAATATTATCGCTAACCTGAATATAAATTTTCTCATTTCCTTTTTGCGCTACAAAATCAATTTCTTTCTGGTACAATTTTCCGACATACACGTCATATCCCCGGCGGAGCAGTTCAATACAGATTATATTTTCATACGCTCTGCCGTAATCCATATTCCTGCTTCCCAGAATGGCATATCGAATACCTATATCGCACAAATAAAATTTCTCAGAACTTTCCAAATACTTCTTTCCGCGAATGTCATATCGCTTTATGTCATAAAAAACAAAGGCATTACACAAATATTTAATATATTTGCCAACTGTCACGTGATTGGTTGTTGTCTTATTCGCTGTCAGAAGCTGACTAACCTTGTTCGGAGAAGTGAGATTGCTGATATTATCCATAAGGAATTCGCTCAATCTCTGTAGTACCAACGTATCCGGCAAAGAATATTTCTGTACAAGATCTCGCGTGACGATTGTTTCATAAACTTCCTTAAGATAATTGATTCTGTCCGTTTCCGTTCTGTAAGCGTAAGAGCCCGCCAGCCCTCCTTTTATGGAATACTCATCAAAGAGTTTTTCTTTGTCGCCGCTCTCATCATAATATTGGCAGTATTCCTGAAAGCTGAATGGAAACACATGAATCTCTATATAACGACCGGTAAAAAGAGTTGCAAGATCAGCACTTAGCAAAAAAGCGTTAGAACCGGTAATATAAATATCATATTTCCCTTTGGAGTAAAGACTGTTGATGGCCAATTCAAATTGGGGACACATCTGAACTTCATCCACAAAAAGGTAGTTCTTTTTTCCCTCTTGATAATGTTCCTCTATATAAGTATGCAGTGCATGATACTCTTTGATTTCCTCATATGCTAAATCCATAAAGTCAATAAAGATAATATTAATATTTTCAAAATGATTTTCCAGATACGCAATATATGCCTGCATCAATTTTGACTTTCCCGAACGACGAATGCCTGTAATGATTTTAATGTCCGGAGTTTCGTTCAATTCAATTATCCTGTTCAGATATTTTGTTCTTGTTATTGTCTTCATCCAATTACCCACTTTCAAAAAATAAAAAAAATTAATTTTTCGAAACCATACCTCAAATCCTATTATAGCGATATAAAATAGTATATGCAAGAAATCACTTTCAAAAAAATAATTTTTTTGCTTTTTTGAAAGCGACTGTTTCCAAATGAACATGCGCATCAATCATGCAGGATTTCCTCCTTCCATGCCGCAATCTGTGAAAATATCTCTTCCGTATTCGTTTTTGAAAAATCTGTTGTGTCAACTTTGATTTGTCTGCCATCAGCACAAAAGGCATCAAATCCTCTTTTTTCTATTCCGCAAACAAAATTTTCATAAGAAATCGTTTTTGCTTTTGTAGTTTTCAGATTATGTTCGTCCTTTTCCGGATAACAGTCATTCACTACATGTCCCCTGTGCCTGTCAGGGCTGCTTTCCCGTTCCAGAAAACGCTGGTAGATTATTTTGTAATCACCTGTTAAGGTAATGGTCAGTGCGGAATAGTGATGTTTTTCTAAAAGGTTTTTCATTCCTTGTTCTGACGAATATTCAAAATTATTCTCCAGGATAAAAGGCTGTCCTGCTTTCATAAGCTGGCCTGCAACATAATACATGATTTCCATACTGGCAATCCCGAGATTTACTTTTTCTGCTCTCGACTGAAAGCCAACATTGTCAAACAGCAATTCTTTTATGGCATCCTTTGAAATAACAGGAAGTTTTAACCTTTCTGATATGACTTCTGCCATAGTGCTTTTTCCTGCGGCTGGTATACCTGATACTAATATACAATACATTTTTCATACTCCTTTCACATGAACTGTTTCTACAGCCACGCCAAGTTCCCTTGCCTGTATCAGAAAATCCTCAGATACGTTACTATCCGTAATCAGTAAATCATAGTCTTTTACCTTACATACAGAATGGATAGAATTTTTTCCGATCTTCTTAGACGGATATAGCCCGATATTCATTCGGCTGTTCTTCATAACGGCTTTTCCGAATTCTACACCGGCGGGATCGTGAATGGAGGCTCCAAAATCCAGGGACAATGCCGTGTGCGATAAAAAAGCTTTATCCATGCGGATATTTTTTACCATTTGAAGGGTATAAAAATCATGGCAGTGACCGCGATGGGACATTTCTCCGCCCAATAATATAACGGATATATTCATTTTTTTTCGCAATGCCTCTGCAATGGTAACGGAGTTTGTCAATACTGTAATGGTTATATCTTCCGGCAAGTTTTCAGCCATATAATATCCAACTAAAGACGTAGTGATATAAATGACCTCCTTGTTTTGGATATATTCGATTGCTTTTTTGGCAACTGCCAGATAATCAGTCTGTATTTCTTTTATATCTATTGGATTATAGGTCGGAGTGGGATAAATTTCTTTCGGATGAACTGCAATGGCGCCGCCGTGTGTTCTCTGCAACAATCCTCTACTTTCCAGTACCCTTAAGTCCCGCCTTGCGCAGTCCGCCGAAACTTGATAACAGTCCTGAATTTCTGATACCAGAATTCGTCCTGTTTGGTTTATTTTTCGAATAATGTCCTTCTGTCGTTCTTCCATAAACATAATCAATACCTCGATTTCACGTTTTTAATTGTTTTATCATGTTTATACTTGATTATACTTGTTTGCGCCTGAATACGCAAGCTTTTTTGGCTAAAATATTGGAAGGTTCATGATATGGGAAAGAAAATTCGAAACAGCCTTTGACGGATGCAATATTTAATGATATTTTTTTATCAGAAACCAAGTATAGCTTTTGGAACTGTACTGGGTTTTTCTGGTATTGATGAAACAACCATAAATTACATGGGAGGAAACCGCAATGCAATATACGACTACCTATCAGTCGCCGCTGGGGGAGTTGCTTCTGGCAGCCGACGAAATAGGTCTGACGGGGATTTGGTTTGATGGAGGAAAATACTTTGCGGACGGTTTGGACACGGAGCATGAGAAGGGAAAACTTCCTGTTCTTGAGACGACAAAAAGCTGGCTGGATATTTACTTTGCCGGAAGAGAGCCGGATTTTACGCCGGCGCTTCATATGATCGGCTCTCCGTTTCGGTTACGCGTCTGGAAGCATTTGTCGGAGATTCCCTATGGAGAGACGGTCAGCTATGGGGAAATTGCAAAGAAAATTGCCGGGGAAATGGGGATAGAGCGGATGTCCGCGCAGGCTGTGGGCGGCGCGGTCGGCCATAACCCCGTTTCCATTATCGTGCCCTGCCATCGGGTGATCGGTGCAGACGGAAGTCTGACAGGATATGCGGGAGGGCTGGATAAAAAGGTGCGGCTTCTTACCTTGGAGGGAGTATTGTAGGGAAGGCTCTGTATACTTGGAGGGTGAAATGAAAAAAAGTTATAAAGAATTTATATTGGGAGATATGCGGGCCTGCTATGTGCAGGACGAGGAAACAGGGAGCATGGAGCTGGTTTTGCTTCCTGCGGATATGAATTATCAGGTTGGCTATAGGGAGAAACCCTATTCGGATTCTCTGGTGCAGGTGAAGCTTGCAGGAGACACTTATGCGGGCGGCTATGCCGGAGGAAGAACCATGCGGCAAAGCGCTTCCGTGGCGGCGCTTGTGTTTGAAGGACAGGAAAAGAAGCAGGAAAATGGAGAGACGGTGATCCGCACCGACTTGTCGGATGAAAGAGGCTATCGGTACCGGCATTTTCTGGTGTGGAAAGAGGGAAAGAAAAGTCTGCTCTCTTATACGGAGTTTGAAAACCGATCAAACATGAAAGCCGGACTGGAGCTTTTGTCCAGTTTTTCGCTGGGAGGGATATCACCCTTTGTGGGAGCGGATGAGAGCGGAAAGCTGAAATTGCACCGCATCAGAAGTGTTTGGAGCATGGAGGGAAGAGCGGAATCGCAGTTCATGGAGGATTTGCAGTTAGAACCTTCCTGGGGCGGCCATGCGGTGCGCTGCGAGCGTTACGGGCAGGTGGGCTCCATGCCGGTGAACGGGTATTTCCCTTATGCGGTGATGGAAGATACGAAATCGGATCTTTTTTGGGGCGCGATGATCTGTCACAATGCCAGCTGGCAGATGGAAGTCTACAGGAGGGGTGACGACGTGAATCTCTCCGGCGGATTGGCGGACTATGACTTCGGCCATTGGATGAAGGAGATCGCGCCGGGAGAAACCTTTGTGACGCCCACGGCGATTCTGTCCGTATGCAGGGGCGGCGGCATCGACGGCATTTCCCAGAGAATGACGGCGGCCGTGGAGGACGCGGTGAATCAGGGGCCGGAATCGGAACAGGAACTTCCCATTATTTTCAATGAATACTGTACCACATGGGGCTGTCCTTCCCATGAAAATATCTGCGGGATTCTGGAGGCCATCAAGGACAAGGGTTTTTCTTATTTCGTGATTGACTGCGGCTGGTATAAGCAGGAGGGCATTCCGTGGGATGTGGCGATGGGAGATTACCTTGTGTCGAAAGAGCTGTTTCCGAAGGGGCTTGACAAGACGGTGGAGGCGATCAAAGCCCATGGCATGAAGGCAGGCATCTGGTTTGAGATCGACAATGTGGGAGAGAAGGCGGAGAGCTATCAAAAGACGGAACATCTGCTTACAAGAAACGGTGCGCCATTATCCACATCCATGAGAAGGTTCTGGGATATGAGGCAGGCGTGGGTGCAGAATTATCTGGAAGAACGAGTGATCGGCACGTTGGAAAAATACGGCTTTTCCTATATGAAGATGGATTACAATGATACCATCGGCACGGGCTGCGACGGGGCGGAGTCTCTGGGCGAGGGGCTGCGGCAGAATATGGAAGCGTCACTTGCCTTTATCCGCAAGGTGAAGGAGAGGATACCCGGTATCATTTTGGAAAACTGTTCTTCGGGCGGACACAAGCTGGAACCGCTTATGATGAGCGAGTGCAGCATGGCTTCCTTTTCCGATGCCCACGAGTGCGAGGAGATTCCCATTATTGCCGCTTCTCTGCATCGGGTGATCCTGCCGAGACAGAGCCAGATATGGGCGGTGATCAGGAAAGATGATTCTTTGAAGAGAATCGCATATTCCATCGCCAACACTTTTCTTGGAAGAATGTGCCTGTCAGGAGATGTGACCAAACTTTCGACACAACAGTGGGAGGTCATTGATCGCGGCATTGCTTTTTATAAGAAAGCCGCTCCGATCATTAAGGATGGTTACAGCAGACTGTATGGGCCGAAGGTTTTAAATTACCGCCATCCTGTCGGCTGGCAGTGCCTTGTGCGGAGCGAGGGCGGTTTGGAACGGGAGAAGAAAGACGGGCTTCTGGCGGTGTTCCACAGCTTTAAGGGGGAGCATGAGGGCGCTTTGGAGGTTCCCCTGCCTGCGGACGGGGAGTATCGGATTGAGGCGGTCTACTCGGATGCGGAGGCAAATGTTTCTGTGGCGAAGGGCAGACTTACCTGCTATATTCCCGAGGACATGCGCGCTGTGGCGGTTTTGGCAAGAAGGATTTGATGAAGATACGGTGGAAAGAGCGTGACAGGTAAAAATTTGCCTGTTGCGCCTTTTTCCCCTTGTCAAATGCCTTGGGATGTGATATTATAGCATACGTTAAGGCTACATGAAGCCTTTCGTCAGGCTCCATGGTCAAGCGGTTAAG
>DKUO01000046.1:14281-239301 GCA_002490705.1 Lachnospiraceae bacterium UBA7202
GTTCGATTCCCGTTGGAGTCATTGGTCATCTGACCTATGTTAATTGGATACGGCGCAGTAGCCAAGCGGTAAGGCGTGGGTCTGCAACACCCTGATTCACCGGTTCAAATCCGGTCTGCGCCTCTCTTTGAAAGTGGAGGAAACGTTGATAAATACGGCGTTTCCTCTATTTTCTTGCTTGTAATTATTTGGTGCAATCTGGTGCAATCACACTAAAGGTATTTGCCATGTGTTCGAGAGCATTTGTAGTCCGATTGCCATTGGCGAGGGAAAATTTGAAGAGGTGTACCGAAGATGGGAGACTGGGGAGATCAAGGGGTGTTGTGGCAGTTAGGGCTGAAATCGTTTACTTTTTATTGACGTGTGGGAAATTATGAAAATTCAGAAGCTGGCCTGAAATTGTAAATTCCAGTGCAGAGGTAAATTCTACTGTGCTTTAGAGTATGCACAAAATTGATTTTAAGTGGCAGATATGCTAAAATATCGTAAATAAAATGTGAACAAAAGAGGTGCAATATGAATTGTGGTATTTGTGGTGAAAATAAATCTAAAAGAACCATTTCAGGGATTCCAATGTGTGAAGAATGTTTTGCAAAATTATCTTTGTTAAGAAACAATGATATAAAAACTATCACTTTTTTTCAAGATGAAAAAATATGATTTATGCATCTAAAGAAGCAAAAGCATATATTCATGCTATATTACAAGAAAGGCAGAAAACAATTAGAGAACTTGATGAACTTAAAGAAAAACAAAGGCGACTAGAGCAACTGGAAGTGGAGAAAATAAATTATGCAAAATCATTTAATGAATTTTTTGAGTATGATGTAGTAACTGTTATTAATAAAGATCATGGTACTATTGATAAGCAAGAAATGATGAAAATTTTAGATGATCACGCGAAAAATGGTTGGAAATTGCACACCATATATTCTAATGAATTGGGCAAAAATGCATTAAGTTTACTTGGGCTTGGTGTTAATTCGACCGCGAGTGAAGATGTTTTAATATTTGAAAGAAGAATTCCTAAAATTGGATAGTAAATTTAAATATTGTGATAATAGTTGTATTAATTTTATGAGAAGTAAGTTTATACGGAAAATTGTAAGATTGTTGAGTAAATAGATAAGTTGTTTGTAAATAATAAATGTGTTGATTGGGGAATGGATAAATGCAGGTGAAAGGAATACCATTAATTAAATTCCAAAGTGAAGATAAGATAAAAAACTTCAAGATGGTTTAGTTTATATGAATACCTTGGAATGGTATCGTAAACATGAAAATTCAAATGGAGATATGGTAGTAGGAGATTCATTTGAAGGAATGCTGCATTTTAATGCTGCAGAATTATTTTTGCCAGATTTAGGTGAGACAATTAAGTTGAATGGCAATTTAATGAAGACCACCCATTCTAATGACTATGCGTTTTGTATGCTTGGAGTAAAACCTAATTTGATGACATTTAGGTTTACTGAAAAACAAAAAAGGGAGATGTTAAACTTTGGGGATACAGCTTTGCTGATTTTAGATAGCGATGAATTTATTAAAAGGATGGAAAAATCCGCAAAAGAAAAAGGTTATAAATTATATAAAAATTTTGTCAAATATTTTGATGAACAAAAGGATCATGTAGATATATTTATTTCATTAATGCTTGGAGAACAAAATATCGCTTTTTGGAAAAGGGAATCATATGCTTATCAAAATGAATTTAGATTTGTAATTAGTGCCGAGGGCTTAACTGATGAGCATTTGGAATTAGATATAGGAAATATCAAAGATATATCGGCAATAATGAAAACTTCTTCAGTATTAAATGCGGAAGTATTTAGAAGAAAAGGGGATTAGTATTCTTTACAATATGCTAAATAATTCCCAGTCATATTACAAAGTGTTATTTTAAATGCACTTGCTATAACAATATTCTTCCTCTCATGATGTTTTTATAGGGAGGCTTAAGAAGTGAATGACGAAATATTAATAAAATGTTTGCTGAATTAAACGTTATATGTTAAGATTGAGGTACGGGAATAACCGTGTCACTGCAAGGCGTTGACCTCCTATTTTTACATAAGATGGGAGGTGGTGCGGATGAAGTATGATTTCAAAGATCTCATGTCTTTCGGCATGTTCATTCTCGCATTGCTGACCTTGATCGTAATGATAAGTCAGTAGCGTTTTTCTAACTTTTAGATAGAAAAACCACCCTTGTATACTTTGGCTAGTAGGAAGGGTGGAGTTTCTATCTTTTCCCTCAGGTCAACCCCTTGTGGGAGGTTGTTCCTTTTATGGTTATAATATAGCATATTCGTTTTGAATATGCAAGCCGCTTGCGGAAGGTCAGGGGGCTAATTTGGGGGTTGAGTCATTTTTCTTATTCAGATTTTGTTCTTCATTAGATCTGCATCATTTTCAGCCGAAACACAAAAAGGAGATTGATTTATGGACTATAGCAGAAAGATATCGGAACGTTTATGGAATATGCCGGAAAAGGGAGAGCTTGAAAGCCATCGTGAGGAAACCTATATTGATGACATTATTCAAAAAAGCCATATTGAAAAGGAATTGCTTTCGCATTTGGATGGGATAAGAACTGTGTTTGACGGTGGTGCGGGCTGTGGCAGATTTTCCATTCTTCTGGCAAAACATGGTTGTGAAGTTACACATTTTGACATTTCACAGCCCATGATCAATAAGGCAAAAGAATTGGCGGAGAAAGAGGGGGTTCTTGACAAAATAACCTTTGTGAAAGGGGCATTGGAGAATCTGAGTGATTTCAAAGACAAATCATTTGATATGGTTATTTCCTTTGATGCCCCTGTCTCCTATACTTACCCCAATCAGGAACAGGTTATTGGAGAACTCATACGCATATGCCGCAAACGGATTATGATCAGTGTGTCGAGCCGATTAGGATACCTTTCCTATTTGGCAAATCCGATACAGAAAAACCAATTTATTTTAGATGCAGATTGCGATGATCCGTTTGTAAAATGGTGTATTGATAATAAAGCAAATGCGATCGAATCTTTTCGCTTTAGCAAAGATGCTGTTATGAAGCTGTGGAAAGAGGGGCTGATGGGTGGCGAGAAGGAAATTGCCGAGTATGAAAACGGGGGTGCGCCGTGGTGCATCACATACACTTTTATGCCGGATGAATTGAAAGATATATTGGAACGCCATGGCGTAAAAAACATCCAATTGGCAGGTCCCGGCGCATATGCAAGAACCCTTCCCAATGAGATACTTGTAAAAATTATGAAGGATTCAAAGCAACGTTCTGACTTTTTAGATTTTTGTCATTGTTATGATTCTAATCCGTTTGTATGTGGCATGGGAAAAGATAATTTGTTAGCGCAAGGCGAACTTTAGTTCTTTAATTATTACGGAGATTTTGCTTATGGAAATTGAAACGCAGCGATTGCTGATTCGGGATGTTAAAACAGAAGATAAAATACCGTTTGTTCAAATGGCAGCAGACGGAAGCTTAAATGATTGCGGGTTTGATAGAGACTGCGGTAATTGGATAACAAAATGGATAGACGAGACAAGGGGATTTGCATTTAGAGATAATCCCAATACCGATTATCTGGCTTATACAATAACCTTAAAGGCAGAAGCTGCGGTAATCGGTTCTATTGGATGCTCCTATTATGAAGATCTTCGGGAAACAGGGATTACATATTTTATCGGGGCGCAATATAGGGATAATGGTTATGCAGTTGAAGCGGTTAAAGCATATACGGACTATTATCTCAATCATTACAAAGCAAAAAGAATAATTGCAACGGTGAGAGATGAAAACATATCATCTTGGAAAGTGATTGAAAAAGTGGGATTTATTTTGAACGAAAAAAGAATGTATAAGGATTTGAACGATGATGATGAGAAACTATATCGTTTTTACGAAATCACTAAAAATAGAGATAATGGCTGGTTAACGGGAAGACTATTTTTCAACAGAGAAGATAAAAGAGTAATTATCAAGAGACCGCGGAGCGGGTTTGGCTATACAATGAATTTAGGAAATAAGTGGACATGGATATTTTGTATTATTTTTGTAATTATTATAGTTATATTAGTAAGTGCTCTTTAAAACAATTTCCAGTTAGCAAATATGAAAACGATTTTAATGGTTTGTCCGGGAGCATGGCGATATGAAAAAAATCATTCTTATTCTGGGAGCAAATGGGGTCGGTAAAAGTACCACCTCAGAAATATTGTTACATAAATTAACGAAGTGTGCATTTATAGATGCTGACTGGTGCCGGGCAATTAATCCTTTTCCCTTTACAGAGGCAACTAAAATAGCAGTGTCTAATAACATATATTCTTTATTCAAAAATTATCTCCTTTGCGAAGATATAGAATTTATTATATTTCCCTATGGATTTCACGGAGAACGCAAACAGATATTTGATCAAGTGTTAAGCTGGCTCAAACAAGATGATATATTATTTGAGCTATGCCCTGTCATTCTAAAATGTGACAGGGAAGAGAATATGAGAAGACTGATAAAAAATGGAAGGGAAAAAGAACGGATTGAACGGGGTATGAAGAATACATATACCTTTTATGATACATATACATATCCTCGAATTGATACAACAAATATGCAGCCCGAAGACGTAGCAGAAAAAATTTTGGAAATTTTGAATTATAAAATCAGGTGATTTTGTATCAGCCACCTAAAGTGACGTCCTGCTTCTGATACCATTGCAGGGCGTCGAAGAATTGCTTTTCCTGAAAGTCAGGCCAAAGGTCGTCTACGATATAAAAATCTGCATACACGGTCTGGAGCGGCAGAAAACCGGAGAGCCGGCGCATGCCGCCCCAGCGTATGACGAGGTCAATTCTGGGAATGTCCCGGGAGGCCCATCCGTTTTTCATATCCCATTCCCAACCATAATTTACGAGGAAATTTACGGTGGTCTGTCCGTTTGAGGCAGGCTGCCGTTTTACATTTACATAGGGAAGCAGCTGAGTCGGAAAGCAGGTGGAGCCGGTGTTGCCTATGACGTGGAGCGTTGCGTTTTCCGTTGTAATCATTTGTACGGCCTGTACGCAGGCATCGGAGAAGGCGTGCACCTGTTCCTTTGGCCGTTTGCAGTTGTCCACGGTAAATCCATAGTAGGTTATTTCCGGGATGCCGAATTTTTGCGCCAGCTGAAGTAATTGCAGACCGGGTCTCAGGCCGTAGGCATAGCCGTCTTCTTTTCGCAAACCGTTTCTTTTAGCCCAGCGTCTGTTGCCGTCCGGGATGATGCCGATGTGTTTGGGAATTCGCGCAAGCATGGTTTCCTCCATCTTCATTCAGTGGTTGTGTATCTTTTGGGATAAATGCTTTAAACTATAATATTGGCAGTTCGCAGAAACTTATGCAGGGAAGAGGCGGAGATTGAGAACGGCGGGGTTTTGATTTTCAAATAAGCAATTGCGATTATTTGGATTATGGAATATAATGGCATAATAGAAACATCACCTATTTGGAAAGGATGCAGCGAAATGAAAAAAATCATTGTGACGGGCTGTAACGGGCAGTTGGGACGGGCCGTCAATCTGGAATATGCAGGAAGCACAGAATACGAACTTGTCAATACGGATGTGGGGGAACTGGATATCACAAAGGTGGACGATGTGATGAAATTTGTGCGGGATATCAATCCCTATGCGATCATCAATTGTGCGGCGTACACGGCGGTGGAGGCCTGCGAGAAGGAAGAGGATCTGGCCTTCCGTATCAATGCGGTCGGCGCGCGTAACCTGAGCATTGCGGCCAATGAGACGGGTGCGAAGCTGATGCATATTTCCACCGATTACGTGTTCGACGGCAACGGTACAAGACCTTATAAGGAGACTGATCCGACAGGGCCGCAGGGCGCTTACGGCAGGACGAAGCTGGCGGGAGAAGAGTTCGTAAAGGAATTTTCGGACAGACATTTTATCCTGCGCACGGCGTGGCTGTACGGGGATGGCAAGAACTTTGTAAAAACCATGCTCAGACTCAGCGAGACCAACGATAAGGTACGGGTGGTGCGGGATCAGGTGGGATCGCCCACCAGCGCGACGGAGCTTGCCAAGGCTGTCGTTTATCTGCTCCCTACGGAAAACTACGGTTTGTTTCATGCGACCTGCGAGGGGGATTGCAGCTGGGCACAGTTTACGGAAGAAATTTTCAGATTGGCGGGAAAAAAGACGGTGGTGGAAGCGATCACTTCGGAGGAGTACGGAGCGGCGGTGAAGCGGCCAGCCTATTCCATTCTGGATAATTACATGTTCCGAATGACGACGGATTTTATGTTTGCGGATTGGCATGACGCCATTGCGGCATACCTTAAATAATAGAAAAGGAGATAGGAAATATGCAGAAAATAGCTCTTATTACGGGAATTACAGGACAGGACGGCTCCTATCTGGCGGAGCTTCTGCTGGAGAAGGGATATGAAGTTCATGGCCTGATCCGCAGGCACAGCATTGCGAACACGGGGAGGATCGACCATCTGATCGCCTCCGATTATCATAAAGTAAAATTTTTCCTGCATTATGCGGACACTACAGATTCCAGCAACTTAATGCGGCTGATTGCGGAAATTCGCCCGACGGAAGTCTATAATCTGGCGGCCCAGTCCCACGTGGGTGTGTCCTTTGAGGTGCCGGAGTATACGGCGGAGGCAACCGGCGTGAGCACCCTGAAACTTCTTGAGGCGATTCGTGTGAATGGCGGGAATTGCAGATATTATCAGGCTTCCACATCGGAGCTTTTCGGCGGAATACCGGAGACGGCGCCGCAGAGTGAAAAGACGCCCTTTTATCCGAAGAGCCCCTACGGCGCGGCGAAATTATATTCCTATTGGATTACGGTGAATTACAGGGAGTCCTACAATATGTTTGCCTGCAACGGCATCCTGTTTAACCATGAGTCGCCCAGAAGAGGCGAAAATTTTGTGACCAGAAAAATTACGCTGGCGATTGCGAATATCGTGGCGGGCAAGCAAGAAAAGCTGTCTCTCGGAAATATGAATGCGAAGAGAGATTGGGGCTTTGCCGGTGATTATGTGGAAGGCATGTGGCTGATGCTGCAGCAGGACAAGCCGGATGATTTCGTGCTTGCCACCAATGAGACGCATACGGTCAGGGAGTTTGTGGAAGCTGCATTCGCAGAGCTTGGCGTGAAGATTCGCTGGGAGGGAACCGGCGTGAACGAGAGGGGCTATGATGCAGAAAGCGGACGCCTTCTGGTGGACGTGAACCCGGAATTTTACCGCCCGGCCGAGGTGGAGTTCTTATGGGGTAACTGTGCAAAAGCGGAGAAGGAACTCGGCTGGAAACGGAAGGTGGATTTCAAACATCTGGTAGCCATGATGATGGATGCGGATTTGAGGCAGATCGCGGGAATGAGCTGCGAAGAGTATAAGAAAAAAGCAAAGGCGTAACGAAGAGCGCGCCGGACGTTTGCGAAAGCGATAAGTGACATTATGGTGTCAGTGATTTTAAACTGGATTTATATATTAATAACTACTTTTCTGGTGGGATATGGTGTGCTGCGTTTTTTGACGCGGCACTTCCCCTATCAGGTGAAACACGCAGATGCCTATTTGGTGTGCGGCCTCGTCTGCGTTACGGTGTACGCGCAGATTTTCAGTTTGTTTGCGGGCGTTGGGCTGCTTGCCAATATTCTGCTTTTGGCGGTCTGCCTTGTGATTTTTTGGCGGGAGCGTTCAGAGCTTGCAGGGGTATTTTCGCAGTACGCCGCAAAATGGGGTGACACAGAGAAAAGGCGGTTGTATCTCAGAGGCTTTTTGCTATTGAGCCTTTTTTTGCTTTTTGCCTACGGAACGTCCAGAGGACAGATTCATTATGATACGGGCCTGTATCATGCCCAGAGCATTCGCTGGATCGAGGAATACGGCGTGGTGAAGGGGCTGGGAAATCTGCATTGCAGGCTGGCCTACAACAGTTCTTCTTTCGCCTTATCTGCTCTTTACAGCATGGCTTTTCTGGGCGGGCAGTCCTATCACTGCACAGCGGGTTGGCTGGCGTTTGTGCTGGCGGCGGTTTGTCTGGAAATGGGAAAATCCCTGCGGCGGGGACGGCTTCGTGCGGGCAGCTTTGCCAGAGTGATGTGCGTGTACTATCTGGTTAATATCTTTGATGAGATGATCTCCCCGGCTTCGGATTATTTTATGGTGCTTTTGGCATTTTATATTGTGATACGGTTTTTGGACCTTTGTGAGGAGGGAGAGCGGACGATTCTGCCTTATGGGCTTTTGTGTGTGCTGGGCGTGTTCCTGATGACGGTAAAGCTGTCGGCGGCGTTTATTCTTCTGCTTACAATTTATCCTGCCATCCGTCTTTTGCGGGAAAAAAGATGGGGTGAGACGGGCGCGTATCTGGGCCTTGGTCTGGTGACGGCGATTCCCTTTTTTATTCGGAATGTGGTGATCTCAGGGTGGCTGGTTTACCCTTTTACGCAGATAGATTTATTTGATGTGGCATGGAAAATTCCGAAGGGGCTTGCGGATTACGACGCAAAGGAAATTCAGGTGTACGGAAGAGGCTATACGGATGTGCGGCAGTTCGATCTGGCTGTGCAGGAGTGGCTGCCCGGCTGGTTCCGCGCGCTGGCGGGGAGTGATAAACTTCTTGTGATTGCGGCGGCGGTTTCGGCTATCATCCTGTTGATATATGCGACAGGTATGATTTTTGGCTGGTGGAAAAGGCGTTGGGAGATTCTGCTCGTGCAGGGTACGGTGACGGCCTCCTTCGTGTTCTGGCTGTGTACTTCACCCTTGATCCGGTACGGCTGTGTCTGGGTGTATCTGACGCCGGCGGTGGTATTTGGCGGGATTTATGACGCGGTGATGGGTTTCGCGGATACTCGTCTGGAAAGGGACAGGCCGGGAGCGCAAAATGATAGGAATGGTGGGGGATGGCGGTTCGGGGCAGTCCGGGTTGTCTCGGCAGCAGTGATCTTGCTGTTGCTTTACAAAGGCTCGGCCTTGGCGAGGGAAATTGCAGGTACTTATGGGAATGAGTACTGGCTGACACAGAAAGACTACGAGAACTACAAAACCTATGTTTACGAGATAGACGGCGTAACCTTTTACTGTCCCACAGAGGGCGACCGGGTGGGGTATGAGGCGTTCCCCTCTTCCCCACAGGAGGCGGAGATTACGTTTCTGGGGGATGGACTTGCGGATGGCTTTGTTGTAAAATAAATGTGGAACTTCAAGAAAACGGCTTCAGAATGGAGATTAGATATGAACAACAGGATTGAAAAAACAGACAAAATTTATGTGGCGGGGCACAGAGGATTGGTGGGCAGCGCGATAGTGCGTTCCTTACAGGCGAAGGGATATACGAATGTGATCGGCAGGACCCACAAGGAACTGGATCTGACCAATCAGCAGCAGGTGCGTGATTTCTTCGAAAAGGAGAGGCCGGATGTGGTGGTGTTAGCGGCGGCCAAGGTGGGCGGCATTAACGCAAACAATACGACGCCTGCGGAGTTTGCCTATGAGAATATGCAGATTCAGTGTAATGTGATTCATTGCTGCCACGAGTATCAGGTGAAGAAACTCTTGTTTTTGGGGAGCACATGTATTTATCCCAGAATGGCGCCACAGCCGATTCCTGAGGATGCGCTGCTGACAGGGCCTTTGGAAGAGACGAACGAGGCTTACGCCATTGCGAAAATTGCGGGACTGGAAATGTGTAAATTTTACAAGCGGCAGTACGGGGATGATTTTATCAGCTGTATGCCTACGAATTTATACGGCCCTTACGATAATTATGATTTGGAAGGTTCTCACGTGATGCCGGCTATGATCCGCAAATTTCATGAGGCGAAAGTAAACGGCGAGCCTTTTGTGACGCTGTGGGGAACGGGCACGCCTCTTCGTGAATTTTTATATGTGGACGACATGGCGGATGCTTGCGTCTTCCTGCTGGAAAATTACAGCGGGGAACAGCATGTCAATATCGGCACCGGCAAGGAGGTTACCATTAAGGATTTAGCTGAGACGGTAAAAAGGACGGTGGAGTATACGGGACAGATTGTCTGGGATCAGACCATGCCTGACGGCACACCGAGAAAACTTACGGATGTGACAAAACTGCATGGACTCGGCTGGAATCATAAAGTGGAATTGGAGGAAGGTGTAAAGCTTGCCTATGACTGGTTCAAGGACAATGTAAAAGAGGCGCGTCTGTAAGGCCGGTTTATGGATTGAAGCAGCTTCCTTACAAAAAAAGCCGCATTTCCCGGGCGATAACTTACCGTTTACAGTGTGGTGCATATTTGTTATTATGTCGAATGGAACGATAAACTACAACTATCGTCCCAGCAAAATACCATTATATGCAAAGGAGTAAGAGGGGAATGGCACAACAGACTATGATTAGCAGAAGAGATCTTGAAAAAACGATCTCCGACTTCATGCTGGAATTGGGAATACCCGCACATCTGCGAGGCTATCAGTTTTTGCGCAGTGCCGTGGAAATGTGCGTGGAAGACATGGAACTGGTGGGAAGCGTCACCAAACTTCTCTACCCGGATCTGGCGAAATTGTATCAAACCACGGATACCAAGATTGAGCGGGCGATCCGCAATGCAATCGAGGTGTCGTGGGAGAGGGGCAACTGCGAACTGTTTGAGGAACTGTTCGGCTATTGCAACAGTCCAGAGTACACAAGGCCGACGAACAGTGAATATATCGCAGTTGTTGCGGATTACATACGTTTGAAAAATGATCTGATATAGGATAGAAAGGGAAGAGATTCATCTCTTCCCTTTTTTGTTAAGGCTTTTCTACTCGATGCAAATGTGCTACAATAAAAATATCTATGTTTGATATGGAGGTTGTCATGAGACTGCTGAGTGTCATTGTGCCCTGTTTCAACGAAGAAGAGAACATCAGGGATTTTTATGATGAGTTATGCAAAAATAATGATTTCTTTCGCGAAAAGCAGATAGAATTTGAGCTTTTGTATGTGGACGACGGATCGAAAGACAAAACGGCTGCGGAGGTAAAAAAACTTCACGAGGAAGACGGGAGGGTACGGCTTGTCTCCTTTTCCCGCAACTTTGGCAAGGAGGCGGCGATTTATGCCGGCTTACAAAAATGCAGGGGTGATTTGGCCGTGCTGATGGATGCGGATTTGCAGGACCCGCCGTCGCTTTTGCCGGAAATGTACGGCTATATCGAGCAGGGCTATGATTCTGTGGCGACAAGGCGTGTGACGAGAAAAGGTGAACCGCCTGTCCGTTCCTTTTTTGCCAGAATGTTTTACCGTCTGATGAACCACATTTCCAAGACGGAAATTGTGGACGGCGCCAGAGATTACAGGCTGATGACCAGACCGGTGGTGGATGCGATTTTATCCATGTCGGAATACAATCGCTTTACCAAGGGAATCTTTGGCTGGGTTGGTTATGAGACGAAGTGGCTGGAGTATGAGAACGTGGAGCGCAGGAAGGGAGAGACGAAATGGTCCTTTTGGAAACTGTTTCTCTATTCTTTGGAGGGGATCATCGCATTCTCCACAGCGCCGCTTACCATCGCCTCCGTGATGGGTGTGCTCTTTTGCATGGTTGCCTTTGGAATCATTATTGTGACGATTGTAAGAAAACTGTTGTTTGGCGATCCGACTTCGGGCTGGCCTTCTCTGGTCTGCATTATTATGATGGTCAGCGGGGTGCAGCTGTTTTGTCTGGGAATACTCGGGCAATACTTATCTAAAACCTATATGGAAGTTAAGAGAAGACCCATTTATCTGGTGAAAGAGGAGCTGGATTAGAAGAGCAGAGGGACAGAGTATTGCAGGATAAAGTGAGAGGGCTTGTCAGTATTATTGTGCCGGTATACTGTGCGCAGGCCTACATCGCAGAGACAATCAAAATGGTGCTTGCGCAGTCCTATAAAAAGTGGGAGCTTTTGCTGGTGGATGACTGCTCCGATGACGGAAGCGCAGAGACGGCAAGAAGCGCCCTTCCCGGATGGGAGGGCGGCACGGCGGACAGTGCGCAAGAGAATGTGGGCTCTGTAGAGACGTATCAGCAAAACGGGGAACAGAGAGTTTTGCTCATCTGTAAAAATAGAAATGAAGGCGCGGCAAAAGCGCGCAATACGGGACTGGCGTATGCAAGGGGACAGTATATCGCCTTCCTGGATGCGGACGACGTCTGGTTTCCCGAAAAACTGGAAAAGCAGCTTGTTTTCATGGAAAAGAGGGGGGCGTGCTTTGCATTTTCTGCCTATGAGTTTGGCGACGAGACGGCCGGACCTACGGGGAAGGTGGTGCATGTGCCGGATATCCTGACTTACAGGGAGGCCCTGTCGCGGACGGTTATCTTTACCACAACCGTTGTGCTGGACAGGGACGTTGTACCGGACGAGCTGATACGGATGCCGCAGGTGGAGAGTGAAGATACGGCGACCTGGTGGCAGATTTTGCGGGCCGGCTATGCCGCCTGCGGTTTGGATGAAGTGCTTGCAATTTACAGAAGACCCCCGAAATCCCTGTCTTCCAATAAGCTGAAAGCGGTGAAACGGATCTGGAATCTGTACCGTAGACAGGAAAGGCTCTCGGTGTTGTCCAGCGCGTACTATTTTGTATTTTGGGCTTACAGAGCGACGATGAGGCGGATATAAGACTATGAAAAAAGTGGAAACCATAAAAAGGCTGATTATTTTGCAGCTCTCTTTCATTGGGCTGATTTTTCAGACGGCGGTCTACGCCTATTTCTGGCTGGAGGCGTATTATCCGTTTTTGAGTCTGCACCGAAGATTTCGCTTCTATTTTAAGGGCCATGTGCTGATTCTTGCGATTTATTTCGTGTTGCTGTTTTTCTTCGCGAATACATACGGCGCGTTGAAAATCGGTTATCTGAAAGCCGTGGATGTGTTTATCTCGCAAATCTTTTCCCTGCTCATTGTCAATGTGATTTCCTATTTTCAGATTTCGCTGATGGCAAACTGGGTCGTGGATGTGCGTCCCATCGTGTGGACGATGCTCTTGCAGACTCTCTTTGCGGGGCTGTGGGTGTTTATCTGTAATTTTTGCTACTACAAGGCGTTCCCGCCAAGGGAGATCCTGATCGTTCACGGAGAGCGTCCCGTGGACGATATGGTGGAGAAATTTGAAACACGCAAGGACAAGTACAAGGTTAAAAAATGTATCAATATCTCCGAGGGCATGGAAGCTGTGAAAAAGGAGATACAGGGTGGTTACGGTGCGGTGGCGCTGTGGGATATTTCCGCCGTTGACAGGAACGCCCTGTTGAAATACTGCTACAGCATATCCATGCGGGTGTATACGATGCCCAAAATTTCCGATGTGCTTCTTCGGGGCGCGGATCAGCTGCATCTTTTTGATACACCGCTCTATCTGACCAGAGAGTATTCTCTCAAGGTGGGGCAGCGGGTGGCAAAGCGGGTGATTGATCTGGTCTGCTCCGTGCTTCTTCTGGTGATTGCCTCGCCTTTTATGCTGATCACGGCGATTGCGATTAAGCTGTATGACGGTGGGCCGGTTCTCTATAAGCAGATTCGCTGCACCCGTGACAGAAAGGAATTTTATATTCTGAAATTCAGGAGCATGCGTGTGGATGCGGAGAAGGACGGCGTGGCGAGGTTAGCTTCGAAAAATGATTCCCGCATTACCCCTGTGGGGAAACTGATCCGGGCCGTCAGGATTGACGAGCTGCCGCAGTTGTTTAATATCCTGAAGGGTGACATGTCTTTTATCGGCCCGAGACCCGAACGACCAGAGATTATTGATAAGTACATGAAGGATATGCCGGAGTTTGCCTTTCGCATGAAGGTGAAGGCCGGGCTTGCGGGATATGCTCAGGTTTACGGGAAATATAATACGACGCCTTACGATAAGCTGAAACTGGATCTGACTTACATCGAGCAGTATTCCGTGTGGCTGGATATCAAGCTGATGCTGCTCACCTTAAAGATTCTGATTAAGCCGGAGAGCACGGAAGGCGTGGACGACAGTCAGACCACGGCCATGAAGTGAGACGTTTTTGCCGGGCGAAGATTTGTTACAGACTGGGAAAGGCAGAAGTGGATGAATAGGGAAAGCTATGCCAACGAAGGAATGGATATCAAAAAATATATGCTATGCCTGATGAAGCGCCTGCCGGTTTTGGCAGGGGCAGTGATCGGCGGCGTATTGCTCAGTGTTATCGTTTATACGGCTGTGCGCACGGTGCCGGAGTCGGAGCGTGAGTATCAGGCATTTGCCAAGATACAGCTGGACTTTGCGGCGGATGAGACGGGGGAGGCTTATCAGGCTTACAACGGTTACACATGGAATGACCTGATGGCGACGGACCCGATCATGAATCTGACGCTAGGAAACCTTTCTGCGGATTATGACAGAGAGGAGGTGGCGGCGGCTCTGCGTGCGGAGATTTTGTCGGATATCCGCATTCTCACGCTGACGGTCACAACGAATTCGCCTGCCCGCACGGACGAGATTCTCGGGGCGGCAGTGCAGGCCCTTGAAAGCTACGGCACACAGGCAAAGGAATTTTTGGCGATCAATGGGATTCAGACCACACAGGCAAAACTTGTGGTGGCGGACAGCCGGATGGCACAGGCTGTTTTGGTGGGCGCGCTGCTTGGCTTTTTGATCAGCTTTTTCGGTCTGTCCCTGTATTATGTGATGGACGACCGCATTTTGACAGCCGGAGACGTCCGAAGGGTGACGGAAGCGCCGTTTCTCGGTTACGCTTCCGGGATGGAGACACTACAGCAGGATTATGAGAGAAATTTAGCATATTTGCAGGAAAAGTGGGGCGGCCTTTACATCTGTGAGATGGAGAAGGAAAAACCCCTTGACGAGGAGATATTTCACGCTATGCGGGAGGCTGGCGGCGTAGTGCTTTCCCTGCCTTTTGGCGGTGTACACGGAACTTTTGCGTGCTATCTCATAGAACAATTGAAAACGCAGGAGTGCGAACTGCGCGGCATAGCAATACGGGGGGCTGACGAGCGTTTCCTGCGCATATATTATGGGAGCGCGTTCGGCACAAAAAAGCCTGTTCGGAAGAAATGACGGAGAAAAAACGGCCTATGAATTTAGAGGTTCTTGTCTCTGCGGTTGATCAGGAAGCTGCGGAGCTGATTCCAGAAATGCATATCCACACGGACGCGGTGCTGATCAACCAGTGCGACCGGTACGCCTATGACACCATTGCGGCGGGGCAGGGAAAGGTGAAGTGCTTTTCCATGCCGGAGCGCGGTGTGGGCCTTAGCCGAAACACGGCGCTCTTACATGCGTCGGGGGATGTGGTGCTCTTTTCCGACGAGGACATTGTGCTGGCGGCGGACTATGAGGAGCAGATTGCAAAGGCTTACAGGGAGCTGCAAGACGCGGATATGATTCTTTTTAATGTGCAGGTGGCGCCGGCGCGCAGAACCTATTGGAACAGAGAAATCCGCCGGATTACCTACCGCAATTACGGGAGATATCCGGCCTACAGTATTTCGGCAAAGCTGACAGCCCTGCGCAGGGCGAATGCGCATTATTCGCTTCTGTTTGGCGGCGGCGCAAAATACAGCAATGGAGAGGACAGCCTGTTTTTGCGGGACTGTTTAAAAGCTGGACTGCGGATTTATGCGCACACCGCATGTATCGGGGAGGAAAAGGAGAGAGAATCCACCTGGTTTTCCGGCTATCACGAGAAGTTTTTTAGAGACAGGGGCGTGCTTTACCATCATCTGTACGGAAAGCTGGCGTTGCCTCTCTCCCTTCGGTTTTTGCTGGCGCACAGGGAGACTATGTGCCGGGAAATTTCGGTGGGAAAGGCGTTTCACATGATGCGCATGGGCGTGCGGGAGGCGCGCGGCAGATGATACTATACATCACGGTTGCGGCTGTCACGGCGCTCCTTGCGGGCCTTGTGGACAACCATCCGAAGAGACAATCTTATAGGCTTACCAGACAGCAGCTTTGCAACCGCGTCTGTCTCACAGCGATTTTTGCCATTTTGTTTCTGCTCTCCGCATGCAGGCTGAATGTGGGAAACGATTATGCAAAGTATGTGGAGTTTATGCACCTTGTCAACTGTAACGCTTACGTGCCCACAGAAATCGGATTTAACCTTTTGGTGAAGCTGTTGTACGGGCTTTCGGGTTATGAGAATTTTCTGCTGGTGTTTGCGTTTTACTCTTTTGTGACGGTGCTGTTTTTCCTGCTTGCCATGTATGAGCAGAGCGATGAGTTCGGGCTTACGTTTTTTCTTTTCATGACGCTGGGGTATTATTTTCAGACCTTCAGCACGGTGCGCTATTATCTGGCTCTTGCCGTAGCGCTCTACTCCATGAAATTTGTGCTTCGCAGACAGTGGGGAAGATTTGTTGTCCTGATTCTTCTGGGATCGGCTTTCCATAAGTCGCTGCTGGTGGTGATCCCGCTTTACTTTCTTGCGTCTCTGACATGGAAAAAATGGCAGCTTGCGGCTGCGGCGCTCTTTTGCACCACCTTTTTATTCATGCAGGACTATTATTTGACATTGGTGGTTTTTCTCTATCCGACTTATGAGGACACGGAATATCTGGAAGGCGGTACGAGCTATATCAGCATCCTGCGCTGTGCGGCAGTTTTGCTCTTTGCGGGGCTTGTGTGCCTGATGAGAAAGAAAACCCCGGCAGGAGCGGAGCAGGACGGAAGCGGCAGTCAGGTGTCTGCGGTATCCTGGGACCGCCGGTTCTGGTTTTATCTGTACCTGAATCTGGGCGCGCTGATCCTTTATGTGTTCTGTTCCTTTTTGCCGATTATATCCCGAATCGGCTACTATTTGATGGTGAGTCAGATTTTGTTTTTGCCGATGCTTTTGAAGGCGGTGCCGGACAAAAGGTGGCGGCGGTTGTTCCGGGCAGGGATTCTTCTGGCGGCTGTGCTGTACTTTGCGATGTATTTGAAAAAGGGCGCTAACGACGGGGTGCTGATTCTGCCCTATCGAACCTTTTTCTTTCATGATATGGTAAACATTTTATCAGAGGTAAATTAATATGATGTTCAGTATAATTGTCGTCTGCCGCAATGCAGGCGAAAAGCTAAACAAAACGATCGAAAGCATCAGGCGTCAGACCGTGGAAGACTATGAAATTATTGTGCAGGACGGCTTTTCCACGGACGGATCGGTGGAGCGGCTTGCCGTCGAAAATGCCGGAGAAAACCTGAAAATTTACCGGGAAAAGGATACGGGCATTTATGACGCCATGAACCGGGCTGTTACGCATGCGTCGGGCAGATATCTTTTCTTCTTGAACTGCGGAGACTATTTTCAGGATGAAACGGTTCTTGCGCAGGTGAAAAAGGAGATCGCCCGGACAGACAGGAAAAAGGGGCCGGCAGTTTTTTACGGCAATATTTTTGAGAGATCAACAGGCGCCCTTGTCATGTCAAATCCTAAGATAGACGACTTCGCCTGTTATCGGAATGTTCCCTGCCATCAAGCCTGCTTTTATGACAGACGTCTGTTAAAAAAGAGAGGATTTCGAACCTGCTACCAGGTACGCGCGGATTATGATCACTTTCTCTGGTGTTATTATAAAGCCCATGCAGGGATGTATTATATGCCGGTTACGGTGGCATCCTACGAGGGAGACGGTTTTTCCGAGACGCGAGAGAACAAAAGACGTTCTCTGGTAGAGCATGCGCATATTGTGGGAAAATATATGAGCCGGAAACAGATGATCAAATATCGTTTGATTCTGCTTGTCACGCTTTCGCCGCTTCGGACATATCTGGCGCAGAATGAGGCGACGGCGGAGTTTTACCAGAAGATAAAGAGGAGGATATACGAAGGCCAAGGCCGTTGATGTGTGAGAGGGAAGGAGAGATACAAATGAAGGTTTTATGGGTGTGTAACATTATGCTGCCGGCGATTGCCAAGAGGTTGAACCTCCCATGCAGCAACAGGGAAGGGTGGCTTTCCGGCCTGCTTGACAGAGTTGTGATGGAGCAGGAGAGAAACAGGATTGAACTGGGAATCGCTTTTCCGGTGGATGAATCTCTAGGGAATTTTGACCGGGTGATGCAGCTGGGGGAAAATATTTCCTGCCACTGCTACGGGTTTGTGGAGAATCTGACCACGCCGGAATACTATGATGCGGAGCTGGAGAAAGAGTTCGCTCTGATTATCAATGACTTTCAGCCGGATATTCTGCATGTGTTCGGCACGGAATTTCCCCATGCGCTGGCGTCGATCAAGGTGTTTGACAAGCCGGAGCGGACGCTGATTGGCATTCAGGGTATTATCTCTGCGATTGCAAAGGTATATATGGCGGATCTTCCTTTGAAGATACAGAGAAAAAGTACCTTCCGTGACCGGGTGAGAAAGGACAGCATCAGACAGCAGCAGAAGAAATTTGAGAAGCGCGGCGAGTATGAGATCGAGGCCATAAAACGGGTCGGCCATATCGCGGGACGCACGGATTTTGACCGGGAAGAGACGGCAAAGATCAACCCGAATGCGACGTATCATTTCCTGAACGAGACGCTTCGCAGTGTATTTTACCGGGACAGATGGAGCAAATATAACTGTCAGACGCACCGCATTTTTTTGAGTCAGGGCGACTATCCGCTGAAAGGCTTCCACTATCTCCTACAGGCGATGCCCAAAATTTTGGAACAATTTCCGGACACGGAAATCTATGTGGCGGGTGCGGATATTTTGAAGGCGGAGACATGGAAGGATGTGCTCAAACTTCCGGCTTACGGCAAATATTTGAAAAAATTGATCAAGGAGAATCAGTTAGAAGAAAAGGTGTTTATGCTGGGGCGCATAGACGCGGAGGAGATGAAGAAGCAGTACCTGAGCTGTCAGGTCTTTGTCTGCCCCTCTGCGCTTGAAAATTCTCCCAATTCCGTAGGGGAGGCGATGCTTCTCGGCGTGCCCTGTGTGGCGGCCAATGTGGGCGGCATACATAACATTCTAACGGACGGCGGGGATGGGTTCCTCTATCCGCCCGGGGATGTGGATGCGCTGGCGGACAGCATTACCGAGGTCTTCACGAAGGAGGCCATTGTGGACCGGCTTTCCGATAATGCCAGAAAACATGCCCGTATCAACCATGATGCGGATCAAAATTACTACCGTCTGATGCATATTTACCGGGAGATGATGGAATGACCTTTACCTTTGTGTCTAATTATATCAATCACCACCAGCTCCCTCTCTGCGATGCCCTCTATCAGAGACTTGGGAAGGGGTTTGCATTTATCCAGACCATGCCGATGGAAGCGGAGCGCGTGGAGATGGGGTGGAGCGTTGCGATAGAAGAGATCCCTTATGTCATGTGTCTTTACGAGGATGAGTACGAGTGCCTGAAACGGATTATGGAGAGCGACGTGGTGCTCTTTGGCTGGACGGGCAGGGAGGATATTGTGACGCCCAGACTACAGTCGGGCAAGACAACCCTTCGGGTGAGCGAGCGGCTTTACAGGGAAGGACAGTGGAAGGCAGTCTCTCCGAGAGGACTTGTGGCAAAATACTGGGAGCATATCCGGTATCGGAATCAGAAGATTTGTATGCTCTGTGCGGGCGCATATGCGGCGTCGGATTTTCATTTGATCGGCGCTTATCCGAACAAGCTCTTTCAATGGGGATATTTTACAAGACTGCGAACTTACAGCGAAGAGACCTTCGCCTCCATGAAGCCGGAGGAGGGGCCTTTGCAGATTGTGTGGGCGGGCCGCTTTATCCCGTTAAAAAACCCGGAGTATATGGTGCCTCTGGGGAAAACGCTGCGGGCAAAGGGACATGCCTTTCATGTGCATATGCTGGGCGGCGGCGAATTGGAGCCGGCCGTGAAAGAGGAGACGGAGCGGGAAGGCCTTTCGGATTCTTTTACGTTTTATGGCTATACGAACCCGGAACAGGTAAGGGATGTGATGGAAAAATGTCATATCCACCTCTTTACAAGCAACCACTTAGAGGGGTGGGGCGCTGTGGTCAACGAGGGGATGAACAGCGGATGTGTGGAAGTGGTGGACGCCAGAGTGGGTGCGGCCCCCTACCTGATTCGCCATGGGGAGAACGGACTGCTCTATCAGAACGGCAGCTACGACGAGATGGAGAAGCTGGTGCTGGATCTTTTTGAGAACTGGAAGGCAAGACGGTATATGGGCCGGGCCGCCTATGAGACGATCCGCGATATGTGGAATGCGGATTACGCGGCGGCGGCGCTTTTGCGGTTTACGGACAGACTGCGGCAGGGAAGGATTGTGCCGGAGGAGGAGGGGCCGTTAAGCAGAGCGCCGATTATCAAACCCCGGTAAGGAATACGAATATGGAACGAAAAAAAATCAGTGTGATTGTACCAGTATATAATTCGATCAATTGTCTGGAGCGGTGCGTCCGTTCCATCTGTGCACAGACCTATTCCGAGATAGAGATTCTGCTTATTGACGACGGTTCCACGGATGGCACGGACAAACTCTGCGAGCGGTTGGCGGATGAGGATGCGAGAATCCGCACATACCACAAAAAAAACGGCGGTGCGTCCTCGGCCCGAAATAAGGGCCTTGAGGCTGCCGGGGGAGAGTATCTGGCTTTTGTGGACAGCGACGATTATATAGAGCCTTATGTTTACGAGGAGATGGTGCGCGCTCTGGAAGAGAGAGGCTGTTTTGCGGTGCAGATTTCCCGCGACGAGGTGGACGAAGAGGGAAGGCGTCTTCCCGATATTTGTATTCCGCCCGAGAGGGAATGGTTCTGCGACTCGGAAACTTTTTTGAGAGAGCTGCTTTTGCACAGGGGAGACTGTTCCTTCTGTACCAAGCTGTTTCCGAGGGAAGTTTTTGACGGGCGGCGTTTTCCCGAGGGAAAGCTGAACGAGGATTTTTGTTTGTTTTTGGAAATTTTACAGGAGATTCCGGGCGTTTTGATTCTCCCAGAGCAGGGCTACCATGTGGTGTGCAGGCAGGACAGCACCACCAGAAGGAAGACAAAGGACAGCTTTTCCCGCGTGTTTTTGGATATTGTGGACAATGCGGACGCGGTGCAGGAACTTGTGGACAGAAAATACCCGGCTCTGCACATGTATGCGCTTCGCTTTAATCTCTATCAGAGACTGGATTATATGCTGCATGTGCCGGTTTCGCAGATGGGGGCGGATAACGCCTTCTATCAGAGGGTGAAAAAGTACCTTCGCGGACATTTGCGGGATACGGTTACCAATCCGTATCTGACAGGGAAGAATAAGACCTATTTACTTCTCCTGACGATTGCGCCGAAGACTGTCAGAAGGCTTCACGGGATAAAGATGAAATGTAAGACGGGCCAAACAGGGGAGAGCCAGGAGAGCTGAAAATGAAAGCCGCAGCGGAAAGACGGGAAGGAATGTCGGAAAAAGAGCGGAAAAGAGCAGAGGGGATATGTTTTGCGGTGATTTGGGCCGTACTGATGGCGGCGGCCTTTTATTTTTGTACACAGAAACAGGGTTTTCATGAGGACGAATTTTATACCTACTATTCTACGGCCCGCACCAACGGTTTCTATGTGGAAGATGGAAAATGGATGGATAGAGAAACCTACCGAAAGGAGTTTGTGGTGCTCCCGGAGGAACGGTTTCAATATGGGCTGGTAAAACAGGTGCAGTCTTGGGATGTGCATCCGCCCATGTATTACTGGGTGTTTCACACGGCGGCGTCTCTCGTGCCGGGCGTGTTCTCGAAATGGATCGGTCTGTCGGTCAATCTTTTCTTTCATGGAATCAATTTGATTTTACTGGCATATTTATCGTATTTGGTGAGCGGACGGAATGCCAAACTATCCTGTCTTGTGATTGCGTTTTTCGGACTCAGCCCGGCTTCCATGAGCGGCGTGGTGTTTATACGGATGTATGAGATGCTTACGTTTTTTGTACTGCTCTGCGCTGTTTTGCATGTGCGGGCCGTACAGGGATTGGAAAGGGGATCGGATGAGGGGAACAGATTGCCCGTTCTCACATTTCTGTTACCCATGGCGGCTGTGACCTACGTGGGTTTTTTGACGCAGTATTACTACTTTATTTTCCTGTTTTATATGGGTCTTGCTTTTTGCGTTTTTCTTTTGTGGAGAGACCGGAATCTGTTTCACTGCCTGCGCTACGGGATTAGCCAGGGAGTGGCTTTTGTGCTGGCTTATCTGACCTATCCGGCCTGCCTCGGGCAGATGTTTCGGGGACAGCGGGGGGCGCAGGCGACAAGTAACTTTTTTGATCTGTCCAACACCTTTATCCGGTTTCGGTTTTTCTTCGATTTGCTGGATGAATATGTATTCGGAAATTTTCTCTCCGTTTTTCTGCTTTTGATTGTGGTTATGGCATTGGCGGTTTATTTCAGGAGGCGCAGACAGCGGCAGGAAGGGATGACCGGCGCAGCTGTGTACGGTATGCTTCTATTTGCATCGGCCGGCTATTTCTTCACGGTAGCGAAGACCGCCCTTCTTTTGGGTAACTCGTCGAACCGCTACCAGCTTCCCATATACGGGATTGTGGTTCTGCTTGTGTTTTGGACGATCAGCGGGCTGTGGCGGCAGATCGTGGGGGAAGACGGTTTTGCGGAAGGCCGGGGAAGGGCAAAATGGCTTGTGCCACTGGCGGTTACGGTGTTTTGTCTGGCGGTAGATTTGTCCGGCCTGTGTGCGGACCGGGTGGCCTTTTTGTATCCGCAGTCGAAAGAGGCGGTGGCTTTGGCAAGGGAGCAGGCGGCGGCGGGCATCCCTGTGGTTTATGTGTATAAACCCGGTGAAGAGTGGTGTGTCTGGGCTGTGGCGGACGAATTGATGGAATATGACAGGGTGTATTTTGTCTCCGATGCCAGCGAGGATGCGATCACGGAACCGGCGATTGCGGAGGCTGACGCGGTGGTGGGCTATCTTCCCCTGTATGACGATGAGAAAGAGGAAGCGGTGCAGAGTATGCGGATTCTCTCGGGGAATCAAAAGCATATGAGCGGGGTGCATTTACAGTATTCCCATGAATACTGCGACGAGTGGTATTATAGCGGGACAGGGAATTTGACAGCCCCCTGAAAACTGCCTATAATGTAGGTGTTGTCAGTTCAGACCATAGAGGAAAAGATATGAACGCATTGGAGCTTAATACGGTTCTTTTGTCCGAGGACAGAAGCTGTCTGGAAATATTGGATCAGACGCTTTTGCCGGGTACTGTGAAAGTGCTGCGGATCGAGAAAATAGAAGATATTTATGAGGCGATACGTTTCCTGCGGGTCAGGGGAGCGCCGGCTATCGGCGTGTGCGCTGGTTATGGGATCGCGCTTACGGCTTCCCGCATAGAGACGCAGGATTACGAGACTTTTTTGCAGACCTTTCTGGAACAGAAACGGTATCTGGCTTCTTCGCGGCCCACGGCAGTGAACCTGTTCTGGGCTCTGGACCGAATGGAAAGGACGCTGCGGGCCCATAAAGACAGGCCGGTGGAGGAGATTAAGGAGATTTTATTTGCGGAGGCGCAGGCCATTCGGGACGAGGATGTGGCCATCAGCCGCAGCATCGGGGAGATCGGCTTCGGCCTGATGAAGCCTGGAGACGGGATTCTTACCCACTGTAATGCGGGTACTCTTGCCACGGCCAAATACGGTACTGCCACGGCGCCCATATACATTGCGCTGGAGCATGGGATGCGGGACTTTCGGGTATACTGTGATGAGACCAGGCCTCTCTTACAGGGAGCGCGGCTGACGGCATTTGAGCTTCACGGCGCGGGCATCGACACGACTTTGATCTGTGACAACATGGCCTCCACGGTGATGAAAAGCGGTCTGATCAATCTTGTTTTTGTGGGATGCGACCGGGTGGCGGCAAACGGGGATACGGCAAATAAAATTGGCACCTCCGGGGTGGCCGTGCTGGCGAAGCATTACGGGATTCCCTTTTATGTGTGTGCCCCCAGCTCCACAATAGATATGTCGATTGCGGCGGGAGAGCAGATTCCCATTGAAGAGCGTGCACCGGAGGAAGTGACGGAAATGTGGTATAAGGAGCGGATGGCGCCGGAGGGAGTGAAGGTGTATAATCCGGCTTTTGATGTGACGGACCATTCGTTGATTACAGGCATTATCACAGAGAAAGGGCTGTGCAGGGCGCCCTATCGGCAGGCTTTCCAGGAACTTGGGATTGGCTAGCGTTTTGGTTTTAGAGAAAAATACCACAGCAGACTGTTTTGACAGGGAGGAAAACGCAATATGTTAAAAGATAAAACGATATTGATTACAGGCGGGACGGGTTCCTTCGGGAAATGTTTTACCAGATACGTGCTGACTCACTATGAGCCGAAAAAAATCATTATTTATTCCAGGGACGAGTTCAAGCAGTGGATGATGGCCAACGAGTTTAAAGAGTATGAGGAAAAGCTTCGCTTTTTTATCGGTGATGTACGTGATCTGGAACGCCTGAAACGCGCCTGTGAGGGTGTAGATTATATTATCCATGCGGCGGCCTTAAAGCAGGTGCCTGCCTGTGAGTATAATCCCAACGAAGCGATCAAGACGAACATTCATGGCGCCATGAATGTGATTGACGCGGCGTTAGATACGGGCGTGAGAAAAGTGGTGGCTTTGTCCACGGACAAAGCGGTAAATCCGGTGAATCTCTATGGCGGAACGAAGCTGGTATCGGACAAGCTCTTTGTGGCGGCTAATGCCTATGTGGGGACGAAGGATATTAATTTCTCCATTGTGAGATACGGTAATGTGGCGGGAAGCCGCGGATCGGTGATTCCTTTCTTCCACAAACTGATCAAAGAGGGGGCGAAGGAGCTTCCCATTACGGATCTGCGTATGACAAGATTTTGGATTAGTCTGACGCAGGGCGTTGAGTTGGTAATCAAGGCGCTGGCGGAGGCCAACGGCGGGGAAACTTTTATCAGCAAGATTCCCTCGTTTAAGATCACGGATCTGGCGGAGGCGATGCTGCCGGGCTGCCAGCTTAAGGAGACCGGAATCAGGCCGGGCGAAAAGCTCCATGAGATTATGGTGACCACTGAGGATTCTGCCACGACTTATGAGTATGACAAACATTTTATTGTCTATCCGCAGATGACATGGAACAACAGGCAGCAGCCGGATCTTTCAGGTAAGAAGGTGCCGGAGGGTTTCCATTACAGCTCCGACAACAATACCGAGTGGCTCGGTGTTGATGATATACGAGAGCTTTTAAACGATGTAGAACTGGAAAAGTAAAGAAGGAAGATAAAAAATGGAAAAACCTGCGATAGAAGGCGGAAGACCGGTCAGGGAGACTCCGATCTTTTATGGACATCAATATATCGACGAGGCCGATATTCAGGCCGTGACAGAGGTTCTGAGAAGCGATTTTCTGACCTGTGGTCCGAAGATCGGTGAACTGGAAAAAAAGCTCTGTGCATTGACGGGGGCAAAATATGCTGTGGTCTGTGCGAACGGCACGGCGGCGCTGCATATCGCGGCGCTTTCCGCCGGCGTGGGCGAGGGGGACGAGGTGATCACGACGCCTATTACCTTTGCGGCGTCGGCCAACTGTGCGCTTTACTGCAAAGCGCGGCCTGTCTTTGCGGATATTGATCCCGAAACGTACAACATTGATCCTGCCAAGGTGGAGGCGGCTATCACCTCCCGGACAAAGGCAGTGGTGGCGGTGGATTATACGGGACAGTCCGTGGATCTTGCGCCGCTTATGGAGATTTGTAAAAGGCATGGTTTGACGCTGATCGAGGACGGGGCCCATGTGATTGGCACTACCTATAAGGGACAGCCAAACGGCTCGATTGCGGATATGACAACCTTCAGCTTCCACCCGGTTAAGACAGTGACCGGCGGTGAGGGTGGCGCCGTTTTGACCAATGATGAGACCCTGTATCAAAAGCTTCTCTTGTACCGGTCCCACGGCATTACGAGGGATGAAACCCTGATGGAGCATGAGCTCGACGGGCCATGGTATTATGAGCAGATTTCCCTTGGCTTTAACTATCGCATGACGGATATACAGGCGGCGCTTATTATCAGCCAGTTAGATAAGCTGCCCATGTTCAGGGCGCGCAGACAAGAGATTGTAAAACGGTATAACGAGGCTTTTGGGAAGATGCCGGAGCTGTTTGTACAGAGGGAGATTCCTGAGTCGGATACCACGCGGCATTTGTATATTCTTCGCATTGTTCCGGAGAAATTGAAAATTGACAGGAGACAGTTTTTTGATGCGCTGGCGGCGGAAAATGTGCACGGCAATGTACATTACATACCGGTCTATTATTTCCCACACTATGAAAAAATGGGATATAAACGGGGACTGTGTCCGAATGCGGAGAAGCTTTACGAGGAGATCATATCCTTGCCGCTTTACTACGGAATGAGCGACGAGGATACGGAGAGCGTGATTGAAGCGGTGAAAAAAATCGTGGATTATTACCGCGTATAATTATAGTAAATGACATTTATAATGTCATTAACTATAGGAAACATAAGAATAAAGGGTTTGCGATGACGGAAGAGATTTCACTGAGGGCGAAAATCATATATGTGGTATTGACGGCGCTGTTTGTCATTTTTCTCTGGCTGGGAGACGAGGGAAAACAGCCGATGATTTACTATGGCACCGAATTGCAGCACTCCGTGGGTCTGATCGATTCGGAGGACGCGCTGGTGCTACAGGAATCCGTGGCCCGAAATGGCGTGGTGGCGTATACGCCCAACTATGTCATGAACGAAGGCAGCTATACGGTGAATCTGAAATATATTTCGGAGCAGCAGGGCAATGTGCTGGAACTCTGGGAACAGGGAGATAAGATTGCGGCTTGGCCGATTGACCCTTCAGAAAACGAAACCTCCGTGGATTTTACGCTTTCCAAAGATACAAAGCGTCTGCAGGTCTGCGTCAATTATGGAGGGAAGGGCGCGCTTACGGTGCAGAAGCTCTCGGTGGAGCCCCAGGGACTTTTTTATACGGATACTTATCTGATGATTGTGGTTGTCCTGCTTTTACATTTGGCGGGCTGGTGGTATATCAAAGGAGGCAAAGACAGGATCCCTCAAGGAATGCTGTTAGACGGCTGCGTGATTGTTGCTGTGACGCTTCTTGCAACCACGCCCATGATGCAGACCTATCTCTACAACGCGGATGATCTCTGTTATCATTTGGCCAGACTGGAAGGGCTCAAGGACGGCATACTGGACGGGCAGATTCCCGTCAATATTCTGCCGGAAGGCTTAGAGGGAAACGGGTACATGAATGCCATGTATCCTTATCTGTTTTTATATATAGGCGCATTTTTAAGAATATGCAGGGTGTCTCTGGCTTTTTCCTATAAGGTTTTAATCTTCCTGTCCAATCTGGCTTCCGCGTGCTGCATTTATGTGGCGGTGAAATCCATGGTGAAGTCCAGACGCAGCGTGCTGCTTGCTGTGGTGCTTTACACGCTTATGCCTTACCGGTTTACCAATATTTTATCGAGGGGAGATTTGGGGGAGACACTGGCACTGATTTTCTGGCCCATGGTGATCGCCGGACTTTACCATCTGATCATGGGCGACAAGAAGAGATGGTATTATTTGGTGATCGGTTTTTCGGGGATTCTGCAAAGTCATATTTTGAGCGCGGCTTATGCGGCGACGATCTGTGCGATCACGGCGCTTTTGTACTGTGTGCACCTTGCGCGGGATAAGAGGTATATAGCGCTTTTAAAAGCGGCGGGGCTCACCGTTCTTTTGAATGTGTGGTATGTGGTGCCGTTTTTGTACTATTATTTTATGGAAAATCTGGATAAGGAAGTCCTGCGGTGGAGCGGTTATTTTGAACAGTCGATCAATCTCTCCAATATGACACAGTCTATCAGCTTGTACAATAAGCAGTATTTTTCTCTGGGATTGGCGCTTCTTGGCGGTGTGGGAATTGCTGTGATTTATTTTGTGTGCGAGCGGGGGAAAAAACTGGGCGACACGGATGGTTTTCTGCTCTATCTTTTGATTTTGGGCGCGGCACTTGTTTTCATGTCGACGGGATATTTCCCCAGCAGGGCGATGATGGCCAGCTCCTTTTTCAGCAATATTGCTACGATGCTGCAGTTTCCATGGCGGTTTTTAGGACCGGCTTCCGCCTGCTTTACTTTTGTGGGGGCGGCGGCGCTGGAACGTTCGAAGCTGGTCAAACCCTACCGCAACGCGCTCTTTGCAATGCTGGTGGGCCTGAATCTTCTGGTTATCGTCACCGTGCCTGCGGACAACAACCATGTGCCCTATAAAAATGCGGGGGCAGTAGCTTCCAAGGGGCATGAGACCAAGCTGGGAACCAGCGTGGGGCTGTTTTATCCGCACGAATGGCGGCTGATCGACGCGATGGATGCGAAGCTGACCAGAAGCGTTATTATATCTGATATCGGGTCTGTGTCTGTACATGACTATAAAAAAGAGGGGACGAAGGCGGCGGTGTCTTACACCGCTATTTCGGACAAGGCTTACATCGAGCTGCCTTTACAAAATTACCTCGGTTACCGCGCCAGCGACGAGCTCGGGAATCCGCTAAAGATCACAAAGGGAGAGGGCGGCCGTATGCGGTTTATGACAAAGGGAGACGGCGTGGAGCATCGGATTTATGTGCGCTACGGGCCGGTGCCGGGATTTGTGGCTGCCAATGTGGTGTCTGCGCTTACCGTTTTGGCGTGTCTGTATCTGTGCGTGAGACGGATTTACGGTGCAAGGCCGAAACCTGTTGTCCAAGGCGGAGAGGGAGGAGACACTTGAAGCTTAGCATTATTGTGCCGGTCTACAACATGGCGGCGGAGAAGAAGCTGGAATATTGTCTGGATTCTCTGGTAGCTCAGACGGTGGCGGATTATGAAATCATTGCGGTGGACGACTGTTCCACCGATGAGTCATGGGAAATTCTACAGGACTACGAGAACCGTTTCCCGGAAAAATTCCACGCGGTGCATCTTGCGGTGAACCGGCATCAGGGCGGCGCCAAAAATGTGGGTTTACGGATGGCGCAGGGGGAGTGGATCGGTTTTATTGACAGTGACGACTGGATTACGCCGGATATGTATGAGCGGCTGATCGGCAAAGCGGAGGAAACAGGAGCTGATCTGGTGGGCTGCGATTACTGTCTCACATCGGAGCATTCCATGAAGTTGGGGCAGGTGGTGCACAATAATAAAGAAAGCCAGACAGGTATTTTGGACGATAAGAAGAGACGCAGTCTGATTCTGGACGGAGGCAGTCTGGTTGTGAAAATCTTTCGCCGTTCCATGATTTTGCAGTATGCGCTTTGGTTCCCGGAAGATATCTTTTATGAGGACAATGCGCTCGGCAATTCCTATTTAATTTTAGCGGAGCATTTTGAATATATTCAGGAACCGCTGTATTATTACTATCAGCATGAATCCTCCACCGTTCATACCATTTCTGAAAAACGCTGTGAGGATCGCTGCGAGGCCGGGAGACTGATGCTGGAAGAGGCCAAACGCCATGATTATCTGGACAGATACCGCCTGGAGCTGGAATACAGTTTTACACTGCTTTTTTATGTGAATACGCTGTTTACTTATATGGCTGGTGTGAAGCGGACAAAATACCGTTTTGTGAAAAAACTGGGGGAGGAAATGCGGTGCACTTTTCCGGATTTTCAGCAGAACGTTTATTATCGTCAACGAACGTTTTTAGAGGAGAAAAAACTGATCCGTATGCAGATGCGGTCTACGGCTTTCTTTATGTGTTACTACAAACTGTTGTGGGCCTATCGAAAGCTGAGGAAAAAGCTGTCGAGTTAGAACGTGTGCTGAGGGGGATAGTATATGGAGATTGGAAGTATCTTTGAAGTGAATCCGGCGGTGGTGAAGGAGAGCGGCGAAACCGCAGAGCTTCATCTTGCACAGGTGGATAAGTATAGAAAAAAGAATCAGTGTTATACGGCTTCCGGCAGGGAGGCGATTGAACTTGCGCTGATCAGTCTGGAGCGTGAAAAGCCGGACATACCGAAATGCTGTCTGATGCCGGCCTATATGTGCGATTCGGTTTTTCTGCCCTTTTTGCATCGGGGCTGGGAGCTTGTGTTTTACTCCGTGGACAGGGAGTTGGAAACGGCCGGGGAAGAAATTTTCAGGCTGGCTTTGGAACATGATCCGGGCCTTATTTTTGTTCATCCGTATTATGGGACAGATACCTGTAGGGGTCTGCGCAGGCAGCTCTCCGCGTTGAAACGCAGCGGCGTGATGATTATGGAGGATGTGACGCAGTCTTATTATCTGGAAGGAGCGGGGCAGGACGCAGATTTTGTAGTGGGAAGTCTGCGTAAGTGGTATGCAGTTCCCGACGGCGGATTCTTAGCTTCCGATTTGTCCATTGCGGAAGAGATTCTGTTGGATGGAGAAGAGTATGCGGGGGAACGGCTTGCGCCTCTTGTACAGAAGTGGGAATATTTACAGAGTGTGGGTCTGACGGAAGAGGAAAGGAGCGCGCTGCGGAAACAATGGTACGCGAAGAACCGTGCGTTGGAGGAGAAGCTTGACTGTTACGAGGGCGTGAGGAGGATGTCCGACATGTCTGTCCGTATTTTGTCAGAAATCGACGAGGATGCGGCCAAACAGAGAAGAGCGGAAAACTATAGCTATCTCTATGAAAAACTTAAAGGAATGAAACGGCTGTGGCCGGTTCTTCTGAAAGGAGAGGGGGAAGCGCCTCTCTTCGTCCCGGTTTATGTGAAGGAGAGGGATGAACTACAGCGGTTTTTGGGAGATAGGGGGATTTATGCACCGGCGCTCTGGCCCGTGGGAGAGCTGAACAGAGACGAGTTAAGGGGAGACGAGACATATATTTATGAACATATACTGGCGCTTCCGATGGATCAGCGTTACGGCGCTGCGCATATGGAAGAGATTGTGCAGACACTTATGTTATTTGAAAAACAGCCTGTGATCGGTATCCGTGTGGACGCCAACAAGGTGATCGCTATGGGACATGTGATGCGCTGTATCACCATTGCAAGACAGCTTATGAAAAAGGGATGCCGTGTTTTGTTTCTCACGGCGGACGAGTGGGCCAGAGACACGATTTCACAGGAGGGTATGGATCAGCTCTGCCTGCACACAAGATGGGACTGGATGGAGGAGGAACTGCCCAGACTTCGCGAGATCCTGTCCATAGCCGGCATAAAGATGCTTTTGGTGGATTCCTATCAGGCGACGAAAGCCTATTTTGACGGTTTGAAGGATTTGGTACGGATTGTTCGCATTGACGACTGCTTTGAGCCGGTCTGCCCGGCGGATATCCTGATTAATTATAATGCCTATCACGTGAGATTTCCCTATGAAGAGACCTATAGAGACGGGACGCGCCTTCTTTTGGGAACGGATTATGTGCCTTTGCGGGAGGAGTTCGCGCGCGGGGATTCTGCGAAAGCGGCGGGCGAAGAGGAGAAGAGCGAAAAGGAATTTTCGGTGCTGCTTGCCAGCGGCGGCGGTGACACACAGGACGCGCTGATGGGGCTTTTGCAGAAGGTCGTGGAGGAGAAAGCCTTCGAGAAGGTTACCTTTTATGTGGTGATCGGGGAGCTGCACCCCCGTGGAGAGGAGATTGAACTTTTTTCCATGGATTATGAACAGCCACGCATCAAAGTTTACCGGCCCTGCAAGAATGTGGCAGGTCTGATGGCAAAGTGCCACGCGGCGGTGTCGGCGGCAGGCACCATGTTGTTTGAACTCTCTGCGATGGGCGTCCCTACCGTGTTTTTTGAGACGGCAGATAACCAGCGCTATGACAGGGAATATTTTGGAGAAGAGGAGCGAATGCTCTATGCCGGAGATATCAGAAAAGACAGGGAGGCGTGTCTTGCGGCAATTTGCGAGAACCTGAAAAAGCTGATGGCGGATTCGGCTCTCAGGCGGCGTATGCGGGAAGCTCTTTTGACGGTGACGGACGGACACGGCGCAGAGAGGATTGCGGAGGAGATTGTAAAGCTGTAAAGCCTGAAAGGAAGAAACGCCAGAATGAAAACAAAAATCAATGCGGTGGCGATTATTACGGCCCGGGGCGGGAGCAAACGGATTCCGGGGAAAAATATCAGAGAGTTTATGGGAAAGCCGATGCTTATCTATGCTATCGAGGCGGCCTTACAGTCGGAGCTGTTCCGGGAGGTTATGGTATCCACCGACGATGAGGAGATCGCGCGGATTGCAAGAGAGGCAGGCGCGGCAGTTCCCTTTATGAGAAGCGCGGAGACGGCCAATGATTTTGCCACCACGGACGACGTTCTCATGGAGGTGCTTGAGACTTATGAGAAACGCGGGGAGACTTTCGATTATATGGCCTGCATTTATCCGACCGCTCCCTTTGTGACGGCAGGGAAACTTATGGAAGCTATGAAACTTCTGGTAGAAAAAAATGCTTCCGGCGTGATGCCGGTGGTGCGGTATTCTTTCCCGCCTCAGCGGGGGATGGCGATTCGGGACGGGAAGCTTGTGTACTGTTATCCCGAAAATGCCATGAAGCGTTCTCAGGATTTAGAGCCGGTATACCATGACAGCGGGCAGTTCTACTGTTACCATGTAGAGCGGTATCGGGCCTGTAGAGGGGATCTGCCGGATGGGTATTACCCGATTGTGGTGCCGGAGGCGGAGGTGCAGGATATCGACAACCCTTCGGATTTGGAGCTGGCGGAAATGAAATTCCAGATGATGCAAAGAAAGGGAAATCATTTATGAAACAGCAGAAAATAAAGATCGGTAACCGCCTGATCGGGGAGGGTGAGCCGACCTATATCGTGGCGGAAATGTCGGCCAACCATTTACAGGATTATAACAGGGCTGAGGCAATTATCCGCGCGGCGAAGGAGGCCGGAGCCGACGCGGTGAAGCTCCAGACCTACACGGCGGACACCATCACCATGGACTGCGACAACGAATATTTTCAGATTAAGCAGGGGACGATCTGGGATGGACAGACCTGCTATGAGCTGTTTCAGGAGGCGTATACGCCGTGGGAATGGCAGCCGAAGCTTGTGAAGCTGGCGAATGATCTGGGGATGGACTGCTTTTCCTCTCCATTTGATTTTACGGCTGTGGATTTCATGGAGGAGATGGGGATGCCCGCCTACAAGATCGCTTCTCCGGAAATTTGGGATATTCCCCTGCTCCGTAAGACGGCAAGGATGGGGAAGCCTGTGATTATAGCCACGGGACTTGCCTATCTGGAAGATATAGAGAGGGCGGTGAGAGTGTGCAGGGAGGAGGGCAATGAGCAGATCATACTCCTGAAATGTACATCGACCTATCCGACGCCCTACGAAGACATGAATATTAAAGTCATTCCTCATATGGCGGAGACGTTCGACTGTCTGACGGGACTTTCCGATCACAGCATGGGTTCTGCCGTGGCGGTTGCTGCGGTTGCGCTCGGTGCGCGGATGGTGGAAAAACACTTCACGCTTTCCCGAGCTGACGGTGGGCCTGACGGGGCTTTTTCCATGGAGCCTGCGGAGTTTAAAAAGATGGTGGACGAGATCCGCATCGTGGAGAAGGCGCTGGGGAAGGTGACCTACTGCCTGACCGAAAAGCAGGAGAGAAGTAGGGAGGAGGGCCGCTCTCTTTTTGTGACGCAGGATATGAAAGCGGGCGAGGTATTTACGCCGGAAAATTTGCGTTCTATCCGTCCAGCATTCGGCATGGCGCCCGTGCACTATGAGGAAGTGCTGGGCAAAAAGGCGCGCTGTGATATTTCGCGGGGGACGCCGATGGATTGGAAATATGTGCTGTGATGGAGAAGGGCAAAGTGGAAGAAAAGCGGAAGAAAATGATGATTTTAGGCGCCAGCGCATTGCAGGTTCCCGCGATTAAAAAGGCGAAGGAGCTGGGCTACCAGATCATTCTGGTGGATTATGATGAGAACGCGGTGGGATTTGCACTGGCAGATGTGAAGCTGGTGGTCAGCACCCTTGATCAGGAGGAGGTCTACCGGCAGGCACTTATCTATGAGCCGGATGTGGTCATCACTTCCACCAGCGACGGCCCTGTGCGGACGGCGGCTTATGTCAATGAAAAGCTGGGGAAGCGGCCGGACTTGTCCTACGAAAATTCTCTCTGCGCCACCATAAAAAGCAAGATGCGGGATCGCTTGAAAGAGTGCGGCGTTCCCATACCGGAATATTATGCGGCGATGGATTTTGAGGGTTTTTCGGAGGCGGTTGACCGCTTGGACGGACATTGCATCGTGAAGCCTGCGGACAATGCGGGCAGCCGGGGCGTTGTGCTTCTCGGGGATAGCCGGTCGGAGCGTGAGAAGCAGGAAGCAGAGGGCTGCGAAAACGAAACGTGCAGGGAAGCCGATGAGTGGCGGCGGACTTATGAGTACAGCCGTGAAAATTCCCGTAACGGCACGGTGATGGTGGAGGAGTACATGGAAGGCCCGGAGGTCAGTGTGGAAATCATGGTGGTGGAGGGCGAACCGCATATTCTCGCGATCACGGACAAGTATATCACGCCGCCGCCTTATTTTGTGGAACTGGCCCACTGCGAACCCAGCAGGCTCGGCGCGGAAACACAAAATCGGATACGGGAAGTGGCGTCGCAGGCAGTGCGCGCTGTGGGCATCGAGAATGCCCCCGCCCACGTGGAGATCAAAGTGACGGAGGACGGGCCGAAAATCGTGGAGCTGGCGGCAAGGCTCGGCGGCGATTTCATCACATCCAAGCTGGTTCCCCTCTCTACAGGCATTGATATGGTGGGGGCGTCGGTTCTTCTCGCGACGGGAGAAAAGCCGGATCTGACCCGGACGAGAGAACAGGGGGCAGCGATTCATTTCATCCATGCAAAAGAAGAGCAGCGGGGCGTGCTTGAGAGGATAACTGTGCCGGAAAGCCTTTGCGAAGCGGAGGGTGTGAAAGAAATCGTGCTGTATCAAAAACCCGGCGCCATCGTACAGGGCACGCATTCCAGTAATGACAGACTCGGCCATGTGATCACAGTGGGGAAGACTGCGGAGGAGGCCATGGAGCGGGGAAAACAGATACTGGATAAGATTCAGGTGGAGATCAAAGCGGCCAGGGCCTGAGGAAAGAGAAAACAGCGTATGAAGGATCGGATCTATGTCTGCCACACCTATTATCACGTGTATGTGGCATGTTTGAAAGAATTGAACCTTTTGCCGGAAAAACGGGGAAATGCAACGCTTGTGATGAGTACCATGTCCAATGATTTCGGCGATTTGAAAGAGCGGGCGTCTGCCTGCGGACTCTTTGAAGCGGTGTATATGTTCGACGAAAGGGAGGATGTGAATTTTCCTGAAATCATGAAGTACCATGTAGACAGGGGAAATCTTTTCTTAAACCTGCTTGCCCGTATCCGCTACACAAAGCTTTTGGGCAGAGCGCAGGAACCCTATGTGCCGGTGGATTTTAAAGAATACAAGGATATTTATGTGTTTTGCGACTCCGACCCGATCGGTTATTATCTGAGCTATAAAAAGATTTATTATCATGCGTTGGAGGACGGGCTGGACTGCATCAGCACTTACGATACCGCACGGTATGACAACAGGGGGCATTTTAAATTGAAAGCGTTTCTCGCCTCTCTGAATTTGATTTTTATTCAGAACGGATGGGGAAAGTATTGTCTTGATATGGAAGTCAATGATATTTCTATTCTGCCTTATCCGTGTCCTAAATATATTGAGAAGTCCAGACAGGAGCTGACGGAGCGGCTGACAAAGGAGGATCAGGCGCTTTTGGTGCGGCTCTTTGTGGCGAACATAGAAGAAATTGAGAAAAAGATGGCGACCGGTAAGAAAAACGTTCTGCTCTTGACGGAACCGCTGTGTGAACTGCCGGTGCGGGAAAGAATTTTTCGAGATTGCATTGACTTGTATGGTCAAACAGAAGGCGGGGAGTCCGTGATTTTGATTAAACCCCATCCGAGGGATCTTTTGGATTATGAAACGCTTTTCTCGGAGCACATCGTCCTCGACCGGAAATTCCCGATGGAAGTGTTAAATTATATTGAGGGACTGCGTTTTTCCCGTGTGATCTCCGTCTTTACAGTGGTGCGCAATATTCAGTTTGCCGAGGAGATCGTCTATCTGGGGGAGGATTTCATGGACAAGTATGAGGATCCCAAACTGCACCGGCAGAATGACGATATCTATTAAAAACCGGGCCGGCGGTTTTATTGTTACCGGTAATTTGCGCAAAATGCGCTCCTGTGGTAAGATAGTCAACAGTTCGGACGGATGAGATTTCGGAGAGCGTCCGTTTAGGAGCAAAAGGAGCTGCGAATGCTTAAGATTTTAAGGAAAATGAATGTTCTGCTGGATGCAAGGCAGAAACGCGCCATGGTGGCGCTCATCTTCATGATGCTGATCGGCGGTGTGTTGGAGAGTCTGGGAATTTCCATGATTGTGCCCATTGTGACCGTTGTGATGGATCCGGCGGCGGTGCAGGAAAATGAACTGCTTTCCTCGGTCTATGACGCGATGGGGATGAAGAGCAACGCTGAGTTTGCGATGTTTGCCCTGCTCGCTTTTGTGGGAATGACAGTGATAAAAAATGTTTATTTGTTTTTTCAACAGAAAATGCAGCTGCGTTTTGTATATACGAACCAGTTTGCGACCTCCAGACGCATGATGATCAATTTCATGCAAAGACCCTACGAGTATTATCTGAATGCGGATACCTCCGTGATACAGCGGAACATTACTTCCGATGTGAACAATATGTACGGTCTGATTTTGAGCTGCCTACAGCTTTTCAGCGAATGCATTGTTTTTGTCTGTCTGGTAGTTGCCCTGTTTCTCTATTCGGATCCCATGATGATCTTGATGGTGGCGGCGCTCATGGTGGCTCTGCTTTTTGTGATCAAGAAGGTGTTAAAGCCGATTATGATCAGGGCAGGGCAGGACAATCAGGATTTTTACAGCGGTTTGTACAAGTGGATTGAACAGTCTGTGATGGGAATTAAGGAGATCAAGATCGGCTGTAAAGAGAACTATTTTATTAACGAATACGCCAAGTGCGGAGAGGGCTATGTCAACTCTGTGCAGAAGTACAATCTGTTCAATGCCACGCCGAGACTTTTGATCGAGACGGTTTGTATTGCGGGTATGGTGGGATATTTTGTCCTTATTATCGGACAGGGCACACAGATCAAAGATCTGCTGCCGCAGCTTTCGGCCCTTGCGGTGGCGGCCATGAGACTGCTTCCCAGCGCAAACAGAATCAATAATTACCAGACCTCGATTTCCTACTTTGAACCCTTCTTTATGGGCGTCAGCGATAATCTACAGGAGGAGATTCACGACGGAAGCGTGACTTATGACCCGGAAGCCTACAGAAAGAAGCTGAATGTAGAGAAACTGCCTGTGAAGAAAGAGATTCAGCTGGAGGATATTACTTATAAATATCCGAATACCGAGACGTGGATTTTTGAACATGCCGATATGGAGATACCGGTCGGCGCTTCCGTTGGCATTGTGGGCGTTACGGGCGCGGGGAAAACCACGATTGTGGATATCCTGCTGGGGCTTTTACAGATGGAGAGCGGCCGCATCCTGGCGGACGGTGTGAACGTCAATGAAAACTATGCGGGGTGGTTGAAAAACATCGGTTACATTCCGCAGACCATTTTTATGATCGATGATTCCATCCGCAAAAATGTGGCTTTCGGCGTGCCGGAGGAAGAGATTGATGATAAAAAGGTGTGGCGCGCGCTTGAGGAGGCGGCCCTCGATGAATTTGTAAAAAGCCTGCCGGATGGTATGGAGACCGGAATCGGGGAGAGGGGCATCCGTATTTCCGGCGGCCAGAGACAGCGGATCAGCATTGCGAGAGCGCTCTATGAAGACCCGGAGGTGCTGGTGTTGGATGAGGCGACCTCCGCCCTTGACAACGAGACCGAGGCGGCGATCATGGATTCGATTAACAGACTGCACGGGAGAAAGACGCTGGTGATCATAGCCCATAGGCTGCAGACCATTGAGAAGTGCGATATGGTGTACAGAGTCCAAGGGGGTAAAATTTCCAGAGAAAGATGAGGCAGGGCAAAGGAGAGTGATAAAATCATGAAAAAACTTTGGGATTTCGGCTGGGGACTGTATAAGAAGCATGAGGAGGGAATCAACTATCTGATTTTCGGTTTCCTTGCTTTTGTGTTGAATTATATCTTATATTTTCTATTTGCGGATGCGATTGCGATGCACTATATGGCGGCCACGGTGCTGTCATGGGTGCTGACGGTGGTGTTTGCCTACTGGACCAACAGAACTTTTGTATTTAAAAGCCAGAATAAGGAGGCGGGCGCTGTCTGGAAGGAATTTATTTCCTTTATCGGCGCGAGAGTGGCTACGGAAGTATTGGAGGTCGCATTGATGTATGCGCTGGTGGATATGGCGGCCATCAACGACAAGATATCCAAGCTGATCTGCCAGACGATCGTGATTTTGGCAAATTATGTGCTCAGTAAGATCTGGATCTTTAAGGATAAGCCGGAAAAGTAGGGTAACGTGTCATGAAAGGGAAAAGACAGGCGAATTTTGAACTGCTTCGCATTGCAGCTATGCTTATGATTATCTCGCTTCATTATCTGGTGAAGGGAGGCGTTGTTTTGTCCGCTCCTTTTGTGGCAAAGGAGAATCCGGTGGGCGTTCTTGCATGGCTGATCGAAGCATTCTGCATTGTGGCGGTGAATTGTTACGTGCTGATCAGCGGATATTTTGGCATGGAATCTGTATGGAAGCCGGGAAGAGTTGTCTCCCTGCTTTGTCAGGTTCTTTTTTATTCCTTGCTGATTCCCGCTCTCTTTCTCCTGTTTGGCGCAGCGTCTGCGCGGGAACTTGGATTTTACGGGTGGCTTGGCTGCGCGCTGCCAATCGAGACGGAGCATTACTGGTTTGCGACTTCCTATTTGCTCCTGTATCTTTTGATGCCCTTTTTGTCGGCGGGCATCCGGCAGATGGAGAAGCGGCAGCTTCAAATTGTAACGGCGTTTCTTCTGGCATTCTTTTCTCTGGGGAAAACCATCTTTCCGGTGCCTCTTGTGACCGATCGGTTCGGCTATGACTTCGGCTGGTTTCTCTGCCTGTTTGTGACGGCAGGGTATATCAGACTGTATGGGATTTCATGGTTGGAAAAGCAGTCCCATGCGGCGGCGGCCTATCTCCTCTCCAGCCTGTTCATCTGGCTGCTCGCATTATGTTCCAATACGCTTGGCAGTGAAATAGAGGCTTTTGCCTATTATGCGGATATGCCCTATACCTATAATCATCTGCTGTGTCTGATCAGTGCGGTTTCTCTTTTTTATCTGTTTAAGAATATGAGGATCAGGGAGGGGCGTTTTGCCGATGCAGTGAGAAAGCTTGCGCCCTACACTTTCGGCGTATATCTTCTGCATGAACACAATCTGGTGCGCTATGCGTGGATGAACTGGCTGGGCGTAGAAAAAGTGAGGGGGAGTTTTTGGTTCGTTCCGCACATGATCGGATGCGTGCTGTTGGTGTATGTGATCGGTACGGCGGTGGACGCGGCGCGGGCGTGGGTGTTTTGGCGGGCGGCGGCTGCGGTCAGAACCGTTCGGGGAAGGCGTCACGGATAGACCGCAGGAGAAGAGCGAGAGACGGAAACAAAAAGGAAGAATTGTGGTTGGGAGAGGAAAAACAATGGTGGTAAGGGCTTACCGGGAACAGGATATTCCGGCTATGATAAAAATTTGGAATCAGGTGGTCGAGGAAGGGATTGCGTTTCCTCAGGAGGAATGCCTGGATGAGCGGACAGGGGCGGATTTTTTTGAAAGCCAGAGCTACTGCGGAGTGGCTGAGAGAGAAGAAGACGGAAGCGTATTGGGACTGTATATCCTGCATCCGAATAATGTGGGAAGATGCGGGCATATCTGTAATGCGAGCTATGCGGTAGACTCGGCAAACAGAGGGCTGCATATCGGGGAAAAGCTGGTACTGGACTGCATCGAACAGGCGCGCCGCATCGGATTTCGGGTATTGCAGTTTAATGCGGTTGTGGCCTCCAATATCCATGCAAGGCATCTGTATGAGAGGATCGGTTTTACCCAGCTTGGCACCATTCCGGGCGGTTTTCGGATGAAGGACGGCAGATATGAGGACATTTGTCCATATTTTATGGAGTTGAAAGGAAATTAGCGGCTGAGAAGCAGACATTTGTAATTTGCGAGGAATAAAATCTTGGGTATTTATCGGAAATATCAGAATTTAATAGAGAAAGGGCTGTTTCCGGCTATTCTCTTCCTGTACCCGTTTCTTATCATCAATCAGGGGCTTGATGTGGCGGACTCCACATACAGTTTGAGCAATTTTCAATATTTCGGCTCTATGAATGGCACGTGGATGGTGGCGACTTTTCTGTCCAATGCGGCGGGGTGGCTGCTGATGCACCTTCCTTTCGGGGAAACGCTGCTCGGCATGAAATGCTATACCACGCTGGTTCAGTCGGCGACGGCGCTCATGGTTTATTATGGGCTGAAAAAGGATATAGCCGCGCCGCTCTTGTTTTTAGGCGAATTCCTTGCATTGGGGCTTTGCTGGTGTCCGTCCACGATCCTGTACAATTATCTGACCTATTTTTTCATGGCGGCGGCGATTTTGCTTCTATACCGGGGGCTTATGGGTGCCGGGGCGGCGGATGAGCTGTCAGGAGGTGTTTTGGCGAAGGAAGGGACGATTCCTGCCGAAGACGGTAAGTTTGCATTTGCCGGAAAACAAAGGCTGTGTTTTGTGGCGGCGGGCGTCTGCCTTGGCGCCAATGTGGCGGTGCGCATGCCGAATGTGGTGCAGGCAGCTTTTATTTTGGCGGTGTGGTATGGGATTGTATTGATCTGTAGGCAGAAAGAAAAGGGTTCGCTGTTATGGAGGAAGATTGCAGCGTCCACCGGGTGGTGCCTGCTTGGCTATATTGCCGGGTTCGTCGTGCCTTTGGCGTTTATCTGCATACGCTATGGGGCAACGGCTTATCCGAATATGGTGTACACCATGTTTGCCATGACCGATCAGGCGGTGGATTATAAGCCGGCCTCCATGGTGACAGGCATGGTGGATGATTATGGGAAAGGATTGTACTGGCTGGCGTTTGCGGGAGTATGCGCGGCGGCGGCAGGGTTTGCGTTTTGGGCGCGGGAGCAGCTGTACAGAGGGAAAATATATAAAATAGCGGGCATGATTATAAAAACCGGATATGTCCTGCTTTTGCTGGTGCTGCTTCGTTTTTATTGGGGCAGGGGAATGTTCCATTTTCGATATTATCAGTATGGAAACGGCAGTATGTATTACCCCGCGGTGCAGTTTATTCTGGTGACGATTGCGGCGGCGGTATATTGTCTTTTTGCAAAAAGGGTGTGTGCGGGGCAGAAGATATTGGCCGTTTTTGTGCTTTTGCAGATATTTTTGACGCCTCTTGGCAGTAACAACGACCTCTATCCGATCATCAATAATCTGTTTTTGGCGGCGCCCTTTTTGCTGTGGGTGCTGTGGAGCCGGTTTGCATGTCAACGCGCAGACGGCACGGCTTATGATTTTGTCTGGCGCGCGCCGGCAATTCTTCTGCTCCTGCTGGTCACGGTGCAGAGCATTGGCTCCCATGCAAATTTTGTTTTTCAGGACGGCATTTACGGAGAGCCGCGGGATATGTGTGTAAAGATGCCGGAAAAAGCGGCGGGGGTTTACACAAATCTGGAGAACGGTGCGCTTCTGGAGGAACTTTCGGTTTTCATGAAGGAGGAGGGGCTGACAGGCAGGGAGGTCATTACTTATGGCGAACTGCCGGGGCTTTCTTATTTGCTGGACATGCCGCCCGCCCTGTCAACAGCGTGGCCTGATCTGAAATCCTACCGCATGACAGAGTATGAGCGGGATCTGACAGCCCTGGAAGAGAAAATCAAGGCGGGAAAGGAAGGCCCGGTCATTATTGTGTCTTCCCCTGTGGCGGCTTACTGGAGTGACGACGGCGAGGCGATTAGCTGGTTTGGCGTGGATATGGAGAAGATGGTGGCGGATGAAAAACAGCGGATGTTGGCGGACTTTGTCAGGGATTACGGCTATACGGAATGTTTCGGGAACGCGCGGTATGTGGTTTACAGGAAACGATAAAAGTTATGTTTGCAAACATAATGTTTTGAGACATAACTTTTACCGGAGTAGGAATTTATTTTATGTTATGATATAATGCGACAGAGAAGAAGTGTAACAGGGAGGAAAGAGTATGATTAACTTTAACGTGCCCCCTTTCACGGGGAAAGAATTTGAATATATGAGAGAGGCTGTGGAAAATCAGAAGATTTGCGGTGACGGTCCTTTTACCAAAAAATGCAGCGAGTGGATTGAGAAACAGACCGGCACGGCTAAGTGCCTGCTCACAACTTCCTGTACCCACGCCACAGAGCTGGCGGCGCTTTTGGCTAAGATCAAGCCGGGGGACGAGGTAATCCTGCCCTCCTATACCTTTGTGTCGACGGCGGATGCCTTCGTGCTGCGGGGAGCAACGGCGGTGTTTGTGGATATCCGGCCTGATACCATGAACATAGATGAAAAGCTGATCGAGGATGCCGTCACGGAGCGCACGAAGGCGATTGCGCCGGTGCATTACGCGGGCGTTGGGTGCGAGATGGATACGATCATGGATATCGCAAAGCGGCATCATCTGATGGTGGTGGAGGACGCCGCTCAGGGCATTATGGCTTCCTATAAAGGAAAGCCCCTGGGAACCTTCGGTGAGTTCGGGTGTTTCAGCTTCCACGAGACAAAGAATTTCAGCATGGGTGAGGGCGGCGCGTTGCTGATCCGCGATGAAAAATACATTGAGGATGCGGAAATTTACAGGGAAAAGGGCACGGACAGGAGCAAGTATTACAGAGGGCAGGTGGACAAGTACCGCTGGCAGGAGTACGGTTCCTCCTATCTGCCAAGCGATATGAACGCAGCGTATCTGTATGCGCAGTTAGAGCTTGCGGAGGAAATTACGCAGGCCAGAATGAACAGGTGGAATCAATATCTGGAACTGCTTACGCCGCTGGCGGAAAGCGGTAGAATTGAACTCCCCTACATTCCTGCGCATTGTGAGCACAATGCCCATATGTTTTACATCAAGACAAAGGATATGGAGGAGAGAGGCCGCCTGATTGATTATTTGAAGGAAAAAGATATATTGTCGGTGTTCCACTATGTGCCGTTACACTCTGCGCCTGCCGGAAAAAAGTACGGCAGATTTCATGGGGAGGACAAGTATACGACGAAGGAGAGCGAGAGGCTCCTGCGGCTTCCGCTGTTCTACAAGCTGACGGAGGACGAGACGGCATATATCGCGGAGCAGGTAAAGGCATTTTATGATGCCAACTGACAGACCGCGAAAAGCTTGAGGTATGTGGTGAATGGAACAGGATAGGAAGCAAGGATATAAAAACTGCATACTGACGCTAGTAGTCTTGGGAGCCAGTGCGCTCCTGATGGGCTTTTTCTTTGATTTTTACTTTGACATAAACGACGATACCATGATAAGGGACATTATGTCGGGGGTTTACAGCGGTACACCCGACGGGCATAACATGCAGACGCTCTATCCGCTGGGTGCTTTGCTTGCGCTGTGCTATCGGATATCTGGCGCTTTTCCCTGGTATGGGGCGTTCCTGTTTTTGTGCCAATTCGGCTGCTTTTTTCTGGTGGGGGTCAGGCTGTGTACTTTGACGGACGTTTTTTGCAGACAGAAGTTTGCGGGGAAACTGTTCTGCCTTTTGATGCTGGCTCTTTTTCAGTGGGGGATATGGCTCAGCCATATGGTCAATGTTCAATACACGATCACCTGCGGTATGCTTGTGGGTGCAGCCGTTTTTCTTTTTCTGACGATGCCGGAGGGGGCGCTTTTCGGAAAGGGCACGAGTCCTCTTTCCGTAAAAGCATTTTTGCAAAAAAGCCTGCCGGCTCTGTTTTTGGTTTTGCTGGCCTTTCACCTTCGGTCGGAAATGGCGCTTCTTACTCTGCCTTTTCTGGGGCTTTCCGGGATTTTTTGCTGGTGGGAGGATGGACCTGTTTTTGCGAAAAAAAACCTGCAAAAATACGGCGGCCTGTTCCTGCTTCTCTTTGCGGGCATGGGTCTTTCTCTTGGAGTGGACAGTCTGGCCTACGGTGGGGAGTGGCGGACGTTCCGGCAGTTTTTTAACGACAGGACAACGATTTACGACTTTTATCCCGAAGTATTGCCGCAGGAAACCCTTGATGAGAATTTAGAAAAGCTGGGCGTTCCTTTTGGCGCGCAAATTCTGCTCACCAATTATAACTTCGGCCTCGACGAGAGGATCGACGCGCAGATGCTCTCGGATGTGGCGGCTTATGCGAAGGAGCATGTGGGCGGCGAGAGGGACTGGGGAGCGGTTTTTAAGGAAAAACTGTGGCTTTATTGTTACAGAAGCCTTCATGTTGGCGACGCGCCCTATAATTTTTTAGTCATTTTAGGATATGGAGTTAATATAATAGCGATTGTTATCTTAATGTGGCGGGATGTGCGGCAGCTGCTCCCTGCGGCAATTCGTCTTTGCCTGATTTTTTTGGTGAGAAGCGCTCTGTGGATGTTTGTGTTACTGCGGGGACGCGACCCGGAGCGGATCACCCATCCCCTCTATCTGGTGGAGTTTTGTCTGCTGGCGGGGCTGTTTTTATCGTACCTGTGGCGGAAAGCGGCGAATGATTCGGCGGTTTCGCGGCGCGGGAATTTTGCGGCCGGACGAAATATTTTGTTTGGCGCGGCTGCGGCGCTTCTTCTTCTCTCTGCGTGGGGGCTGTGGAAGGGCTTTCCTGCGGTGCGGGCCGATCAGGCGAGGCGGCAGGGGATCAATAGAGAATGGGAGTCTATCGATACCTATTGCCGGGCGCATCCGAACACGTTTTATTTTGAGGACGTCTACTCCGCCGTGGCCTTTTCGGGGAAGCTTTTGGAATGCCGGGATCATACGCTGGCAAATTATGACATAGCGGGGGGCTGGATGTGCAAGAGCCCGCTGTACCAAAAAAAGCTTGCGGCGTTTGGCATTGAGGCGGCTGAGGATGCGCTGGCGGAGGGGCAGGCGTACTTTATCATGTCGCGCGAGGAGGAAAGTCTGCGGGGGCTTTCCTGGATGGAAGTTCCCTACACGGAAAAGGGCATGGCCGTGTATATCGAGAAGTGTGACGAGATAAGCGAAAATTATAGCGTGCATCAGGTGATTCCCGTTTCGGAGACCGGACAGCTTCAGGGGGAGAGGTAGATGAGTGTGGAGAAGGTGCATCTGCGGCCGATCACGGCGGCGGATACAGCAAAAATCGTAGCTTGGCGGAACAAGGAGTTTGTGAGAAAAAATTTTATTTACCAACAGCCCTTCACGGAAGAAGGCCATATGGCGTGGTTTCGTGAACAGGTGGAGTCGGGACGGGTGGCCCAGTTTATCATCTGTGTGGAAGACAGGGAAATCGGCAGCGTCTATCTGCGGGACATCGACAGGGAGGCAGGAACGGCTGAGTACGGCGTTTTTATCGGTGAAAAGGAAGCCTTTGGCCATGGCTACGGCACAGCGGCAGCGAAGCTGGCGCTTGCTTACGGTTTTGAAACCCTTCATCTGCAAAAAATTTTTCTGCGTCTTCTGGAAGACAATGGGGGCGCAAGAAAAAGTTATTTGAAGGCGGGTTTCCGGGTGATGGAAGACAGGCGGGAATCGGTTGCGCTGGAGCAGGGTGTGAGAGAGGTTCTCTTTATGGAAATAGGGTTCGCGGAATGGAAAGCGATCCGCGGCAAGGAGGAGATATGAGTAAACTTGTCAGTTTTGTGATCCCCTGCTACCGGTCGTCACAGACCATCGGCGGGGTGGTGGAAGAGATTGATACGGCGATGAAAGGGCTGGCCGGGTACAAGTATGAGATTGTGTTGGTAAACGATGCCTCGCCGGACGATACTTTTGAGGTAATTCGTACGCTTTGTACGGGGCGCAGAGATATCTGCGGGGTGAATCTGGCCAAGAACTTCGGACAGCACGCGGCTTTGATGGCGGGATTTCGCCATGCGCGGGGTGATGTGGTGGTTTGTCTGGATGACGACGGACAGACGCCCGCCGGCGAAGTCGGGAAGCTGCTCGATAAGCTGGAGGAAGGCTATGATGTGGTTTATGCCAAGTATGCGCACAAACAGCATTCGCTGTTTCGCAACTTCGGCAGCAGAATCAATGACCGAATGACCCGGATTATGCTGGGAAAGCCGAAGGAGCTCTATATTTCCAGCTATTTTGTTATGAAGAAATTTGTGGCGGAGGAACTGATTCGTTATGAGAACCCGTTTCCCTATGTGATCGGGCTTGTGCTGCGCACCACGAAAAAAATTGCCAATGTGGAGGTGACGCACCGGGAACGCGAGATCGGGACGTCCGGCTATACGCTGGGAAAACTGTTGGGGTTGTGGTTTAACGGATTTACGGCTTTCAGCATAAAACCGCTTCGCATAGCGACAGTGATCGGCGTTGCTTCCGCCTGCGGAGGATTTCTATACGGCATCTATACGATTGTCAAGAAGTTTGTCAATCCGGCTGTTCCGGTGGGATTCAGCGCCATGATGGCGGCGCTTGTATTTTTTTGCGGGCTGATTCTTATGATGTTAGGGATGATCGGCGAGTATATTGGGCGGATCTATATTTCTATGAATAATTCCCCTCAGTATGTGATCAGAGAGTGTGTGGATGGACGAGATGCAGAGTGATAAAAAACAGAGCGCAAACAGAAGTCGTTTGATTGCCGGTGTTTTTTCCCTTTTATTTTCGGCGGGGATCTTGTTTGGCGCGCGGCTGGACAGTGTGGACAATGTGGATATCAGGGACTGGAAACTGTGGGTTTCCGTTCTTGTACTGACCCTTATTTTTTCTGGTCTTGTGCCGCTTTTGTGGCGTCTGTTAGATTTGCTGCAACAAAAATGGATAGGAAGGAAAGCGGATGCCGGGGAAAAGGAAGAGCGCGGAAAAACGGTGCTGTATCCTTTTTTGTTTCTGCTTCTATGCTGGCTTCCCGTGTTTCTGGCAGTATATCCCGGTTTTTTTGTCTACGATGCGCAGGAGGAATATGTGCAGGTGGCGTCCAGGACGTTTTCCACCCATCATCCCCTTGTGCATGTGCTTCTTCTCGGCGGGATGGTCTGCGGCGTCCACAAACTGACGGATTCCTATAATCTGGGTATCGCCTGCTATACCGTTTTGCAGATGCTGTTTGTGGCGGGAGGTTTTACCTTTCTGTTTTGGTATCTCCGCAAAAAAGGGATTCCCCGTGTTGTCCGCCTGATCGGGCTGGTTTATCTGGGGCTGTTTCCTACGGTGGTGATGTTTACCCTTTGTTCGGCGAAGGACGGACTGTTCACGACGGCATTGCTGCTTTTGTTGATCTGTCTTCTGGAAATGGGGATGCAGGAGTCCTTTTTTTCCTCAAAGGGCTGGCGGCTTCTCTTTGTGTTGAGCGGTATGGCCATGATGCTTCTTCGGAACAACGGCTTTTACGCTTTTCTTGTGATGATCCCCATTCTGCTTGTCTTACAGAGAAAACAGTGGAGACAGGTGCTTTTTCTGGGAGCCCTTGCGGTGGCGGGATGCCTTTTGGTAAACGGCGGCTTAAAGACAGCGCTCCACGCACAGAGCGGTGAATATCAGGAAATCCTGACTGTGCCGATTCAGCAGCTGGCCAGAACTTACAAATATGCGCCGGAGGTCTTCTCGGAGGAGGACAGGGAGATCTTATATGAGGTTTTGCCTGAGGAGGCGCTCTCCCTGTACACGCCAAGGCTTTCCGATCCGGTAAAATACCGCTTTGACAATGCGGCTTTTGCAAGGGATAAGGCGAAGTACGCCGGACTTTGGATGCGGGTGGGATTAAAAAAACCGCTCGTTTATCTCAACGCATGGTGGTTGACTTCTTACGGCTTCTGGTATCCGAATACGGTGATTAATGTGTACGGCGGCAATACGGTTTTCACGTTTACCTATAAGGACAATTCCTATTTCGGCTACGAGGTGGAAGAGCCGGGGTTCAGGGAGAGTAAAATTCCGTGGCTTGACGAGGTGTACCGCAAACTGTCTTTGGAGGTTTGGAAGGAAAAGGTGCCGGTTGTCTCCTGGCTGTTTTCTCCGGGGGGTATGTTCTGGCTTTATGCATTCCTTTTCACATGGCTTTTAAATAACAGACGATATGAAATACTGTATCCGTTTTTGCCGATTTTTCTGTTGTGGCTGACGGTTCTTTTGGGTCCCACCTATCTGCCCCGGTATGTGTTGTTTTTATGGTACGGATTTCCGCTGCTTCTTGGAATGACCGGAATGGGTGCGGCCCGGACTCAGCCTGTTGTAAAAGTCCCGGAAAACTGCTATGATACTTTACTGGAAGGAGAAGAGTAGATGCAGACAGATCGTCTCGAGGAGAAGGCCGGCGGCAGAATTTACTGGATAGAGTGTATCCGGGTCTTTTCCGCATTTCTGGTGGTAATGCAGCACAGCCTTTCGGGGGTATGGACAACGCTGCCGCCTGAGACATGGGAATGGAAAGTGATTAATGCGGCTTTTCTCCTGTCCAGATGCGCAGTGCCTGTTTTCTTTATGTGCAGCGGTATGGGAATGCTGGAGAAGGAGCGTTCGCTGGAGAGCATATTTAAAAAAAATATAGGGAAGGTTTTAAAGCTTTATGTGCTGTGGATGCTGGTTTACGGTGTGCGGGACGGCATTTCTCTTGTCATGGAAGGCAGCGGGAGCGTCCGCACGATTATAAACGCCTTTTTGAAGGACATTCTTTTCGGACAGTATCACACATGGTTTATTATGACGCTGATTGGCTTGTATCTGATTACGCCTTTTCTGTATGAGATTGTCCGAAGGGAGAAATATATAAAATATTTTTTGGCGTTGTCCATTTTGTTTACGGTGGTTCTGCCTGCCATCGGCAGCATAGAGGGCTTTGAGCGTCTGAACGCTGCGTTTGAAACCGTAAACATGAGATTTGTCACCGGCTGGGTGATGTATTATGTGCTGGGATATTATCTTTCCCGGATCACATGGAGCTACAGCAGAAAAAAGGCGGCAGCTATCGCCGGCATTGTATTTTTCCTCAGCTATCTGTCTGCTTTTTATATCAGCAGTGCAGTGTCCGCCGGAAGCGGAGAAGCCGTTCAGACAGCATACGGGGAATTTGCGCCGTTGGGCTTGCTCGTCAACACATCGCTCCTGATGTTGTTTCGGATATTGATATCGTCCGGGGAAGCTAAAAAATGGGCTGTAGTGCTGGGAAGCTGCGGCGGCGGAATCTATCTGATGCACCCGCTGCTTTTGCCGGTTGCATCCTGTTTCTCCGGAATCAGCCGGGCTGCGGGAGGTGTGCTGGTTTATCTCATGGCGCTTGCCATCTGTCTGGTTATCGGAAAAATCAGCCGTGCGGTTTTTAAGTCCGTATAATTGTAAAAAAATACGGGGAGTGATATACTAACCGCAGAAGAAAAAAGAACTGTTAAAATGTAGAGGAAACTTATGAATCGAATTTTAAATAAAAGACAAGCCATCTGTGGTACGGTCTGGATTCTGGTAGTGTGCGCGGCGCTGGCGCTTTGGCCGCTTCGCCTGATTCACGAGGAAGTGCGGTCCGTAAGCGGCAGTGAAAAAGCGGAGATCTCGGAGGCGGTCAATGCGGACCATGTGGTACAGCAGAGATTTATCGCCCAGTACGACAGACTGAAGAATATCGAGATTTATCTGGCTGACGTGACAAGGGGAGACAAGTTTAATTTTGTGCTCCGCGACGCGTCCATGCAGACGTTGATGCAGCAGGTGATAAGTACCGGAGATATGGAGACGATTCCCGGTTATTGCAGGATACAGGTAAATATTGACACGGAGGTGGGGCGGGATTATTATTTTCTGCTTCAGGGGGTGGAGTCGGAGTTTCATGTGGCTTACGCCGACAATACGGGAGATCATGCCAATATTTATATCAGCGCGAGCGCCTACGACGGTGTGGAAGACCCGGAGCGGTGCGTGATTGCGGACTATAGCTATGAGGTGCCTCTGCGCAAGGGAAAAACGTTTGCCCTTGACGCGGTTTTTCTGCTTTTGGGTGTGTCTGCCACCTGGTTCTTTTCGGCTTACTATAGGAAACACCCGGAGCGCAACACGCTCCTTACGGTGGAACGGGCGATGCGCTTTGTGTTAAATCCGTTCATTGTGGCGGTGGGCGCGGCCTGTGCGGTGGCGGTAGGCCCCTGCCATGTTCTGACGACGGATATCTACTCGATTCTTTTTTACGAGGTGGGCGTGCTTCTTGCCGTGGCGGTCAGCCTTTATGCGGTGAACCATGACAGGACAGGACTTGCGTCGGACAGGACTGTTATCAAGGTAATGCAAAACAGATGGCAGGATGATCTACAGTCGGTTATGTTTGCGGGGGCGATCTGGGGATGCTGTAATTACATGAACGCCCTGTATGAGATTCATCATACGGTGGCATACAGACAGACCCTTATTTTCTTTGCGCTTGCGCTGATCGTCACCTATGAAAAGAAAGAACTCTTTAACTGGATGAATCTGCTTCTGGCCGTTGTGGCGGCAGTGGCCGGGCCCATGTACTATAAAAATGCGCTGGCGGCGCTTGTGGATCAGGCGGTATTGGCGGGAAAGACAGCGCCGGATGAGCTGGAGCTTTTGGCTTTGAAGTTGACGGTGTGGTGTGGCATTCTTGCCGCATTTGTAATACTTAACACGCTGACGCTTCTGTGCAGAAGGAAAATTCGGGGGATATCTGTGCCCTACGGTATTTTGGTGGGCGTTTTTTTTGCCTTGATCATTTTCTACCGTAATACCAGAGGATGGCCTATTTTTTTGGTATGTATCTTTACCCTTTACTACCTGCGCATGGCGGCCGGTGTAAAAAAGGCGGTATTGCTGCACAATATAGTAAATGGCATATTGCTTCATTTTGTCTTGACGGTGGGATATTGTCTGCTGCACAGGCCCTACATGTATTTTCGGTATTACCGCTATCCGTTCCATTTCCATACGGTGACGATTTCCGCTGTGTATCTGGCCTTGGTGGTTTGCGCGGCGTTAATTAAATTTATGGACGCCTACGGAAGAAAGCCGAGTCTTGCGGGTACGTATAAGGAGCTTGCGGTGTTTGGCCTTTCGGCTATGTACCTTTTGTTTACGCTGTCACGCACCGGATATCTTTCGATTTTTGTGACGGCGGTTGTGGCGATTCCGCTGGCGTTTTTTTCGGGGAAGGAGTTTTCGCTGCGGGAGAAGTGGCAGCGCTTCCTGCGGGGAGTGGGTTTGATGGCGCTTGCCGTGATTGTGGCCTTTCCCATCGCTTTTACGGCGCAGAGGGCCATCCCGGCTGCTGCGGCGGATATCAGAGCTCATGAAATAGAGGAGTTCCCCTCGGAACTGGTACACGGCAGGGATATGGATTCCTATTATTATATTACGGTGGAGCGTTTTATTCAGACCTTTCAGATGAAGGTGCTGGGTATTCCGGAGGAAAAGTGTCTGAATGCTTTTCTCTATTTCAGCAGAGGGAACGGGGAGTCGGAATACAGGAGCCCTTATCTGGAAAATGGAGGAAAGAGACTGCTGGCTTCTGCGGAGGATATGGCGGCGGCAGAACAAGCGGAGGAGGAGTCCTACACAAACGGAAGATTATATATATTTAAACAGTATTATGAAAGATTAAACAGGAACGGACATGACGATATGGGTGTGATGGAGCCGGATGGGAATTATCTGGCACATGCGCATAACATATATTTACAGGTGGCTTATGACCACGGCATTTTTGTGGGAGGCGTATTCCTGCTGTTGGGCATAGGGACGCTTGTGCAGGCCTGGATTTATTTTAGACGGCACAGAGAAGACAGGGAGTGCGCCTTGTTTCCGCTGGCGCTGCTAATTTTGTTTGCAGTGGCGGGATTGACGGAGTGGATTTTTCATCCCTGCTGTCCGATTGCCTGCTGTCTGCTCCTGACCATGGGGCCGCTGCTTGTTGATATACGAAAGGACGAAGCTTAGAAAAACGGATACAGTTATGGAAAAAACTAGAAAACCATTTAATGTAAAATTGTTCTACAGACGGACATGCCTGATTATCTATGATGTGATCAGTATTCTTCTGGCCAGCTATGTGGCTATTTTGTGGCGGTATGATTTTCATCTGGATGAGATTCCGAGACATTTCATGCAGCCGATCGAGCGTTTTTTGCCGATCAACATTGCCGTGACGCTGATTATTTTTTACATTATGCATCTTTACAGCAGTTTGTGGGCTTTTGCGGGAGAAACGGAGCTACAGAATATTGTGGTGGCGTGCGTGCTGTCCATGTTGGCGGGGGCTGTGGGCCTGCAGTTTTTTAAGGTGACAAGCCGCGCGGTGCCCAGAAGCTACTATCCCGCTTACATGGCGGTTCTGGTGGTCTGTATTTTTGCCAGCCGTTTTTCCTATCGCTTTTTCCGGGGATTGAAGCATAAGCAACAGAATAAAAAGAATCGGATCTCTGTCATGGTGATCGGCGCCGGCGAGGCGGCAAACCTGATTATCAAGGAGATTGTGAACAGCAATTTCTCCACCATGGTCATTAAATGTATCATTGACGACGACAAGGGGAAATGGGGAAGATATATTCAGGGAATCAAGGTCGTGGGCGGCCGGGATAAGATTGTGGAGTGCGCTGACGTCTACGATGTAGATGAAATTATTGTGGCCATGCCCTCTGCCACCAGAACGGAAATTAAGGGAATTCTGGATATCTGTAAAGATACAAACTGTAAGCTGCGTTCCCTGCCGGGCATGTATCAGCTGGTGAACGGGGAGGTTAATGTCAGCAAGCTGCGGGATGTGGAATTGGAGGATCTGCTGGGCAGAGAACCGATTACCGTTGATATGGATTCCATTCTCGGCTATGTGCAGGGAAAGGTGGTGCTTGTCACCGGCGGCGGCGGTTCCATCGGCAGCGAGCTTTGCAGGCAGATTGCGAATCATAAACCGAAACAGTTGGTGATTGTGGATATTTACGAGAATTCTGTTTATGACATACAACAGGAGCTGAAGCAGAAATATCCGGAACTGAATTTGGTGGTGTTGATCGCATCTGTGCGAAACACTAACCGGATGAATTATATTTTTTCCAGGTATAAGCCGAATATCGTCTATCACGCAGCGGCTCACAAGCATGTGCCGTTGATGGAGGATAGCCCGACGGAAGCCATCAAGAATAATGTTTTCGGTACTTTCAAGACGGCGCAGGCGGCGGCTATGAGCGGTGTGAAACGGTTTGTTATGATCTCTACCGATAAGGCGGTGAACCCGACGAATATTATGGGGGCCAGCAAGCGGATCTGTGAGATGATTATTCAGACTTTTGACAAGCACTATGAGACGGAGTTTGTGGCGGTTCGGTTCGGCAATGTACTTGGCAGCAACGGCAGCGTTATCCCGCTTTTCCGAAAGCAGATTGCGGCGGGCGGCCCGGTGACGGTCACGCACCCGGATATCATACGTTATTTTATGACCATACCGGAGGCGGTGTCTCTGGTATTACAGGCGGGCGCATACGCAAAGGGCGGTGAAATTTTCGTCTTGGATATGGGCGAGCCGGTAAAAATCCTTTCTCTGGCGGAGAACCTGATCAAGCTTTCGGGTTATCGGGTGGGGGAAGACATTAAGATAGAATTTACGGGCCTTCGTCCCGGAGAGAAGCTCTATGAGGAGCTTTTGATGGATGAGGAGGGCATGAAGGACACGGCGAACCGCATGATTCATATCGGCAAGCCGATTGAGCTGGACGAACACGAATTTTTTGCACAGTTGAAGGAACTCAAAGACGAGTCTCAGATTGAGAGTTCGGATATCAGGCCGTTGATTCAAAAGATTGTGCCGACGTATCACTATCAGGACCAGGAGGAATAGAAATTATGGACAGAAAAAGAATTTATCTTTCGTCCCCTACTATGCACGGGGAGGAGCAGGCGTTTGTAAAGGAGGCTTTTGACACAAACTGGGTGGCGCCTCTGGGTCCCAATGTGAATGCCTTTGAAAAGGAGATGGCGGACTATACGGGCTGCGGTCATGCGGCGGCTCTTGCTTCCGGTACGGCGGCGATCCATATGGCGCTCCGTCTTTTGGATATTAAGCAGGGGGATGTGGTGTTTGTATCGGATCTGACTTTTTCTGCTTCCTGCAATCCGATTGTATATGAAAACGGTACGCCGGTGTTCATCGATGCGGAGCCGGATACGTGGAACATGTCTCCGCAGGCTTTAAAGCGGGCTTATGAGAAATATCCGAACCCGAAAGCGGTGATTTGCGTGCATCTTTACGGCACGCCTGCGAAACTGGATGATATCATGGAGATCTGTCAGGCCCATGGCACGCCCCTGATCGAGGATGCGGCGGAATCTTTGGGCAGCACCTACCGGGGGAAGTATACGGGAACATTCGGTAAGTATGGGATCTATTCGTTTAACGGGAATAAAATCATTACCACCTCAGGGGGCGGTATGTTTGTCTCCGCGGAGGAGGCGGCGGCGAAGAAGGTTACCTTTTTGGCGACGCAGGCCAGAGACCCTGCCAGATATTACCAGCATTCCCAGATCGGGTATAACTATCGCATGAGCAATGTCACGGCGGGGATCGGCAGAGGACAGCTTCTTCACATGGAGGAGCATAAGGCGAAGAAAAAGGCGATTTATGAGCGCTATCGGGATGCCTTTGCAGATGTCCCGGAGATTCAGATGAATCCCATGAATGCGGATGGAGACGCCAATAACTGGCTTTCTTGCATGACGGTTTCGGCGGATTGCAAAGTCACGCCCGATATGGTAATGGATGCGCTGGACGAGAAACTTAACGCGGAGAGCAGGCCGATCTGGAAGCCTATGCATATGCAGCCAGTTTTTGCGAACTGCGATTTTTGGCCTCACAATGGGGATGGCAGCAGCGTGGGAGAAGATATTTTTGCAAGAGGACTGTGCCTGCCAAGCGATATTAAGAATACGGACGAGGAGATGGAGGCGATTATCTGCACGGTGAAGGGGTTGTTTTAAAGGGATGAGAGATATATTTGAGGAAAAAGATAAGGTGCAGATGTGTGATGAGATTGCGGTTTTTTTCAAAGAAGAGCACGATCTGGAACTGGGTGTGATCGGAACCGGGAAGATTCTTGATTTCTTTCAGGAAATGCTGGGAGACCGAATTTATAATAAGGCACTGGATGATGCGAAAAGGTTTTATAAAAAGTATGCGGATAACATGGAGACAGATTATTATGTGCTGTATAAAGATATTAGATAGATAATAATATAAACAGTAATAACTCGGTTGAAAAGTAAAGTTATTTTGATACGTCAAAATAACTTTACTTTTTTTAAATATTATTCTATTATAATTACATGGATAGAGAGCATACTGTAGATATATTATTTGCCATGGAGGATTGCCATGATTATTCGGGAACAAATTTTAAATAAAATAAGACCGTTTTATGACAGTGAACTGATCAAAGTCCTGATTGGCCTGCGACGTTCGGGTAAATCGGTGATTTTACGACAGATTATGGACGAACTGACAGAAAACGGCGTTGAGGAATCGCAGATCATTTATATAAACTTTGAGGATTTTCAATATTCGTATATTACAGATGCGGAAAAACTCTATCAATATATTTGTGAACAAAAAAAAAATGAAAAGAAATATTATCTCTTCTTTGATGAAATACAGATGGTAAATGAATTTGAACGTGTGATCAATTCCTTCCGGGCGACTTGGGATGTAAGTATTTTTATCACCGGATCTAACGGAAAGCTGTTGTCGGGCGAGCTGGCGACTTTGCTGTCTGGCAGGTATGTGAGCTTTCGGATCACGCCGTTTTCCTTTATTGAATATTGCAAGATCAGGCAGATAGAGGAGCCTTCGGATGATGACCTGATTGAATATATGAACTGGGGAGGTATGCCGCAGCGGTTTTCCATGAAGGGGGAAACGGAGACGAGAACTTTTTTACGAGATTTATATAATTCCATTGTGCTACGGGATATTGTGCAGAGAACAGGGGCGAAGGAGGTTGACCTGATCAACCGTATTATGGAGTATCTGATGCTGAATCCGTCCCAGACCTTTTCGGCAAAGGGAATTTTGAATTACTTTAAGAGTGTGGATCGTACAGTCAGTGCGCAGACGCTGTATAATTATTTGGAGCATATACAGACTTCACTGATTGTCAGCAAGGCGCAGCGTTATGATATTCGCGGGAAGCAGCTTCTCACGACGTTGGATAAATATTTTCTGACGGATCTGGGGCTGGGGCGGATTCATAACAGCGGTTATAAACTGGAAATGGGCGCCATGCTTGAAAATATTGTATATAATGAACTTAAGAACAGGGATTATGAAGTGTATGTCGGAAAGATACCAAACGGAGAAGTGGATTTTGTCGCGGTGAGAGGTGATAAAAGAGAGTATTATCAGGTGGCGTATTATCTGGCGGAGCAGTCGGTGGTTGACAGGGAGTTTGGCGCTTTTTCGGCGATTGCGGACAATTATCCGAAGTATGTGCTTTCCATGGATAAACACGACTTTTCAAGGGACGGGATTATTCATAAGAATATGATTACGTTTTTGATGGAGGGTTAGGGCGAAAAGCCACAGTTATCATAGCAGTTTTTGTATTTTTTGCAAAATCTGTAACGATAACTGTGGTTTTGTTTTATGATGCGGGAAATTTCCTGCCGGCAAAAATACTTGGCAAAATCGCAGTATCTTCATATGAAATTCATACCACCATGCTAAAATAAAACCGTGCACAGGAAAAGGAGAGCAATAAGGGACATGAACATTTTATTTCTGGAAGACGAGCCGACGATACGGGAAGTGCTGACGGAGTACATGAAAATGCAGAATTACAGGGTTATCTGTGCTACGGACGGGGAAGAGGCGCTGAAACTTCTCGGAAAACAGCAATTTGATATGGCGGTGCTGGACATTATGGTGCCGAAAGTGAGCGGTTTAGAAGTTTTGCAGTACATCAAGGAACACAGCCCGGACATGGCGACCATTATGCTCACGGCCTTGGATGATGAAAGAACGCAGGTACAGGCGTTTAATTTGTATGCCGATGATTATGTGATCAAGCCCGTATCGCCTATTATTCTGTTGAAGAGAATGGAAACAATTCTGCGGCGCGTGAAGAGAACCGGGGCACAGCAGGAAAAAGGACTTGCCATTCACGATGACGCTTATCAGGCTTTTTTTGACGGAAAGTCTTTGGAGCTTACGCTGAGTGAGTTCTTGCTGTTACAGGTTTTGATGAAGGAGCCGAGTCGGGTCTTCACGAGAGAACAGTTGATTCTCAAGATTTTTAATGAGGATTATGTGGGAAATGACAGAATCATAGATGCACATGTCAAAAATCTGCGCAAAAAACTGCCGGTAGACTGTATTAAAACAGTGATCGGAGTGGGATATCAATTTCGGGAGGAATAAGGATGGGACTCAAAAAAAAGACTTTTTTGTACAGCATTGTGCTGGCAGTGATCATGACTGCTTTTGTTATGGGATACTTTGTGCTGATGCTACCGTCGTTGTATGTGGATTATGTGATGGACAGCAATCTGGAATCGGTTATAGAGATTCAGAAAGGGTATATGGAAGAGAGAAGCTATGAAAATCTGAGGGTGAAGAATCCGTCGTCGGTGTTTACCATGGAAGTGCCGAATGTTGGGGATCAAGTTTATGTAACAGGGAAATTTTTTAAGCTCACGTTCACCGTACAGGATGAGGAGCTACAGGCGCTTTTGGACCGCACCAGAACCATGATGGGAGACGTGGAGCGCTTAGGACAGTCGGAGAATGCGGATGGAGCGGATCTGTTTGACAGTGAATGGCAGGAGGATTTTACGAGGTATTTTGGCCAGTGGAAGGATAAATTCAGTGATATATTCGCCAAACAGCGTCTCTTTTCTGAGGATGCACCGGTTACAGTCGAGCTAGAGCAAAAGGAACAGGGCGGCGGACAAAATTATAGGGACGAATACGATAAACTGCACATCGGGTCAGGAGATACCGTCGTGTATGAGGGAGGCGTGTCGGACGGCGATTACAGTTATACCACCTATATTGCGGCAGGACGGACGCAGGATGCACTCATTATCACGGCATTGCCTACCATGACGCCGCAGATGGGGGAGATTACACCGGTTGTCATGGGAAGTCTGCCGATGATTGTTGCCGTCATTTTTCTGATGGTGTTGATTTCTTCCGGCTTTTTTTCGGGAAAGATTGTGAATCCGATCATCAGGCTTGCCAACCATGCGGAGAGCATGGGACTGACAGAGGGCTTTGAGCCGGCTGAGTTTGTGTCTGTTTCAGACGGTAAAGACGAAATCAGTCAATTGGGGAGAAATCTAAGCGATTTGTACGGCAGACTGCGCAAAAATTACGAAGAATTGGAACAGAAGAACAGCCTGTTGAAAGAGGAAAACGAACGCAGGGAGATATTCTTGCGGGCATCCTCCCATCAGCTAAAGACCCCGATTGCAGCGGCGCTTCTTTTGGTGGAAGGGATGATGAACGAGGTCGGGAAGTACAAGGACACGAAGGCATATCTGCCGGAAGTAAAAAAACAGTTGTTATCTATGAGGAAAATCGTGGAGGATATTCTGTATCTGAATTACCGTGCAGAAAATATACAGCCGGAGGAAGTGGCAGTCGAAGCGCTGGCGCAGGAACTGATGCGGGATTATGCCGTGCAGACAGAGGACAAGGGTCTGCGGGTGTCGGCCGCAGGAAGCGGCGTTGTGTTTACGGACAGGGAGATTCTCAAAAAAATAGTCGATAATCTGTTGTCCAATGCGATCCAGTACACACCGGAGCAGCAGGAAATTACCATCGGGATCAGCAACGGGGAGATATGCATCACGAACTACGGCGTGACGATTGACGACAAGCTGCTGCCGAATCTGTTAGAGCCGTTTGTCAGCAGCGACGGCGGCGGGAAAGGCAAAGGTCTTGGACTGTATGTAGCCGCTTATTACAGCAGACTTATGGGATATGATCTGAGAGTTGATAATATTGAGAACGGCGTACAGGCAGTTTTATCTTTTAAGAGGGAAGCAAGGCAATAGGGTTAAATGCACAGGAACGGAGGGAAATATGCTGCTTACCATCAAACAATTGCAGGTAAAATACGGGAATCATACCGCTTTACAGATAAACAGTCCGCTTGGCTTTGAGAAGGGAGAGCGCATTGGTGTAATCGGCTCCAACGGGGCGGGGAAAACAACGCTTGTGAAGGCGATCTTAGGATTAACAAAGTATGAAGGCAGGATTATAACAGATCTGAAGCCGGAACAAATGGCGGCGCATATGCAGAACAATGCGTATGTGACGACCATGTCGGTTAAGCGGATCATGGAGACGGTTTTGGATACGAAGATAAAGGAAAATAAAGAGTTGCAGGAGTTGATTGCCTTTTTTGAATTTGAGAAATGCTTGTCCAAAAGGTATTCGGCGCTTTCGGGCGGGCAGAAACAGAAGTTTACCATCATTATGGTTATGATGCAGAAGGCGGAACTGACTTTTTATGACGAAGTTACATCGGGGTTGGATTTTGAGACGAGGCAGAAGCTGATGGAAAAAATGGTGGAGTGGTATCGGGATAAAGAGGATTCTCTGATTATCGTGTCCCACTATTATGAAGAATTGGAGCAGCTTGCGGATAAGATACTGCTGTTGGATCAGGGAAAAGTCATCGCTTACGGAAAAACACAGGAATTGTTCAGGACATACTGCGGGGACGCGATTTTCATTCTCGATAACAATCCGGTAAACGAAAGTCTGACGAAGGGGTTCCGCGCTTTGAAATCTCCGAATCATCTGATCGCATTGGCCTGCCGGGATAAGGAGGAGGAGAGAAGGCTGCTGTCTATTCTGGTGGACAACGACGTGAATTTTAAACGGAGCAGTTCGGATATTGAGATTATGTCGATCAACGCCAGAGAACAGTTTTATGGGAAGGCGCAGGGAGGGAAAGACAGATGAAACGAAAAAAATGTAATCTAAATATGGTTTTATACGAGCTTTGTAACATCAATGGCAATTTTATGACGCACTTTTTCGGAATCGTGTTTCCCAATATCATGACGTTTATTTTCTCGAAAACAATCGGCGCACAGGTGCCGGAAGCGGCAAGAGACAAGGTAACCGTATCCATTATGCTCAGTATGTCGCTTATTATTCCGATGTCCATTATGTTTATCGGATACGGCGCGCTGTATTCGCAGGAAGTGGAGCGTGAAGTGCCGCTCAGAATGCGATTGTTCGGGTTTCATGAGAGAAGTCTTCTGGCGGCGAAAATTATTGCGCATATGATTGTCATGACTGCCGCCTTTGTGATTTATGCCGTGTTTCAAATGATTACGATGGACATTCCGAAACCGGCCGCCTCGTCGGTGATCTGTCTGTTGGCATCGCTGTATCTGATCGGGATCATCCTTTTGGTAATTGCCCATTCCCTTGCAGAAATTTTCCGAAAATTCGGCATTACATTTGGGATTACTATGACGGTTTATTTTATGCTGATGATGCTGACCGGTATGATGGGGATCTCTACGGATCAGCTCCCGGAGGCGGCGAGAAAGGCGGCGGCCACACTGCCTATGACCTATGTCAGCAATGATTTTGCCGATTTCTGGACAGGGGGTCCCTATAATTTCATGCCCTTTATCCAATCGTTGATCTTTTTTGGCGCAATCGCCGGAATTTTGCTGCTGTATGCGCAGTATCGGAACGGGAGAAATCTTAAGTAGAGGAAGGAAATCGGGTTTGCCGGACCGGTATGATAATTTGATTGAGGCAGTGGAGGGGGTGTGATATAATAAACTCGATGGCAGCCGCAGATTTTCGAGTGTGCACTGCGGGTAAGACATAATTTATCCTCAGAGAGGAATAATAAATGTACAAGAAATATATCAAGAGATGCCTGGATTTTATCCTTTCCCTATGCGCCATTATCGTACTCAGCCCCGTGCTGTTGGTTTTGTCCGTGCTGGTGCGGGTGAAGCTGGGAAGTCCCGTCTTTTTTCATCAGGAGCGGCCGGGAAAAGGGGAAAAGATTTTTACCCTGTGTAAGTTCCGTACCATGACGGACAAAAGGGATGCGGCGGGAAATCTTCTGCCGGATGCAGAGCGTCTGACCAAATTCGGGAAGTTTCTTCGGGCCACGAGTCTGGATGAACTGCCCGAACTGTTTAATATTTTAAAGGGCGATATGAGTATCATAGGGCCAAGGCCCCTGCTCGTCTCCTATCTGCCCTACTACACAGAGAGGGAGCGCCTTCGCCATACGGTACGGCCGGGACTGACGGGGCTTGCGCAGGTCAGTGGGCGTAATTTTCTCGACTGGGACAGGCGGTTTCAGAAGGATGTGGAGTATGTGGAACATTTGACCTTCGGCATGGATATGAAGGTGCTGTGGATGACGGTACAGACGGTGCTCGGGCACACGGACGAGGTGGCGGAGGATACCAATGCGGCGGAGGGAAATTTTGCGGAGATCCGAAAAAAGCGGCTTGAAGAGACAGGGAGTTTAGAGGCATGAATATTTTGATTTTGAGTGCGGGCACCCGCGACAAGGTGGTGCAGTATTTTAAGAAGGAGCTTTCGGGCAGGGGACGTGTGATCGCCACGGACTGCTCCAATCTGGCGCCTGCGGTGTATGAGGCGGATGCCTTTTACCTTGTGCCCCGCATCACAGCGCCGGGCTATTTGGATGTGATTCTGGATATCTGTGAAAAAGAAAAGATAACGGGTGTTTTCTCACTGATCGATCCCGAGCTGTCTCTTCTTGCCAGGGAACGGGAGCGGTTTCTGGCGGTGGGGACAACGCCCATTGTATCTGATTATGATTTGGTGGAAACCTGCTTTGACAAGTACAGGATGTTTGCATTATTACAGAAAATGCAGATTCCTACGGCAAAATGTTACAGGGACAAGGAGTCTTTTTATCGGGCCGAGGCCGCAGGGGAGATTTCTTACCCTGTTTTTGTGAAGCCTGTGCGGGGCAGCGCCAGCATCCATATTAATAAAGTGGGAAGTCAAAAAGAGATTGAAGTGCTCTGTGATCTCTTTGACGATCTGATGATACAGGAATATATGGACGGACAGGAATTCGGCGCGGATGTGTATGTGGACATGCTTTCCGGGAAATGTACGGATATTTTTGTGAAGAAGAAGATCAAGATGCGGGCGGGAGAGACAGATAAATCCGTGTCCTTTCAGGATGAAAAGCTTTTTTCCCTGATAAGGGACTTCGCAGAACAATGCGGCTTCCGCGGCATGATAGATATTGATATTTTTGAGATTGACGGCGTTTATTATATTTCCGAGGTGAATCCCCGTTTCGGCGGCGGCTATCCTCATGCCTACGCCTGCGGCGTGAATATGCCGGCAGCGGTGATCCGCAATCTGGCAGGGCAGGAGAACGAGGTGCGCATCGGCGCATACGAGGAAGGAATCTGCATGATGAAGTATAATGAGGTGATGATACGGGATATGGCCGGGGAAGAGATTGTACCGTAGAGCCGGAATTAGCATGTAAAAAGATAACAACACAGCGCAAAACAAATCGAGCTGTTTCGTTGACGTTGTGCTCATTTGAGGATATAATGGTAGTGAAGATAGCGATAAAGGGGTGATTGTATGGCAACGACAAATATTAATGTGCGCGTGGATGCTGCGTTGAAGCAGGAGGCAGAGACGCTCTTTAGCGATCTTGGGTTAAATATGTCCTCTGCCATTAATATGTTTTTGCGTTCGGCAATTAACCATGACGGCATTCCTTTTGAAGTGAAACGTTCTACGCCAAATGCAGAAACCAGAGCGGCTCTGGATGAATATGAAGAGATGAAAAGGAACCCGTGCGATTATAAACGGTATCAATCGTTTAACGACATGGTAGACGAGGTGCTGGCGGATGCTTGAGATTGTGCCGTCCAACCAGTTTAAAAAAGATTTAAAGCTGGCGAAAAAGCGCGGTTATCAAATGGAACGTCTGCGGGATGTTGTTACGATGCTGGCATCTGAGAAAAAGTTGGATGAAAAGTACCGTGATCATGGATTGGCAGGCAATTACAGTGGATTTCGGGAGTGTCATGTCGAGCCGGATTGGCTTCTTGTTTACCGTATTAATCAGGATGCGCTTGCATTGTTTTTGTTCCGAACCGGGACACATTCAGATTTATTTTAATAACAGGAAAGGCAAAGCCATTTTATGGAAAAAATTTTAGTTCTGACGAATTCCTCTGGCGGCCTGTATGACTTCCGCGGGGAATTTATGGAGGCGCTTTGCGCAGAATATGAAGTCTGGGTGAGCATGCCGGACGACGTGAAGGAGAAGGAGCTTACGGCTTTGGGATGCCGTATTATCAGGACACCGATCAACCGCAGGGGTATTAATCCGCTTGAGGACTTGAAGTTATACCGCGCTTACGTTAAAATGATGAAGGAGATTAAGCCGGATCTGGTTGTGACCTATACGATCAAGCCTAATATATACGGTGGATTTGCGGCGGGCATGAGGAAGATTCCCTATCTGGCTACGATCACGGGACTCGGGGGCGCTTTTGACAGGAAGGGCCCATTGCTTAAGCTGATCGTCGGGATGTACCGCGCGGGCTTAAAACGGGCGGCCTGTGTGTTCTTTCAGAATGAGGAGAACAAAGGAATTTTTCAGAACATGGGTATCACGGCGAAGCGGACACGGATGGTCATGGGTTCCGGTGTGAGTCTGGAGAAGCACAGATATGAGCCGTATCCTACAGGCGAAGAAACCCATTTCCTGTTTGTGGGACGGGTGATGAAGGAACGGGGCATCCTTGAATATATCGAGGCCGCGAAACGGTTACATAGCAGCCGGATATTTTTTGATATCATGGGTTACTGTGACGAGGATTATCAGGAACTTCTGGATGATCTGGAGAGGGAGGGCGTGATCAGGCAGATCGGCTTTCACACGCAGGTACACGAGTATCTGGCGGCAGCAGACGCGATCGTGGTAGCTTCCTTCCATGAGGGAATGTCCAATGCGCTGATTGAAGGCGCGGCTACGGGCAGGCCGGTTATCGCTTCGAATATCAGTGGCTGTAAGGAGGCTTTTGAGGAAGGCGTGACAGGCTTTGGCTTTACGCCGGGAAAGCCTGTTGAGCTGATAGACGCCATGGAAAAATTCCTTTCCCTTTCCACAGAGGAACGAGCAGCCATGGGGCGGCGCGGCAGAGAGAAGATGGAGCGGGAATTTGACCGTCGGTTTGTGACGGCGGCCTATATGGATGAAGTGTCGCATATTCTCGGCAGGGATTGAGCGCTGAAAGAGGAATACGCAGATAGAGCGGAACAGAATACAAGAACACATAAAAAGGAGAACGGACGACAATGGATTTATATGAGAAGCTGGTGAGCGGAGAGGAAAAGCTTTCTCTGGTGGGCCTCGGTTATGTGGGGATGCCGATTGCAGTGGCTTTTGCGAGGAAGATCAAGGTGGTGGGCTTTGATTTAAACGAGGAAAAGATCGGCCTGTATAAGAAGGGAATTGATCCCACAAACGAGGTTGGCGACGAGGTGATCCGGGATACAAAGGTGGATTTCACGGCTGACCCTGAAAAGCTGAGAGAGGCAAAGTTCCACATTGTGGCGGTTCCCACGCCGGTCAATGACGACCACACGCCGGATCTGTCTCCTGTGGAGGGAGCAAGCCGTATTCTGGGGCAGAATTTGACAAAGGGTTCTGTGGTAGTATTTGAGTCCACCGTATATCCGGGTGTGACCGAGGATATCTGTGTGCCGATTTTAGAAAAAGAGTCCGGCTTGAAATGCGGCGTGGACTTCAAAATAGGGTACTCTCCTGAGCGCATCAATCCGGGAGATAAAGTACATAGGCTGGAGACGATCACAAAGATCGTGTCGGGGATGGACGAGGAAACCCTTGACACCGTTGCAAAGGTCTATGAGCTGGTGGTGGAGGCAGGCGTTTACCGTGCGGAGTCCATCAAGGTGGCGGAGGCGGCCAAGGTAATCGAGAACAGCCAGAGAGATATTAATATCGCCTTCATGAATGAGCTCTCCATCATTTTTCACAAAATGGGGATTGATACAAAATCCGTGTTGGAAGCGGCGGGGACCAAATGGAATTTTCTGCCCTTCATGCCGGGGCTGGTGGGAGGACACTGTATCGGCGTAGACCCGTATTATCTGACCTACAAGGCGGAAGAGCTGGGGTATCATTCTCAGATCATTCTCTCTGGCAGACGAATCAACGACGATATGGGCAAGTATGTGGCGGAGAGCCTGGTGAAGGACCTGATTCGGGCAAATATTCCCGTCAAACATGCAAAGGTGGCGATTTTGGGCTTTACCTTCAAAGAAAACTGTCCGGACACCAGAAATACGAAGGTGATAGACATTTACCGCGAGCTTGGGGAATACGGGATTGTTCCTATGGTGGTGGATCCTGCGGCTGACGCCTCTGAGGCGAAGCGGCTTTACGGGATTACGTTCCAGACGATGGACGATATCAGGAATGTGGACGCTCTGATTGTGGCGGTGGCCCATGAGCAGTTCTTAAGCCTTGACAGGGAGAGGATTTCTTCCTTCTATAATCCGCAGCACAAGAGAAAGGTGCTGATGGATCTGAAAGGGATTTTGAACCGCAAAGAGTATCTGACAGAGGATTATCTGTATTGGAGATTGTAGGATTGAATAGAGACAAAAAGAGAGCTCTGTGTCTTTTCGCAGGGCTTCTTGCCTTTTTTCTGGGACTGCTTGCAGTCGGCGGCGTCGGCGTCTATAATGATTCCGAACAGTATATTACGATGCATATTCACAGAGAACCGCTTTATCCTCTTTATCTGGCGGTTTTCCGGACCATTTTCGGGCAGGAGAGCCTGGTGCCGGCGATGGCCGGGCAAGGGATTCTCACGGCGCTTGGGATTACAGTGCTCACAGAATATTTGACAAGGCGGTTTGGGCTTAAGCTGTGGGAAGAGCTTTTGGTGACAGCCTTACAGTTGGCGCCGCATTTGATCACGCGTTATGTGTCTGCCCTGCACATTTTTTTGGAAAATTCGGTGATGAGCGAGGCGCTGTGCATTCCGCTGTTTACTTTTTATTTGTATTTTCTTCTGCGGGCGCTCTTTGAAGGTCGTGGAAGGGATGCCGCATATGCGCTGGCTTTTTCGTACCTTCTCTCCATGACCAGAGGACAGATGATGACCACTATTCTTCTGTGGGCGATTCTGTTGGGGATCCGCGTTTTGTCACACAAAAAATACCGGATGTTATTTGTGTACGCCTCGGCAGTGATCCTCGTTTTTCTTCTGCGGGATCTGACGGTGCATGTGTATAATTACGGCGTTACAGGGTACTTTATGGGCAACACCTACGGCCAGGTAAATACCCTGACCAATGTGATGTATGCCTGCGACGAGGAGGACAGAGAGGTTTTTGAGGAAGGGGATCTGGAACAGGCCTTTTTTGACCGGTTTTATAAGGAGGCACAGGACCGGGGATTGAATTATAAATTTGCCGGAGACAGTTTTGCGGAACGGGCCGCCTATCTGGAGGATAATCACGACGTTCTGAAATTCCAGATTTTAGAGGCGAGGTTGTCAGCCTATTATTTCAGTCTGGGCGAGGTGGATTATTACGAGCAGAGCAGCATGTCCGACGAGATGGCGGGAAAGATGATCAAAAAGCTTTTGCCCGCCTGCTTCGGACAGTGGTTCTATGATTATCTGCTCCTTTGCAGGAATGGGTTTGTCAGAAGCATTGCGGTGGTGCACCCTCTGATTAATCCGATTGCTTTTCTGCTCTATCTGTTTGCGGCGGGACTGTCGCTCTGGCAGATTTTCGCAAAGAAGAGGTATTCTGCGGCGGTTGTCATGGGGACGGCGCTTTTGTTTATCGCGGCGAACGTGTGCGCAACGTCGATTACAATTATGTGTCTTTCCCGCTATATGATATACGGTTTTGCGCCGTTTTATATTGCGCTGTATCTGTTGGTCAGGGAAGTATGTGAAAATAAATTATTTTGGAGAGGTAAAAAATGAGCTATCAGAACATTACATTTGAAAAGGGGACGGTATTTCTTGTAACGGGAGGCGCGGGCTTTATCGGGTCAAATCTCTGTGAGGCCCTGCTTGCCATGGGATGCACCGTTCGCTGTCTGGACGATCTGTCCACCGGAAAGTATGAGAATATTGAACCTTTTTTGAAGGAAGAGGGATTTACCTTTATCAAAGGGGACATCCGGGATCTGGAAACCTGTAAGAAAGCGGCCGAGGGAGCGGATTACGTGCTGAATCAGGCGGCCTGGGGAAGCGTGCCCAGAAGTATTGAGATGCCTCTGCTGTACGAGGAGGTCAATATCCGGGGGACGTTAAATATGATGGAGGCGGCCAGACAGTCCGGGGTGAAAAAATTCGTCTACGCTTCCAGTTCCTCCGTTTACGGAGATTCAACGGAGCTTCCCAAGAGAGAGGGACATGAGGGAAAGGTGATTTCGCCTTATGCGCTGACAAAGAAAACGGACGAGGAGTACGGTCGGCTCTACAAGGAATTATACGGTCTTGATACTTACGGACTGCGGTACTTCAATGTGTTTGGCCGCAGGCAGGACCCGGACGGCATGTATGCGGCGGTGATCCCGAAGTTTATCAAACAGCTGCTTCACGGGGAGACGCCTACCATCAACGGGGACGGAAAACAATCGAGGGACTTTACCTATATTGACAACGTGATTGAAGCGAATCTGCGCGCCTGCAAGGCGGACAGCAGTGCGGCAGGGGAGGCTTTTAACATTGGCGCGGGGGGAAGACTTTATCTGATTGACATGTACAACCAGCTTTGTCAGGCCCTTGGTGTGAATGTTGCGCCTGATTTCGGGCCGCCGAGAAAAGGTGATGTGCGCGATTCCAATGCGGATATCAGCAAGGCGAGAAAGCTTTTGGGGTATGACCCCTCCTATGATTTCGAGAAGGGAATTATGCTCGCGATCGACTGGTATAAGGAATATCTGAAGTAAAAATAAGGATGGGAAAGCTATGAAGTACAGGGTTGTTGTGTTCGGGGTGAAGGACACTTCGGAAAATATCATTCAGTTTATCAGGGAGGAGATCTGTCCCGTGGATCTGGTCATCACGATCAGCCCGGAGGTGACGAAGAAAAATCAGGTTTCCGGCTACAAGGGCCTGTCTGTTCTGACGGAGAAATACGGGATTCCCGTGCATGAGGCAGACAGCTATTTTTTGACAGACGAAAAAACGCAGAAATTCATGCAGGAGAATGAGTTTGATATCGGCATTTCCATGGGGTGGCAGAGAATCATCCCGAAATCCGTGCTGGACTGTTTTAAATACGGTATATACGGCTTTCACGGAAACAGCGGGTATCTGCCCTTCGGCAGAGGGCGCTCACCGTTGAACTGGTCCATTATCCTCGGAGACACCCGTTTTAACCTGAATCTGTTCCGCTATGACGAGAAGGCGGACAGCCCCAATGTGTTTGCCACAGAAATGTTCTCCATCACGCCCCATGATGATATCCGCACGGCGCAGTATAAAAATATGATTTGTTCAAAACGGCTGATTCGTAAACTCCTCGCTGCCTATGAAAACGGCCATATTGAAATCAGGACGGATTCCAAGGATTTTGATTCCTGGTATGAGAAGCGCACGGCGGCGGACGGCAAGGTGGATTTTCATAAAAGAACACGTGATATTTATAACTTGATCCGCGGGGTGGCAGCGCCGTTTCCGGGAGCCTTTGCTCTTTGCAGAGGGGAGGAGGTGCGCATCTGGGAAGCCCATCCTTTTGATGAAATGATTGATTTTTCAGCGTATGCGCCGGGCGAGGTGATCGACGTCTTCGACGGGAAACCGGTGGTGCGCACGGTGGACGGCTCCCTTTTGATTGACCGGTACGAGAGCGGTCTTGTGCTGAAAATGGGGGATATACTGGTATGAAGAAGCCGATACGTGTGTTGCATGTGCTCGGCGGGGTCGGGCTTGGCGGTGCGGAAAGCCGGATTATGGATCTCTACAGGCAGATGAATCGGGAGGAGATTCAGTTTGACTTTTTGGTTCATAGCGCATCTGTGAACCAAAGGGAACCTGAGTTTTATGACGAGGAAATTTTGTCCATGGGAGGGCATATTTATGTGCTTCCGAAATTTAAGGTATATAATTACTTTCTTTACAAAAGGGCTGTCCGCAAATTTTTTGCGAAGCATAAGGAATTCCGGGTGGTACAGGGACATATGACCAGTACCGCGGGGATTTATCTGCCGATTGCGAAGAAGGCCGGAGTGCCGATCACAGTGGCGCATGCCAGAAATGCGGGTGTGGTGAAGGGCCTGAAAGGGGCGGCCACCCGTTTCTTTAGACGGGAATTGGCCGGGAAGGCGGATTTCTGCTTTGCCTGCTCGACGCTTGCGGGGCAGGATGTGTTCGGAAGAGCTGTGGTGAATGCGGGAAAGGTTAAAATTATCTATAACGCCATTGATGTGAGAAGGTTCACCTACAACGAAAAGCTGAGAGAGACGGCGAGAGAGCAGCTTGGCCTTTCCGGGAAGCTGGTGCTTGGCCATGTGGGGAGGTTTGAATATCAGAAGAATCATCCTTATCTTTTGGAGGTATTTGCGGCGGTCTGCAAGGAGCGCCCCGACGCCGTTTTGCTCCTGTTAGGAGAGGGCGAGGGCAGGATTGCCATGGAAGAACGCTGCAAACAGCTGGGGATTGGCGGTAAGGTCAGGTTTCTGGGAAATTGCAGGGACACGGAACGATATTATCAGGCCATGGATCTGTTTCTTCTGCCCTCCTTTTTTGAGGGCCTGCCGGGGGTGCTTGTGGAAGCGCAGGCGGCGGGCCTGAGGTGTTTTGTGTCGGATACCGTTACAAGGGAAGCGAAGGCCACAGATCTTGTGACCTATTTGAGCATAGAGCAGCCGGCGCTAAACTGGGCGGAGGAGATTTTGAAGCGGACGGATTACGAGCGCAGGGACACTTCCCATGAACTGACTGCGGCTGGATTTAATGTGTACACGCAGGCCGGCGGATACAGTCTCTTTTATGAAAAGGGGGATTGCTCCGGCTTATGAAAAAATTACTGCTGATTGTACCGTCCCTACATCAGGGCGGGTCGGAAAAGGTCTGCGCAATGACGGCTGTTATTTTAAAACCGTACTTTGAGGTACAGATTGCCATTTTTGATTCCCAAAATATAGATTTTGATGTGGAAGGCGTTCCTGTTATCGATCTGGGTCTGCCGAGCCGTCCCGGGAAACTGGCCAAAATTTTCAATGTGTTCCGGCGGGGGTACAGGCTGAATAAGTTGAAAAAGCGGGAGCGGATTGACATTGCTTACAGCTTCGGCCCTACGGCCAATCTGGCAAATATCTTTGCGGGCCGGCTTTTTTTGCGGCGGGGCCCGGAATGCTGGCTGGGCGTCATGAGCTATATGGATATGGACAGCTCGTGGCTCGGATTGTTTTGCAGGCGTTCCGATAAACTTTTGTGCTGTTCGGAGACTCTCCGGCGGATGATCGAGGAGAAATACGCCTGTGACCATACCTATACTTTGCAGGGGTTCTTTGACATTGCACAGATACGGGCGCGGGCAGAGGAAGCGGAGGCGCAGATTCCGTGGAGGGATGGCCGGATCATTGTATCCATGGGACGGGAAGATGTGGTCAAGGGCTTTTGGCATCTGCTCAAAATTTTTTCCATGGTACACGAAGCCCTTCCGGATACCAGACTTTTGATTATCGGTAAGGGAGAGTTTACGCCTTACCGAAAGCTGGCGGCTGATTTGGGGATTGCAGATGCGGTGTGCTTTGCGGGGCTTCAGAAGAATCCGTATCCCTATTTAAAAAAGGGGTCGCTGTATCTGCTCACCTCCTATTGGGAAGGCTTTCCCAATGCTTTGGTGGAGGCGATGGCGATGGGACTTGTGGCGGTGGCCACGGATTGCATGACAGGACCGGCGGAGATTTTTGACGGTAAATACGGGATTTTGGTGCCCAATATGGGAAAAGAGCCGGATATGGACGCCTTCCACATAGAAGAGGGAGAGAGAGACACGGCGGCCCGGGTGATTGAGCTAATGCAGAATGAGGAGGAAATGGCGCGCTACAGCAGGCTTTCGGTGGAGCGGGCAGGTGTTTTCTCCAAGGAAGAATATATTCGGAAAATCAGGGAGTGGGCGAATGACTAAAATAGCTTTTCATTTGAACTGTCTGGAACAGGGCGGCGCGGAGCGGGTGGTGTCTAATCTGTCCAACCGTTTTGTGAAAAACGGCTATGAGGTGCTTGTGGCTACGGAGTGGCAGGGCGAGGATGAATTTTGGATAGACGAGCGTGTGCGGCGCGTGCATGTGGGACTGCGGGAGGGCGACGAGAAGAAGCCCCGTATTGTGCAGTTTCTTTTGCGCATCCGCTACCTGAAACAGTTTTTGAAGCGGGAGAAGCCGGATATCCTGATTCCCTTTGCCAGAAAAGCGTTGTATCGTGGGCTGACGGCGGCTTTCTTTATCAAGATTCCGGTGATTATCTCCATACGGACAGACCCGGTGGGCCATTACGACAGGCCCTTTGACAAGGTACAGATTCCATTCCTTTTTCCGCGGGCCGACGGCTGTGTTTTTCAGACGGAGGGGGCGAGGGAATTTTTTGCGCCGAGACTGCAGAAAAATTCCCGCATCATTTTAAATCCCCTGAATCCCAAATACATCGGTGTGCCGGAGCCTGCGAAGCGGACGAAGACGGTGGTGCAGTCGGGAAGGCTGGTGGACTTTAAAAATCAGGTCATGCTGATCCGCGCCTTCCATGAGGTGCATAAGAAACACCCGGATTATGATTTGAAAATATACGGAAGAGATACGGAAGACGGTACCAAGGAGCTTTTGGAGAGGACCATCGAGGAGCTGCACGCGCAGGAGTATGTGCATTTGATGGGAGCCAGCGACAGTTTGGAGAAACAGCTTGCGGATGCGGCTCTCTTTGCTTTCAGCTCGGACTGGGAAGGACTTCCCAATGCGCTGATGGAGGCCATGGCGCTGGGTCTTCCCATTGTAGCCACGGACTGCCCCTGCGGCGGGCCGCGGACGATTATGACCAACGAGGTGGACGGCCTGCTGATCCCCATCAAAGACCAAAAGGCGATGGAGGAGGGGATCAACCGCCTGATCGAAGATCCGGCTCTTGCCGAAAGGCTTGGCAGGAACGCGAGAAAAATTGCCGAGAAGGCCAACGACGAGGCGGTTTATGAACAGTGGCGCGACTATATCGACGAGGTGTGTGAGACATATCGGAAGAAACACGGAAAATGACGGCGGGAGATTAAGAACCGCGCGGGAACACGGAGGAGACTGAGATGGAGAGAGGAATAAAACGGCCGGGAAAATATCAGTTTCTGATTCTGCTTCCCTTTGCATTCTGCTATGCTTTTTTCATCGTTCTGGGAGACTGGCAGAGGTCTGCGCCCTACAGCAATGCCCAAAATATGGGAAGGCTTTTGCTATGGACGGTTATCAGCTACGGTGTTTTGCTCTTGCTGGGGTTTTTGTCGGAAAATGGCGGAATCCTTTTGCGGGCATATCTGCCTGCGGGAGTGCAGAAGGTGTTGGACAGTCTTTTTTCACTAGGGTGCAGACGGCGGAGACGCTGGCAGGTCTGGTTCTTTTTCTTTCTGTTGTGCCTGCTCGGTTATCTACCCTATTATCTCATGTATTTTCCCACATGGTTTAACAATGATGCGGTGTGGCAGATGGAGCAGGCTCTGGGGCTTGCGGCGCGCTCCAACCACCATCCCTATTTTCACACGCTGCTCATGAAGGCGTTTTTGACGGTGGGATACGGACTGTTCGGGAGCTACACGGGAGCGGTGGCGTTCTATACTTTTTTTCAGATGGCGCTGACGGCGGCGGTATTTGGATTTTTTCTGTATCTTTTGTATTGCAGGGGTACGGCGCTGCCATGGCTTGTTCTCGCGGTTTTCTTTTATGCGTTTCTCCCGGTTAACGCTATGTACAGCATCTGTATGGGAAAGGACGCCTGGTTCACGGCGGCGTTTTTGCTTTTTTTATGGGCAGTTTGGCGCTGTGCCTCCGGGAAGGAGAGCGGGCGGCACCAGTGGCTTCTGTTTTCGTTGACGGGGTTGTCGGTCTGCCTGCTTCGAAGCAACGGTATTTTTGTCTTTCTGGGGACGGCTTTTTTTCTGGTTTTGTCTCAGCTTTTCCGAAGGAAGAAGGAGGGGCGGAATCAGAGAAAAGAACCGAAGGGGCAGGGCCTGTATTTATCGGTGGCCACGGTGCTTGTTTGCTTCCTGTTCTGGCAGGGCCTCGTGCTTGACGCGCTTCAAGTGGAGCCGCCGGATACAATCGAGAGTCTGACCATGCCCACGCAGCATCTGCTGTGTGCCTATGCAAGAGGCGGAAGCCTTACGGAAGAGGAAGTGGGGATGCTGGAAGCCGTGGTGCCTTTGGCGCAGATTGACGACTATTATAACCCCTATCTGTTTGATATGACGAAGAACTACATTCGTGAGCACGGGAACCAGCAGGTGATCGCGGATCATAAATGGGAGTATGCGAAACTCTGGCTCCGGGTGGGGCTTAGAAATCCCATGCTGTATCTGGAGGCCCAGATCAGGCAGACGGCGGGATATTACGCCTTACATATTCCCCATGAGCAGATTCTTTACAGTGAGTATTTTATGGTGGATAATCCCTTTGGGATAGAAACGCAGAGGAAGCTTTTCAGCTATGACGCAGGGCTTGCCATGGGCGGGTTCTTACAGTGGTTTCAGGCAGTTTACAACAAAGTGTGGAGTCTTGGCATGAATACGTGGCTGTTACTGCTTGCCTTTGCCTGTGCGCTTTACAGAAGACGGAAGGCGTATGTCTTTTTGCCCTGTATTATGCTGCTTGGAAGTCTGTTTTTGGCGACGCCGGTTTACAATGAATTCCGTTATGCCTATGGGGTGTTTGTGGCGCTGCCCTTTTTGTTTGGCATTTGTTTTGGGAAGGAAGAGGCGGCCCAATAGACGGTATCGGCAGGGAGGTACGGAGGATGAAAAAATGGTGCAGGGCGGTTTTGTTTGTGATACCGCTGCTTCTTTTCATAGGATGGGTCAACTGGTATGTGGATTCCTATGCGCTCTTACGCGTCACCTACGATGGGATTGCCGCGCAGATGGCGGCGGGGAAGAATGTGGAGGGGCTGGAGGAATCCGATTATAATGACAGGAATCTTCTGGCGGCGCGCCTAAGCGGGATGGAGGAGGCACCACAGGTTATGGTTCTCGGCTCCAGCCGGGTATATACCTTTGATCATACCATGTTCGGGACGGATTCCTTTTACAATGCAGGGCTTTCGGAGGCCACCATATATGATATTCTGGCGGTGTCGGGTATTTTGTTTAAACAGGACAAGCTGCCGGAAACCGTGGTGATCGGCGTGGACGCTTTTCTTTTTAATAAAAGCCATGATAATGAGAAATGGAAGGAATTGGAAGGCTATGCGAATTATATGTCGCTGGCCATAGATGGGAAATTGTCCCCGGAGCTTACGCATCCGCGTAAGGATACGGGCCGGGACTGGAAAAAAACGCTCTCCTTAGATTACTTCCGCTACAATGTGACCCTGCTTCCCGAGGGGAAACGGTTTGCCGTCTCCTATACGGAGGATTGGGAAACTGACGATTATCTTAAACGTTCGGACGGGAGCGTCAGCTATCAGCGGGAGCTTCGGGAGGTAAATCCGGCGGATGTGGAAGAAATGACGAGACAGGCCATGGGGGAGCATGTGGTCTACCGCATGACCGATTATGAGAAGATAGATGAACAGCATTTTGAGTATTTTTCTTGGCTGATTGACGATCTGCAGCAGGCGGGCGTGGAGGTCATTTTGTACTTGCCACCCTATTCGCCCATGATGTATAATTACATAGAATCTGAGGAAACCTTTCAAATCACGTTAGAAGTGGAGGAAAAGGTAAAAGCTCTGGCGGCCCGGAAGGGAATTGCGCTTTACGGATCCTACGACCCGGCGGGATGCGGGCTTACCATGGCGGATTTGTATGATGTGTACCATGTGAAGGCGGAGAAGACGGCGGATACCTATTATCCGGTGATTCCGGCGAAATAAGGATGAAACTATGAAGGCGAATGTTACCTATTGGCTGGACGAGACGGCGAAGCGGTTCCCGGATAAGACGGCCTATGCGGATGAAAAAAAAGAGATCACGTTTGGAGAGCTACGCTTTCAGGCCAGAATGATTGCCTGCGAGCTGACGGCGCGGGGACTGTTTAAAAAGCCCGTTGCCGTTTTTTTGGAAAAGGGTGTGGATGTGCTTGTGTCCTTTATGGGGGCGGCCTATAGCTGTAACTTTTACTCCCCTATCGATGTGGACATGCCGGGAAGCCGGGTGAACAAGATTTTGGAGGTTTTGGCTCCTTGCGTTGTGATTACCACGGCGGCTTTGCGGGAGGTTTTTTCCGCCTATGATTACCGGGGAGATTTCCTTTTGCTGGAGGAGGTTTTAGCGCCGGACGGCAGGCAGGAGACGGAGGAACCGGAGCGGGAGGCGGCTTTGGAGGCGGCCAGACGGCGGGGCGTTGATACTGATCTTTTGTATGTGCTGTTCACCTCGGGCTCCACGGGGGTTCCAAAGGGCGTGACAATCAACCACCGGTCCGTGATCGACTATATCGACTGGGTGACGGAAACCTTTGGGATCACGGAGAAGGACAGCTTCGGCAATCAGGCTCCCTTTTATTTTGATAATTCTATTTTGGATATTTACAGCACCCTCAAAACGGGCGCGACAACCTATATTATACCGAAGACGCTCTTTGCCCAGCCGGTTTTATTGTTGGAATATCTGAAAGAGAAACGGATCAATACGATTTTCTGGGTGCCGTCGGCGCTGATTGTAGTGGCGAAGCTGAAGGCGTTTCGGAATGTGGACTTGTCAGATACACTGAAAAGGGTGTTGTTCTGCGGCGAGGTGATGCCCAACAAACAGCTTAACGTATGGCGCAAATTTCTGCCGGCTGTGCAGTATGCCAACCTCTACGGCCCTACGGAGATCACGGACGCCTGTACCTATTATATTGTGGATCGCGAGTTTTCCGATGAGGAACCGCTCCCCATCGGTTTTCCGATGCCGAATACCGATATTCTTGTTTTAAATGATAAAGACGAACCGGTCACGGGAGAGGAGTCCGGCGAGCTTTGCGTCAGGGGGACGTCCCTGTCCATGGGCTATTATAAAAATCCGGAGAAGACGAGGGAAGCCTTTGTGCAGAATCCGCTGAATCAGGCAGTACCGGAGCTGATTTACCGGACGGGGGATATCGTGAAGTATAATGAGAGAGGGGAGATTATTTACCTCTCAAGAAAGGATTTTCAGATCAAGCATATGGGGCATCGGATTGAACTGGGAGAGATCGAGACGGCGGTGTCCTCTCTGGAGGAGATCTCCCTGTGCTGTTGCCTTTACGATGAAAAGCGCCAGAAGATTGTGCTCTTTATCGAGGAGGAGTTGGAGAAGGCTTATATCAACGAGAAGATTTCCCGGCTGGTGCCGGAGTACATGCTGCCGAATAAGTTGATACGGGTGGAGAAAATGCCGATCAACGCCAACGGCAAGATTGACAGAGTGAAGTTGAAGGAATACATAAAATAGCTAATGTTATAGAATGGGGCTGTATGGAGACGGAATTTCAAAGGGTAGTGGTGATCGGATACGGCAAGGCCGCCGGGGAAATCTTAAAGTATATAGCGGACAGACAGGCGGATTACGGCTACCGGCTGGAATTTATCGAACATGAGCAGCATGCCCTGAGTGTTACGAAAAAAATCTGTGAGGAGAGAGGGATTTCCTTTTCTGTGCTGCCGGATAAGCGGGAGCTTGGCGGATATCTGAATGAAATACAGGAGAAAACGCTGCTTGTTTCCGCCAGCAACAACTATCTGTTTCCGGCTTCCCTGGTGGAACGGGCGGAAATTACAATCATCAATTTCCACAATGCGCTCCTGCCGGATTATCCCGGAAGAAATGCGCCAAGCTGGGTGATATATCAGGGCGAAAAGAGGACGGGTATCACATGGCATTATGTGACGGCAGGTGTGGATGAGGGCAATATCATCATACAAAAAACCTGCGGGATCGGCCCGGACACGAAGGCCTATGAATTGACGGAGCAGCTGATGGATTTGGCCTTTGAGGGATTTACAGAGTGTTTTGATGCGGTTCTCTCAGAGAAAGCGGAAGCAAGACCGCAGGCTTTTTCACCGGAGCGGAGAATGTACCGGTCCACAGAAATGCCCGGGGAGGGCTTTTTGGACTTGCAGGAGGAGCCGGAGAAAATTTACCGTCTGCTCCGCAGTGTGGATTACGGGAAGACCGGTGTGTTTCCGCCTTTGCAGACAGAGGTGAAAGGAGCGCGGGCGGAGGTCCTGCGCTATAGAAAGGTTTCGCCGGAGAAGAAAAAGGAGGAGGCGGGAACGCTTTATCTGCCCCTTGCGGACGGAAATCTCCTGAAAATAAAATACAGATTGTTATAAAGACGGAGGATATAAGATGGAAGAAAAGGTGTTAGAGATATTGGAGGAATACTGCGAGGAAGCCCTCAGCTATGAGGGGGAAAACATGATGGAGGAGGGCGTGATCGATTCCTTCACCGTGATTAACATTGTGAGCGAATTGGAGGATGTCTTTGACATTGAGATCGACGCCAAGTATGTGGTGGCTGAGAATTTTAAAAACAAAGAAGCGATTATGGATTTGGTAAGACGCCTGTTGGAAGAGGCGTAAGAAGAGACGAACGGAGGATTCCCATGCAGCTGATATCAAGTGGTTTTGTGATATTGTGGGTCATTTCCTTCGCCCTTTATTATCTGGTGCCCGCAAAACGGCAGTGGATTATTTTAGCTGTAGCCAGCGGTCTGTTCTATGTGATCGGCACGGGAGGGATTCCGGTTGGCCTGCTCCTTACGGGGGCCGGGGCTTACGCCTGTGGGCTCTATCTACAGCAGAGCCTTGCGGCGCAGGCGCAGGCCCTTGCGGAATGTGTGGATAAAGAAAAGAAAAAGACAGTGAAACAGGGATTTGAGAGGCGCAGAAAACGTGTTCAAATCCTTTATTTTGTGTGTAGTATGGGGATTTTGCTCTTCACCAAATATATGGTGGTGCTTTTGCCGCTTTTGCAGAAAACGGGTTTGCTGTCCCCCGGAGCGGATGCCTTTTTTTCACAGGTGGTGATGCCTCTTGGAATTTCGTTCTACACCCTGACGGCCATCGGCTATGTAGTGGATGTGGGGCGGGAACAGTGTGAGGCGCAGAGGGGGTTCTTAAAGTTTTTACTGTTTTTGGCATATTTTCCGGCGATCACGCAGGGGCCTTTTAACCGGTATGCAAAATTACAGGGAGAATTTGAGAGACCTCACGTTTTTGCCTATGAGAGGATGTTCTTCGGCGTACAGCGGTTTGTCTGGGGCGCGTTTAAGAAGCTGGTGATTGCGGACCGGATCAATCTCTTTGTGGGGAATGTGTTCGGAGGCGGGGAGAACGCAGCGCCGGGCAGCATTTATGCGGTGGCGGTGGTGCTCTACATGCTGCAGCTTTACGCGGATTTCTCGGGTTATATGGATATGGCACTGGGCGTCAGTGAAACCTTTGACATTATTTTACCGGAAAATTTCAGACGGCCCTATTTTTCCAAGTCGGTGGCGGAATTTTGGCGCAGATGGCACATTACGCTGGGAACGTGGTTTAAGGATTATGTGATGTTTTCTTTTGTCATGTCCGCATTCGGCAGAAAGATCGGAAAAAATGCGAAGAAGAGATGGCCGAAGATGGGCAGGCATGTGACTGGGATCATAGGTACTATGCTTGTCTGGCTGCTGACGGGCGCGTGGCATGGCAGAACCGTGAGTTATCTTTTGTGGGGGCTGTACTACGGAATCATTATGTGCGTCTCTTTGGTGCTGGAATCCCGATACGGACAGTGGAAACAGAAATTGCACATAAAGGAAGGGAAGCTGTACGCCCTGTTCTGTATGGCGAGAACGTGGGTGATTGTCTTTTTGGCGGATGTACTGATCCGCTCCGAGAGTCTTGCACAGGCGGGGAGGATCTACCGTTCCCTTTTGACGGACTTTCGTTTGAGCGAGGGGATTCTTACGGTGACGGATTATGGACTGAGCAGATATGGTTTTCTGCTTTTGCTTGCGGCATGTCTGCTGTGGCTTACCGTTTCGATCATGGAAGAGCGTGGCAGGAATGTGCGCGGCGCTTTGGCGGCCTGCCCGATTCCCGTCAGATGGGGATGCTATTATGGTGTGGTACTGCTTTTGCTGATTACGGGAATCTATGGCGGAAGCTATGACACGGCGGCATTTCTGTATCAAAGTTTCTAAGGAGAAATGTAGATGAACTTGAAAAAAATTGCGGATAGACGGACGGCTGTCACTGTGTTAAATATAGTCTTGATAGGGCTGATGACGGTTGTGATGTGTGTGGGCGCAAGCTATACGGTGCTGATTGGCGATGATTTTACCAACGGCGTCAGGATTGGCGCTTTTCACGTGCCTTTCTTTGCCTATGTGGGGGCTTCTTTCGATTATGTGAAATCCATGTATCTGGATTGGCAGGGGCCGTATTTTGCCATGTTTATGCAGGCGTTTTTATCCCCGATTAACAATTTCGGATTAGGGCAGCTCAGGATTGTGATGATACTCAATGTGCTTTTTTTCATGGGCTCGCTGTTTTTCCTCGTTTGGACGGCTTTGGGCTATGTGACTGACGGGCAGGATGGGAAAACGCATGTGAAGCTGACATTGTTTTCACTCATTCTCTTTTCGATTCTGGATGCGGGGATATTTACCGAAGTCTTTTTCTGGTACTGCGGGGCATCGGCCTATTGTGTGCCGCTTTCGGTTTTACAGGTTTCCGCAGGGCTGTTTCTAGCGGCGAACAAAGAGCAGATCAGCGGAAGAAAAAGGAATATTCTGACGGCAGCGGCGGCTGTGACGCTCTTTTTGGCGGCAGGCGGTTCCCTTGCGATAACGGGGACAGGCTGCTATGTCATTCTTCTCATGACAGCAGGCTTCTTTTTGGCTTCTAAGAAGATCTCCGTCAGGAATATCATCATTGTGGGATCGGGGATTATTGGCGCGCTCATTAATGTGGCGGCTCCGGGCAATTATGCGAGACATTCGGAAATGGCAGGGGAGGGCTTCCGCTTGTTTCAGGCAGTCAAATGGACTGTTAAAAATGTGTGCGTGGAGGTGGAGCGGCTTTCCAAGGAGACCTTGTTCGGCGTAATGATAATCGCCATGATATTGGCAGGCGTTTATCTGTCTGACAGGATACAGAGGTCGCTCACGTCATACGGAATTGTCAGTACATTGGCTCTTTTGTCCGGGTTTGTCACCGCTTTTCCGATAGCTTTCGGATATGGCAGTTCACTTTTTCCAAACAGATGTTATTTTGTGCTGGATGTGACGCTTGTTCTCTCCATATTGAATTTTGCCGTATTCATGGGGTGCTGCGTTGACAGATGGAGCGGACTGTGGGAGAATAAAAGTGCGGTTGCCGTATTGGTCATCCTGATGTTCGCCATGCTTCTCACCGGTGAGGAGACAATGGACAGTTCGGCGTTTCTTACGGTGGCAAAATCCGTAAATAACGGTTCCTATCGCGAATACTATGAGAAATGTACCGCGGTTTATGATTATCTGGAAAATTGCCCGGAAGAAGATGTGGTTATTGAAGTGCCGGCATTTATTGAGAATTTTGAGTGTTTTTATCTCGATGAAGACGAAAACGGCTGGGTGAATGTGGGAGTGGCGCGGTATTACCATAAAAATTCCGTAAAGGCAGCACCGCAGTAGGAGGATCAGGACAGCCATAGCGGACTGCTAGTTTGTTTTGAAAGGATTTGTGTATGAATGAAATACTATCTATTATAGGTAGTTTCTTGATTGTAACATGGTTTGCCGGATTATTCTGCCTGATCGGCAGAACGGCGCTCCATAAAATAGGAAGAGACGGGGAAAAGGCGTGTTATGTTTTTGCGGCCTCCTATTTTATCGGCATGGCGATTTATCTGGCCGTTTTGAGAACCTTAACGATGGTGATACGCTCCTATCGGATCGTTTTCTGGGCAATGCTTCTTCTGAGCGGTGTAATGGCGGTGATAGCCATAGGGAAGCGGTACTTTATGTGGGTCCGTCAGAATAGTAAACTGATAGCCGGTATGCTTTGTCTCTGGCTGGCCTGTACCGTTCACGCCATGCTGTACCGTTTGATTGATGTGGATCAGGCGGGCCTGACGCATAATGACAGCATTGGGACGATCGGCTCCCTGCGATACGCCGGGATTGGAGCGTATTTCGTGGAGCAGAACCGTATCCCCGTATTGAATCAATCCTATGGGCAGTCGGTTCTGGCAAGCTTCAGCGGAATGTTCGGCAAAGAAAATCTCTGTTTTTCCCTGACGCTTTGGCTGGCGGTCAGCGGCGCCTTTTTGTGTCTGCTCCTTTACGGTGTTTTTCGCAGATATTTTCAGGCCGGCCTGAGCGTTTTGCTTACCTGCGTGGTTTACATGGGAAGCGTTTCCCTGACATTGGCGCCGATCCGCGTGGTTGACAGCGATTATCCGCTTATATCCAACGGCTATACGGATTCTGTCGTGGGTGTGGCGACGCTGTTTTTGTATCTGGAAATATTGATAGAGATTTTGAAACAGAGCAGGAAACTGAATTTTTATCATTATTTGGTGTCAGTGTGCTGTGTGCTCTACTGGTCGATGAGCGCGTCCCACAATATTATCGTCCTGTTTGGAGTTGGGGCTTTTCTCATAGTATATCTGCTCGTTAAGAAGGATTATCAAAATGCGGGCAGAGGTGCTGTGCTGGGAGGCGTTATTTTGGCGGCCTGCCTGTTAGGTATTTTGGAGGGAGGAATGTTGACGCCCTCCGGTCTTGCGGAGGAGGTTTCGGTTGAGGGCGTTATGACCGTTGCGGGACCTGATGAAGACAATCCGAATGAAGGCATCGTAATCGTCCCGGTGATGAATTACCAGTTCTCGAAAGCGCCCGGCGTGCTGTGGGATCTGGCTCAGGGCACGCCTTATATTAAGGAAACGCTGGACTGCGCGGTGGATGCTTTGCACAATAGGGAATGGTATGTGCTTTTGTATGCTTTGACCTCTCTGTGGTGGGACAGCGTTCACATTATTTTTTGGCCGTTACTCGGTGTGTTGGGAGTCGGCTTGGCGGCATATCACCAGAGGGATAACAGGGAAACCGCTTTCTGGGCGATGGCAGGGTTCGGCACTCTGGCGGTAGGGTATCCGATAGCCTTTTTCATTTCCCTGAATGCATACAAATGGGCGCTGTCCCGGTTTGCAATGCCTTTCTATTTTTTGGGCATGTTGTTTTTAGCCGTAATTTTGGGCGGGGCATTGAGGGGAGAAAAGAAATTGTACCGGTTGATCAGCGCCGGTTCGGTTTTTATTATATTGATCGGACAGGTTCTGGACAAAATACTCATCCTTTACGGAAATTGTACGAGCTATGACGTCTGGGCTTTGATGAAGAAGATGGCCCTGCTTGCCAATTCATAGATAACGGAACAGATGAGAAAGGGAGAATGTTATGTTTTCATATGACGATTACAAAGAAATGATCAGGATTATACAGTCCACAGGCAGACAGTGCGGTTATGCGGAGGCATTGCACAGGGATTCTTTTATCATTATGCGCCACGATGTAGAGTACAGTGTGGACAGGGCATGGCAGTTAGCTAAGGTGGAGCAGAGTATGGACTTTACTTCCACGTTCTTTTTCCAATGGACGAACAATTCCTACAATATTTTGTCCAGAAAAAATATGGATATCATCAAGGATATGCATGAGAGGGGACAGCGCATCGGTCTGCATTTTGCCCTGAACGGCATGACGGACATGGAGCAGATCAAAAAGCGCATCCGCATGGAGATTGACATTTTGAGCGAAATGTTTGGCTTTGAGATTACGGAGTTTTCCGTGCACAGGCCGTCCAAGGATGTGCTCAGAGAGAATATTAAACTGGATGGCATCCTGAATGCCTACCAGGATGACTTTTTTACCTTTGCAGATAAAATAACAGATGATACGAAATTGGGCGTGAAATACATGTCCGATGCCAATCATATTTGGCGTTACGGATATCCCGATGAAGCCAACATCAAGGGATTTGAAAAAGTGCAGATTTTGGTTCATCCCTTTGCCTGGAGTAAGGCGGGATATGACAATTTCGGAAATTACAAGGCGCTTTTACAGGAAAAGTACGTGGAATTGGTGGAGTCCGTGGACAATGAGTGCAAGGATTTCGGCGAGTATAAAGAGTATTTTATGGGCAAGGATGTAAAATAGGAGAACTTGACGTGTGCGGAATATGCGGGTATATCAGAAAGCGGGAGCTTACGCTTGAAAAGCTGAGACAAATGAACGATACCATGTATCACAGAGGCCCCGACGACAGCGGAGCAGAGCTATATCCGATGTCCGGCGGTTATCAGTTGGGGCTTGCGCAGCGGCGCCTCGCGATCATGGATCTTTCGGCGCTTGGGCATCAGCCTATGCATTCGGACAACGAACGGGTTGTTTTGGTTTACAACGGGGAAATTTATAATTTCAGAGAACTGCGGGAAGAATTGGCGGACTATCCCTTTCGGTCGGACTGTGACACGGAGGTTATCATAGCCGCCTATTTAAAATGGGGCATTTCCTGTGTAAACCGGTTTAACGGGATGTTTGCCATTGCTCTCTATGACAGGGAGGAGGAGGCGCTCTACCTGATCCGTGACCGTATCGGCAAAAAGCCTCTTTATTATTGGTACGAGCAGGGAGAGCTGGTGTTTGCTTCCGAGTTAAAGCCCATTATGGCCTGCCCGGATTTTCAGGGAAGGATTGACCGGGGCGTGCTTTCGCGCTATCTGTTTCAGCAGTATATCAATGCGCCGGAGAGTGTCTATGAGAATGTATACAAACTGCCGCCCGGCTCTGTCCTCAGATTTCAGGGGGGACAAATAAACTCCTGGAGTTACTGGAATGTGCGGGAGGCTTATAAGGGGGCGGCCGGATTCCCCGTGAAAAATTACGGGGAAGCGAAGGAGCAGCTGACGGCGCTTTTAAAGCGGGCCGTATCCCTGCGAATGATTGCGGATGTGCCGCTGGGAACTTTTTTGAGCGGCGGATACGACTCCTCTCTGGTGACGGCTCTGGCGCAGGAGCATTCGGAAAAACCGGTCAAGACTTTTTCTATCGGATTCTATGAGGAAAAGTATAACGAGGCGGCCTATGCCAAAGCGGTGGCCGATTATCTGGGCACCGCGCACACGGAGCTGATGATTGAGGAGGCGGATATGCTCCGTCTGGTGGAGAGCATTCCGAAATACTATGATGAACCTTTTGCCGATCCCTCCCAGATCCCTACGATGTTAGTCTGCAAGCTGGCAAGGGAACAGGTGACAGTTGCGCTCTCAGGGGACGGCGGGGACGAGTTTTACTGCGGTTATAATATCTATGAGAAGGTGGCCCAGGCGCAGAGGCTGGATGGAATCGGGGCGATGGTACACGGCATGTGCCAGCTGCCCGGATTAAAACACCTTCATGTGCAGGACAGGCTTCCCTTTAAAGTGCGGGTGATTGCGGGCAACAGAGAGAGGGAGACAAAAACCCAGTTTGCCGCCGGGAATTATCCGGGGATGGCACGCGCTATGGTCGGGGAGCTTCCGAAGGGAAAGCGGGTTCTGCCGGTGCATTATCCGTTTGAGAGCAGCTATCCGGTGAGGGACTGGCAGATCTGCCGGATGCTTTTAGATATGGATACCTACCTGCCGGGCGACATTCTCTGTAAGATGGACCGGGCTTCTATGAAGTATTCACTGGAGGCCAGATGCCCGATTCTGGATCCGGACGTGATGGACTTTTCCTATCGGATTCCCCATTCGTACAAATACGCGGCGGGTGACAGGAAGCATATCCTGAAAGAGATTGCCTATGAGTATATTCCCAGAGAGCTGCTTGAGCGTCCCAAAAAAGGATTTGGGGTTCCACTGGACAAATGGCTCAGAGGACCATTGAGAGAACAACTGTTATGCTACGCGGACTATGACTTCGTAAAGCGTCAAAACATATTCGATGCATCGTATGTGTCCGGGATGATGAAGGACTATGTGGAGACGGGTGACAGGGGGCCGTCGTCGGGGCAAAATTATTCCGGGCTGGCCTGGGCCTATTTTGTGTTCCAACAATGGTACGAGAGTTTTCACGGAGCTCATAACGTGTGAGATATGATAAAATGAACAGATTGCGCATGTTATTTTGAGGAAAATAAAAAATAATTTTCAGAAAATTAGAAGAATTATCAAAAGATTCAGACGGACGAAAATAAATGAAAATTTAATTAAAAACTGGATTTTTGCCGTTTCTTGGCGAAAATGCAGGATTAAATCAAGAAAAATGGGTGTTATGGTCGAAAAATGAAGGAATTTATGCAAGTCTATGAATGAAAAAAATGCAGGAAAAAAAATAGCGTTCTATATCGGCTCTCTTTGTAAAGGAGGAGCAGAACGTGTGTTCGTGAACCTGGCCGGTTACTTCCGGGAGGAGGGATACCGGGTCGTCATGGTGACACAATATCAGAAAGAGGATGAGTATACTCTGCCGGATGGAGTCGAGAGAATTCTCTCCGACATCGAGGAAGAAAAAGTGTCTGCCAGCCGGGTGATAAATTTTTGCAGGCGGCTCAATAAATTACATGCGATATGGAAAGAGCAGGAACCGGATCTGGTGTTGTCCTGTATCGGAAAAAATAATTTTATGGCTGTAGCCACCACTGTCGGGACGAAGACGAAGCCGGTGGTTTCGGTGGTGGGAGAGGCAAGGGAGGAATATCCGAGCAGAGGTATGCGTATGCTGGCGGATCTCCTCTTTTCCCATGCGGCGGGGATTGTACTACAGACCGAGAGATCGCGTTCCTTCTTTTGCAGAAAGGTGGGGGCGAAGGCGGTGATCCTGCCGAATTCCCTGAACCCGGATTTTATCAGGCAAAGATTCGGGGGAGAGCGGGAGAAAAGGATTGTGTCGGTAGGGCGTATGGACGCCAACAAGAATCACGGGATGCAGCTTCGCGCTTTCGCGGCCCTGCGGCATAAGTATCCCGATTATGAACTTGTGATTTACGGGGACGGGGAACTGCGCACTTCTATAGAAGAAACGGCAGAGGAGCTTGGCATTGCAGACCGGGTTTCCCTTCCCGGCGTAGTGCCCGATGTGGCGGCTCATATTGAGCGGGCGTCCCTGTTTTTGCTCACTTCCTATTCAGAGGGGGTCTCCAATGCCCTGATTGAGGCGTTGGCGCTGGGGCTTCCCGTGATTGCCACGGATGTGCCCAGCGGCGGCACGGAGGAGCTGATGACGGACGGGGAAAACGGCCTTGTTATTGAGGTGGGAGATGTGGAGGCGCTTACGGCAGCTATGGACAGGCTGTTGGGTGATAAGGACTATGCGGACAGGCTCGGCAGGGAGGCGGCAAAGATTCAGGAAAGGTTATCGCCGGAGCGTGTCAATCCGCTGTGGAAGGCGTATTTTGAGGGAATTATAAATGGATAACAAGCGTAACCATAAAATACTCATACAGATTATCCTGTTTCTTGCGATATTTTTTGCGATTCTTCTGCCGGTGTCCTATATGGTCAGAACCAACGGCGATGTGAAAGACCGGTTTGCGGGATTTTATGCCGAGAAGAAGAACTCCCTTGACGTGGTGATGATCGGATCAAGCCCGGTATTTCCTTACTATGCGGCGCCTAAGCTGTGGGGAGAGACGGGAATCGCAATGTATCCCCTGTCCACCAACGTACAGCGGCCGGCGGCCATGCGGTATCTGGTGGAGGAGGCGGAGAAAAGCCAGTCTCCTGCGCTGTATATTTTTGAAATGCGCATGTTTACGATGGAAGAAGAGGGCCTGATGGACAATATGGCTTATACCCGGGGCGTGACGGACAATCTGCGGTATTCGCTCCTGCGGGCGAGAGCCATACAGGGCCTGGTGCCTGCGGACGACGAGGAGGGCCGCCTGAGCTATCATCTGGATATTATGAAGTATCATACCAACTGGAAAATGCTGGCGCTCCCTTCGGAGTGGGCCAATATGTTCTACTGCCACAGACATCCCCTGAAAGGCTATACCTTCCGGGATGAGGTGGGGCCCCAGCCGATGCCCTCCTGCGGCGGTGACAAGGGAATTCTGGCTATGCCGCCGGAGCAGGAAACGTATCTGCGGGAGCTGATCGCCTACCTGAAGGCGGAGGGAAAAGAAGCCCTGTTTCTGGTATCACCCTATGGGGAATCCCTCGAGGAACAGCAGATGTTCAACTATATGGCGGAAATTGTGGAAGAGAATGGCTATGCCTTTCTCAATATGAACGATTACTATGGGGAGACTGGAATTGTCTTTGAGGAGGATTTTGCGGACTATGGCAGCCATACCAATGCGGTAGGGGCGGAAAAATGTACGGAATTTCTGAAAAAATATCTGGAGGCGCATTATGCCCTCCCAGACCACCGTGGAGACGCCTCTTATGAATCGTGGGACAATTCTTACACCCTTTGGCTAAAACGGCAGGATGAGGCTGTCAGGACGGTCAGAGAGCGCATTGCGAATGAGGATTACGCCGAGATCGTGGAAGAATGAGGAAAAGAGGAAAAGATAACATATGTGTGGAATCGCGGGTTTTTGCAATTTTAAGGGAGACTGGCAGAAGAATATCGAGCGGATGTGCGATAAAATGCGCTATCGCGGGCCGGACGCCGCAGGCGTTTGGGCGACCGACGACCACAGGGTCGTGTTGGGCCACAGGCGGCTTGCGGTTGTGGATCTGACGCCCACAGGGGCCCAGCCCATGCTGTCCCGCGACGGCAGATATGTGATTGCCTACAATGGTGAGATATACAATCATACCGATATCAGGAAAAAACTGCTGGCAGAGAAAAAGACGTCCGCCTTTCGGGGGACTTCCGACACGGAGACACTTCTGGAGGCTGTCGCCGCGTACGGGTTGACGGATGCGCTGAAAATGGCAAAGGGAATGTTTGCTATTGCGTTGTTTGACAGGCGAGAACACACGTTATTTCTCGCCCGGGACAGAATCGGAGAGAAGCCTTTATACTACGGAATATTAAAGGGTGATATAAATAATGAAGAGAACGAAGGGAGCTTTGTGTTTGGTTCCGACCTCAATTCGATTGCCGCGCTGGATGGATTTACCAATCCGGTCAACGCAGATATATTGGGCGATTACATGCGTTATGGTTATATTCCGGCTCCCTATTCCATCTATCGCGGGATTTGGAAGCTGGAACCAGGAGAAATATTAAAGGTTAAATCACCATTTGACAAACCGGAGATTTCAACCTACTGGTCAATGATGGAAACAGCGTTTTCCGGGCAGAAAAATCTCTTTCGCGGAAGCGAGGCAGAAGCGGCACTGGAGCTGGAACGGCTTTTGAGAAAATCCATTGCCGGACAGATGGTGGCGGATGTGCCGGTAGGCGCTTTTCTCTCTGCGGGGATCGACAGCAGTACAGTGGTGTCATTGATGCAGGCGCAGAGTGCCCGCAAAGTAAGAACCTTTACGGTGGGTATGGGAGAGGAGGCTTTCAACGAGGCACCTCTTGCAAAGGAGATCGCCGCAAGGCTCGGAACCGAGCACACGGAAGTCTATATCACGGAGGAGGATGCGAAAAGCGTGATTCCCTCTTTGAGCGCCATGTTTGGAGAGCCCTTTGCGGATTCATCGCAGATTCCCACCTATCTGGTGAGCCGGATTACAAGAGAACATGTGACGGTGTCCCTGAGCGGGGATGGCGGGGACGAGCTGTTCTGTGGATATAACACCTATTATTCTATTGAGCGTATCTGGAATCAGGTGAGAAAGCTGCCCTATCCGCTCCGGCTGCCGGCTGCCGAAGCCCTTGGCATGACAGCCCGCCTGACGGGGAAGGCGTCTCTGGCCACAAGGGCAAGGCTTTTGGGTGCGCATTCCATAGAAGACATGTATCTGCGCTCGGAGATCGGAGAGGGGCTTAAGCTGGTGAAGAGGCAGACCGGCGGCAATAGGGTCGATTTTGGGCCGTGGGACGCGATACAGACCAGAGAGGCGGGACGGACCTGGATGGATGTTTATCCGGCGGGCCTGTTGGAGGAACCCCAGCATAATCTGATGCTGATGGATCTTTTGATGTATCATCCCGACGATATCTTAAACAAGGTGGACAGGACGGCCATGGCGGTGTCTTTGGAGACGAGAGTGCCGATGCTTGACCGGGATGTGGTGGAGTTTGCGTGGACACTTCCCCTTGCTTATAAACAGGGCGGCGGCGTCAGCAAGAAGATTCTGCGGGATATCCTTTACCGTTATGTGCCCCGTGAATGGATGGAGCGTCCCAAGACGGGGTTTGCGATTCCGCTTCACCGCTGGTTGAAGCAGCCGGGGCTTCGAGAGTGGGCGGAAAGCCTGCTTGCCCCCTCCCTTTTGGAAGAGCAGGGACTACTCGAGACGGCGGCTGTGAGAAAATTATGGGATGATTATATTATGAGGGATGTCTGGAAGCCCCAAATTTGGCACATTCTGATGCTACAGGAGTGGATAAAGGATAGAAAAATTAAATCTTAATTTGGTAAAATATGGATAGGGATAATGGGGAAACGGACGTTACAGGAGAGAAACAGCATACAGAAGAAAGATTTAATAACAGGTGAGTAGTGTTATTTATTATCGAATATAAGAATCTATACGGAACACAATTAAGAATATCGAGTGACACGAAATAACAGAAAGAGACAGAGGAGACGGAGAAAAGGAAGTGGAAATTTTAGAACGGTATCGGCCGCCAAAGATCAACCAGGAGGAACAGACGGAATTGCTTTCCATAATCATTACCGCCTACAATATAGATGCGTATATTGAGCGGGGGGTTCGGTCGGTCTGCAATCAGACTTACCATAATTTAGAGATTATTGTGGTGGACGATGGCTCTACGGACACTACGGGACGGATTCTGGATGAACTGGCTGAAAAGGACGCGCGTATACGGGTGATTCATGAGGAGAACGGCGGGCCTGCCCGTGCGAGAAATACAGGGATCGCAGAGTCCAGAGGAAACTACATCGGGTTTGTGGATGGGGATGACTGGATTGATCCCGACATGTATGAGAAGCTGTTTTCTGCGTTGAGAGACAAACAGGCGGATATTGCAGTCTGTCGTTACCGGCAGGTTGCCCGCACATCTACGATAGACGAATCTCTGGATAGGGCGGTTCTCTTTGAGGGACAGGAGGCGCTTGCGGCTTATGTGGAGGAGCGGGAGGAATTTGTGATCCAGAACGCGGCGTGGAACAAACTTTACCGGCGGGAACTGTTACCGAAACCGGCCTTTCCGGAGGGCTGCTGGTATGAGGATATTATGTTTGCCACAGAGGCCCTGGCCCGTGCCGGACGTTGCATATACCTTGACATTGCCCTGTATAACTATATAATAGACAGAGAGGACAGTATCATGAACCGGCGGATTAATCCGCGCACATTCACGGATCAAATTCCAGCCTATTATGAGAAGACGGAACTGTTGAAAAACCTCGGCAGAGAAGATTTGGCGCTGACCCACGATTATTTTTTTTACAAGAGGCTGCTGCTTTTCTACGGAGACGTTGCAAAGGCGGAGGACGGCGAAGGATTTCGTATGAGGCTTGAGGAGATTTTGAGGCGGGACAGAGAGCGGGCGGAAAGCGCCTTTCGGTCGCCTGCCGCAGATCCGAGAGACAGAAAGAAACTTGTGCTTTTTTACCGTTCCCCGGCGGCGTATTGCAGGAAACTGCGGTGGGATGAGCAGGTGGTGATTCCCTGTAAGGTGCGGGTGAAAAAGCTTCTCGGGAAATATAAATAACAAACGTTACTAAAAGGTGAAAATGGTAATTATACAGCTTGCGGGCGGCTTGGGCAACCAGATGTTCCAGTACGCCCTATATTTGCAACTGAAAAGCCTCGGCAAAGAGGTGAAGATTGACGATGTGTCCGGATTTGCAGAGGATGCGCAGAGGGAACCGGCGCTTGCCCCTTTTGGCATCACCTATGAGAAGCCTACCCAAAAAGAGCTTCAAGAGATGCTTGACTCTTCCATGCTGCCGTGGAGGCGGATGAGGAGGAAACTTTTCGGCAGGCGGAAGAAATCCTATTTTGAGGAGAGTAAACTTTTTATCCCTGAGGTTTTGACGTGGGACGATATTTATCTGGAAGGCTATTGGCAGTCGGAGAAATATTTTCAGGCAGTGTCGGATCGGGTCAGAGAGGCCTATGACATGGACAGGCTGATTGAGTGGCTGAAACAGGAGGGCCTGTGGGACGAAGAGGAGGGGCTCACCGGCGGAAGCAGAAGCGCCCGGAATGAAAGTGGTGCGGGAAGGAAAAGCGCCTCGCAGTATTTGAAAGAAATATATAACGAGTGTTCTGTTAGTATCCATGTCCGCAGAGGCGATTACCTGACGCCGGAAAATCAGGCGCTTTTCGGCGGGATCTGCACGGACGCTTATTACAGGGAGGGTATCCGCCGGATGAGAGAGCGGTATCCGCAGTGCAGGTTTTATCTTTTCTGTAACGACAGGGAGTGGAAGAGCGGCGGTACATGGAAAGAGGAGGATGTGGAGAGGGTGACGCTTCCGGGAAACCGGCGGGATGTGGATTATGCGGAGTTTGTGCTGATGAGCCGCTGCAAACATCACATTCTGGCAAACAGCAGTTTCAGCTGGTGGGCTTCCTACCTGAATCCCCATCCGGTAAAGAGCGTTTTTGTGCCGGACCGATGGCTGAACGGGATAGATTGCAGGGATTGTTACCGCGAGGATATGGAAAAAATCGTATTGCATTAATATAAGGAAGGAATACACACTGTATGAGAGATACCGCGAAGGAAAACGAACAGAAAAAGGTGGGACTGCTTCAGAAAATTGCCTATCTTTTTGATAAAAAACAGATGGTACAGCTGGCAGGCCTCGCGGTTATGATTCTGATCGGCGGTATTTTGGAGACGTTGGGCGTGTCCATGATGCTGCCCTTGGTGCAGGCCATTATGTCGCCGGATAAAATTATGGAGAATGAGTTGGTGGGTGGCATCGCCGGTTTTCTGCATGTCGGTTCTTCGAGAGAGTTGATTCTCTGGATACTTGGAACGACGATCTTTCTCTTTGTTTTCAAAAATGCTTATCTTCTGTTTCAGACCTATGTGCAAAATACTTTTGTGACCAGAAACCGGAACCGGATGATCAGCCGGGTCATGCGGGAGTTTTTAAACAGGCCCTACGAGGATTATCTGGGGGCGGATATCCCCACGGTATTCCGGCTGACGGACAGCGATATCCCCAACGCCTTTCAGCTGATTCTGGTGATGATCCAGATGACCACGGAAATCGTGGTGGCGGTGTCGATCTGCCTTGTGCTCGTTGTTGTGGTGAGTCCGGCGATTTCTATCGGATGCGCCGTTCTCTTTCTGGGAATGACCCTGATGATCACAAAGATACTGAAACCCCGTTTAAACGCGATCGGCAGAAAGAATCAGGCGATTCAGTCCCGCATTGCAAAATGGCGCATCCAGTCTATTTACGGCTTGAAGGATGTGAAGGTACTGCATCGGGAAGAGTTTTTTGTGCGCAATTACTATGAGAGCGGCGCGGTCGGCGCCAATGTGGCGAGAAATTACGCTGTCATGAATAATACGCCCAGGCTTCTGATTGAGACGGTTTTTATCGCGGCGATGCTGTCCTTTATTTTTGCATTTATCGTGCGTGGAGGAGATATCACAGAGCTGTTTTCGACGCTCACTGCCTTTGCGGCGGCGGCTGTCCGTGTGATGCCGGCCACGAACCGTATCAACACCTATCTTTCGGAGATCGCTTACGCACAGCCCTGTCTGGATTATCTGTATGAGAATCTCACGGAGAATATGAAGCGGGATGTAAACGGCAGTGTAACGGGATTGACGGCAGAGCAGGAACAGGAGAAAGAGCCGCTTACACTGAACGATAAAATTGTGCTGGATCATATCAGATATACCTACCCGAATACGGACAAGCCCATCTTTACGGATGCGCATATGGAGGTCAGGAAGGGACAGTCGGTGGGAATCATGGGCCCTTCGGGGGCGGGAAAATCTACGATTGTGGATATTCTGCTGGGACTTTTGCATGTGCAGGCGGGTGCGATCACCTGTGATGGCAGGGATATCTTTGACAATTATCCCTCATGGCTTTCCAAAATCGGCTATATTCCCCAGTCAATTTATTTGATTGACGAGTCCATCAGGGATAACATAGCTTTCGGCATTGATGCGGATAAAATTGACGACAAGAGGATCTGGGAGGTTCTTGAGGAGGCCCAGCTTAAGACCTTTGTGGAGGAACTCCCGGAAGGATTGGAGACGACAATAGGCGACAGAGGCGTCAGAATTTCCGGCGGCCAGAGACAGCGTCTCGGTATTGCGAGGGCCCTCTATCACAATCCGGAAATTTTGGTGTTTGACGAGGCCACTTCGGCGCTTGACGGCGATACGGAGGCGGCGGTTATGGAAGCGGTCAATAGTTTCCACGGGAAAAAGACCATGGTGATTATCGCCCACCGCCTGAATACGATTGCCAAATGCGATGTTATATATAAGGTAGAAAACGAGAAAATTACGCAGACCACGTTGGAGGAATAGAATCGGATGATAGGGACAGAATTTATCGACGGGCAGGGATTGGGAAATCAACTGTTCTGCTATGTGACCGCCAGAGCGGTGGCGATGGAAAACGGATACGAATTCGGCACGGCGGGACAGGAACGTTTTGCGGTAAATATACACAGTAACCGCGGCATGTATTTCATGGATGTGGATCTGGGCCATGTGATTTCCGAGGAGGATAAGAAAAACTTTAAGGTTTATCACGATGCCGAGAAAAGGCTCTTTATCGGAAATTCAAACCACGACCTGACTCACGGCTGTTATGTGGCGGGGGCGGACCCGGCGATTCACAGCGTGGCAGATAACACGCTCCTTTACGGAAATTTGCAGGATGAATCCTATTTCATCAAGTACCTCCCGCAGGTCAAAGAGTGGCTTAAGGTAAAGCCGGAGTATGATTCCTATGAATACAGCAGGGAAAATCTCTGCGTGATCAATATGCGGGGCGGGGAGTATACGGGAAGCCCGGAGCTTTTGATCAACCGGAGATACTGGCTTCGCGGGATGGAGGAAATGAGAAAGATCCGCTCCGATATGGAATTTGTCATTGTCACGGACGACGTGGCTACGGCGCAGAAGACGCTGCCGGGCATAGAAGCTCATCATTTTGATATCGGCAAGGATTATGTCACGCTGAAAAATGCGTATTATCTGCTGCTTTCTAATTCTTCCTTCGCCTGTCTGCCGGCGCATACCAGCGAGACACTGCGGTTCGCGATTGCCCCCAAATATTGGGCAAGACACAATGTGTCGGACGGATATTGGGCGTCGGAGCAGAATATTTACAGCCTGTTTCACTATATGGACAGAAAAGGCAGACTGTTTACAGCCGACGCCTGTAGGCGGGAGCTTGCCGTCTACAAGAAGCAGTCGAAAAAGTATGCCTCCGTGAACCAAAGGCCGACGGGCGTAAAGCGCCGGCTTGCGGGACTGCGGGCGCAGTATATATACAAAAAAGCCTATGTCTGCAAGATCGGCCGGGGCGTCATGAGAAGACTGCGGAAATACAAAAAAGGAAACGGTTCTATATGAGAAGAAAACGGCAAATCGGGAAAGTAATATCGGAGCTGTCGGTCCGGCAGATGGCAGTGTGCGCGGCCATACTCTTGTGCCTGTCCCTGATTCCGCTGCTCCTACTGGGAAAATATAATGTCATGTGTATTGACGACTATGATTACGGAAGACGGGCGCATGACGTCTGGCAGGCGACGGGCTCCTTTTCGGCTTCTGTGCAGGAGGCTTGGCGGCAAAACGTGGAAATTTATCAGGAATGGCAGGGGACTTATGTGTCCTGTTTCCTGATGGGATTATGCCCCATGAATTTCAACTATGAGATTGCGTGGGTAGTTCCGGTTTTGATGATCGGTATGCTGGCATCCTCTGCCTTTGTACTGGGGCGGCATATTTTTGTCAGGTGGCTCGGCTGTGAGAAGGAGGGCGCGTCCCTCGTTGTGCTTCTTATACTGTTTGTGTTTTATCAGGTGATCGAGGCCCCTTTTGAGGGTATTTACTGGTACAACGGCGCCACTCATTATGTGCTGATACAGTCTCTCTGGTTCTTTTTATTGACGCTGATTTCCAGTGCGCTGTGGGAGGAAAAGAAAGGAAGGGCGATGTTTTGCTGCGGGGCGGCGGCTGTTCTTGCTGTGATTGTGGGCGGCGGCAATTTGGTTACAAGCTTACAGGCGGAGGTATTGATGGCCTTTCTGGTGGGATATGCCTTCTGGCAGAGAAAAGATAAAATAGCATATGTTATAATTCCCTTTATAACAGGGAGCGCCGGTTTCATGGTAAATGTCCTTGCGCCCGGCAACGGCAAAAGAAGCAGCATGGATATGGATGAGGGGTATTCGGCAGTGAAGGCGATTGCGCTGTCATTCTATCACACCGCTGTGTTTGCAATTCGCTGGACGCCGGTGTTCGTGGTGATTTTGTGGCTTGCGCTTCTGCCCCTGTTATGGCGGTTCGCGAAGGCTTCCAAACGGCAGTTTTCCCACCCTGTTCTGGTGACGGCAGGGGCGTACTGTATCATTTCGGCGATGTTTACCCCTACCTTATTTGCGGTGGGTATGGCGGGACTTTCCCGGGTGGATAATATTATTCAAATGACGTATTATCTGGCGGTTTTTCTGGTGACCACATATTGGTTTGGATATTTCTCTCACAGACAACGGCAGGAGGAAGGCGCCGCGGAGGCTTTGGGCCGGTTTTTAGAGCGGGCTGGGAACGGCATGAGCGTGGTATGCCTGCTGTTACTTTTGGCGGTATGGGTGTTGACGGCGGACAAGAACACCTACACAAGTTTTTCCGCTTTGCGTTCCGTCGTAAAAGGAGAGGCGCAGACCTTCTATCAGGAGGATATGGAGCGCCATGCGCTCTACACGGACGAGGATATTACCGTGGTGGAGGTAGCGCCCTACAGTGAAAGGCCCGTACTTTTTGATTTTACCGACTTGAGCGAAGATGAGGAGAATTGGATGAATCTGGGGGTGGCACGGTACTACCACAAAGACAGCGTGCGCTGCGTGAGAAGTACTTCTACAGACGTCGCGCCATAGGACGCGACGCCAAGAAGTACTAAGTCTCACGCGAGAGAATGCCCAAAGAGAGGGCATTCTTTGAGCGGCCAAACCACGAAACGCGCCATAGGGAAGGGTATAGGTATAGATGGAACAGCAGACACAGGGGAAAAAATTGAAACTGCCGAACGTGACGCTTGCGGCTATGACCAGCGTGAATCTCTATGAGACGATCCGGGCGATGGAGTACAGTATGCGGGGGATTGAGTTTGGGGATGTGGTTCTGATTACCCACAGAAAACCTTTTTTTCTGCCGCGCACGATCCGTTACTCCCATACGTCAAAACTGGATGACATTGATAAGTTTAACTATAAAATGGTGTACGAGCTGGGAAACCACATTTACACGGAGTTTGCACTGATTGTGCATGCGGACGGCTTTGTGGTGCACCCGGAGAGCTGGCGGGATGAGTTTTTGGCTTACGATTACATTGGCTCTCCCTGGCCGATGCCGGAGAATGATTATTCCTATCGGGACGCAAAGGGACAGATCGTCCGGGTGGGGAACAGTGTGTCGATCCGCAGCAAAAGGCTCATGGATTTTCCCGGGCGGGCGGGGCTTGCATGGGAAAAGATAGAGAAAGCGGACGAATATAACGAGGATGTCTTTCTCTGTTGTAAATACCGAAACGAGATTGAGGAAGCCGGGATGCGCTTTGCGCCCATTGAGGTGGCGAAATATTTCGGCCATGAGCATATGATTCCGGAGATCATGGATGTGGAAAAACCGTTTCTCTTTCACAAGTGGCGCGGCAGGAACGAGCAGTATCCACGGTTTCAAAATCCTTGGAAAGTCAGATGGCAATGGTGTAAAGACCGGATCAGGCCGCTTTTGTTCTGGCGAAGAGTGAAAGGATAAAATAACACATGGTATATGACTGTATTCCCTTTTTTAATGAACTGGATATTTTGAAGCTTCGTATGCAGATTATGGCGCCCTATGTGGATTTTTTTGTGATCGAGGAGTCCTCCGTCACATTCTCGGGGGAGCCGAAGAGGATGATCTTCGCCGAAAACAGACAGCTTTTTGCGGAGTTTGAGAGAAAGATACGCTATGTGGCGGTGGAGGATTCTCCCATGGAGGGAGTGACCACCCACGAGCGGGACAAATACCAGAAAAACCAGCTGATACGCGGATTGTCTGACTGCGGCCCGGAGGATATCATTATTTTCAGTGATGTGGACGAGATTCCAAAACCGGAGACCCTTGTGCGCGTCATAGAGCACTTTGAAACCGGGAAGATTTATCATCTAGCGCAGAGGATGTTTTATTGCTTTTTAAATATGGAGGAGATTTCGGGAAACCTTTTGTCCATCACGGGGGAGTTCCCGAATGTGGAGAAAAGACAATGGCTTGGCACAAAAATCTGTAGTTTCGGGGATATTCCTAAGGAAGGCATCGTGTATTTGAGAGAGATATCCCCTGTAGATGAAAGGAGTGTCAGAGTTTCGGAAGGCGGCTGGCACTTCGGCTATATGGGTGGAAACGGAGAGCGCGACGTAGCCAGGCGGATCGGCGAGAAAGTGCAGGCGGCCGCCCATACAGAATATAATAGCGAACGTTATTTAAAAGAGGCCGTGGACAGGATTCTCTGCGGGGAAGACATTTTCGACCGGGACGCCAAGTTTGTGCGGGTGAAGATTGACGAGAGCTTTCCCGCGTATCTGCGGGAACACCGGGAGGAATATGATTTTCTGATTGCGCCCGAAATCGGGAAGTGGGGCGTTGCCAGAAAACGGTGTAAGCTTGCGGTGAGACAGTGGATTCGACGGCTGCGCGGATTTGCGGCGCGGTGTCTTCGTCACTCTTGAGCAGCGAAAGGAAGAGGCATGGATAAGATCGTGAACCTTTACGGGCGGCTTCGGGATGAAAGCCCGCTTCCCCGCCTTCTTTTCTACATCGGGCTGACCATAGAGCTGTTGATGGTCATTGTGGATAAGAGCAATTACAGTAATCCCATCGAAGGATACCTGTTCCGGGTGACCTTTCTTCTGTTTGCCGCAAAACTTCTGCTCACACACTATGAATGGAAGGAGTGGGCGCTGATCGTGCTGCTTGAGGGCGTGGGCTTTATTTCCTATCGGGTGACGGGGAAAAACGATATCATCCGTATTGTCACCTTTGTGGCAGCCTGTAGAGGCATTCCGCTGCGGCAGATGTTGAAATATACGTTTTATGTGACGTTTGCCGGATGTATGGCTATTGTGGCGCTCTCGGTAACGGGAATTTACGGGGATATCAGCCTGACGCAGGCCTATGGTCACGCGCCGGCGGAAACCACGATTTATATAGGGGAGCAGGAGGCGGCGGAGACCCGCTATACGCTGGGTATGGGACATCCCAATGCGCTTTCCTGCATGTTTTTCATGTTGGCAGCGTTGGGCGTCTATGTGTGGTTTGAGCGGATAAAATGGTATACGTACCTGTTTCTGATGCTGCTTAACGTGGGCGTTTATCTGCTTACCGGTTCAAAGACGGGTATGCTGATCACTATGGTTTTTCTCTGCGGAGCCTTTATGATGACCTGTGTGAAGCGGCTTCGGGAAATGACGGTTTTTTATGTCTGCGGCCTGCTTGTCTTTCTTCTGTGTATCGCCTTTTCGGTGGACGCCGCGGTTTGCGCCCAGCGTGTGAAAGATGCGCAGTGGAACGAGTTTTTTGTGGTGAATCCGATGGACAACGATCATATTGTGGCGTTGGGAAAAATAGACCGCTTTATAAGCGGCAGAATTGTCTCCCTGACAAACTCCGAAAACAACGACGGTATGATTCACACCTGGTCTGCCTTCTCCTGTGAAAACAACATGAATTATTACTTTGACATGGGATGGGTCAAGGTGTTTTACCGCTACGGCGTGATTCCGGGCATTTTGTATGTGCTGGCCAATCTGGCACTTTTGTGGCGGATTTATAAAAAGAGGGACGGCTGCGCGCTTGTGCTCTTTGTGATGTTTGCGGTGTATACAGTGGTGGAGGCACATCTGATCTCCGTCTATGTGGGCAGAAATTATCTGCTTATGATGATGGGGGCCATGGCGCGGGATCAGCATCCTGCCAGCTCTGAGAGATTCAGGGGAGAAAAATCATGATAAGGGTATTGATGATCGGCCCGGCAAGATGTGTGCACGGCGGAATCTCCGGTGTGGTGAACAATTATTATGAGGCAGGTCTGGACAAAAAAGTGCATCTTCGCTATATCGGCACCATGGTGGAGGGCGGCAGGATTCGGAAACTGATACAGGCAGGGAATGCTTATCTGCGCTTTCTGGCAGCGCTTCCCAGCTGTGATATCGTGCATGTGAATATGGCTTCGGACAACAGCTACAGGCGGAAAAGCGTTTTTATCAGGACGGCGAAAAGATTCGGGAAAAAGATCGTGATTCATCAGCACGGCGGCGATTTTGAGACGTTCTACGAAAAGGAACAGAGCCTAAAGGGGCAGGAGCGGATAAAGCGCGTGCTTTCCATGGGAGACGCCTTTCTTGTGCTGGCGCCGGCTTGGAAGGAATTTTTCGGAAAAATCATAGGCCGGGAGCGGATCACGGTACTGCCGGATTCCATCGCCATACCGGCGGCGTATGAGAAATCTTACGACAACCACAACGTACTGTTTTTGGGACGGCTGTGCCGGGAAAAAGGAATCGGGGAACTGCTCTCCTGTGTGCCGGCTCTGGCGGAAGAATTTCCCGACTTTCACCTCTATTTGGGCGGTATCTGGGAGGATGAGCGGCTTCGGAGCCTTTCGGAGCAGGACAGGGACCATGTCACATGGCTTGGGTGGATCAGCGGAGAAGAGAAGGAAAGATGGCTTCGCAGATGCCGGGTGGTGACGCTGCCCTCCTGGTTTGAAGGACAGTCGGTGTCTCTCTTGGAAGCCATGGCACATTACTGCGGCATTGTGGCGGCGGATACGGGAGGAATTCCGCAGATGATACTACAGGGGAAGACAGGGCTTCTTGTGCCGGCAAAGGACGCCTCTGCGCTGAGGAAGGGACTTTCCCTGCTTTTGCGGGAGGAGGAGCTGTGCCGGAGGCTCGGCGCGGCGGCGCGGCAGAAGGCAGAGGTAGAGTTCGGCATAGAGGAAAATATGCGGACGCTCCTCGGCATTTATGAAAAGGTGCTTAACGGATGAGAGAAGAGCTGATCAGCGTGATTGTGCCTGTTCACAACGGACAGGCCTATCTGAAAAACTGTATAGACAGCATCGAGGCCCAACGCTGTGATCATTTGGAGATTCTTGTGGTCAACGACGGTTCCACGGACCGGACGGCGGCGGTCTGTGAGGATTTAAATAAATCCTACGGGAATGTGCAGGTGTTTGCGCTGGATGATGTGGGCGTGTCGGCGGCCCGCAACTATGCGCTTCTTCGCGCGCAGGGAGATTATATTACCTTTGTGGATGCAGACGACAGGCTCTGTCCGGGTGTCCTGAAGTATCTCTATGAGCGGATCAACGCCACGGAAAGCGATCTGGCGGGCTGCCGTTTTGTGTCCTGGAGCACGGAGGAAGACTGGGATCGGATTAGGGCTGATAAGCGGCAGGGAGAGAGGGCGGACGGAGCACTGGTGCAGGAAAGGTGCTTTGACAGCTATCAGTATTTGCGGGACAGTATTTTACAGGATAACTGCCGCTGTTGGAGCAAGCTCTATCGGAGAAGCCTGCTTGCCAAGGTGCAGTTTCGGGAAGGGCTTACGGTGGGCGAGGACACGTTGTTTCTTGTGGATCTTCTGCCCTATTTGGGACAGGCTGTGGAGACAGAGTATCCGGGATACGGGTATTATCAGAATCCGGCCGGTGTGATGCAAAGGCCCTTTACGTCCACTTACATGGATCAGATCAAATGCTGGGAGCTGGCGCAGAAGGAGATTTTGCGGATTGACGGGGAACTGAAAAGCGTGACGACAGCTAAAATTATAACAGCCGTTATGCTTACTGCGGGTAAGATTGCCGCCTGCCCCTCCGGGGAGCGGCAAAAAGCGGACGCATATCTGAAAAAGTGCCGGGAGATATTGGGAGAGCAGATGCAGGTGAAGTCGAGCGCCGCATATCTGCCGCGGGGATACTGGCTAAAGTCGAAATGGTTCTATTTTCTGCCGGGGATGTATGTGAGGTGTTACGGCATCCTACAGGCGGCGAAACGACGTTTGTCAGGCGGCAAATGAAACACGGGAGCCTGACGGCTCCGGAATGGAGAAGGAATGAACGGAAAATCTTACAGGGTCAGCGTGATTGTGCCGGTTTATAATAAGGAGGCCTATTTGCGGCAGTGTGTGGACAGCATTCTGGCGCAGGATTACAGAAATATGGAAGTGATTCTCGTGGACGACGCTTCCACGGATGGCAGCGGCGCCATCTGCGACAGCTACGGGAAAAAAGAGCGGGTGAAGGTGATCCATCAGGTAAACGGCGGCCCGACGGCGGCCTGTGTGGCGGGTATGCAGGCCGCGGACGGCGACTATTTCATGTTTGTGGACAGCGACGACTATGTGGAGCCGGATATGATAAGCGGCATGGCTTCCCGCCTGACAGGGACGAAGGGGGAGATCGTCTGCTGCAATCATCTGTTGGAGAAACAAAAAAAGACGGTGCCGGTATACAGCGCCGCCAGTCCCGGTGTCTACGAGAAAGAAAGGCTGGAAACACAGATTAAGGCCCGGCTGATCGGACAGGAGCGGAAGGTGATTCCTCTTTCACGGTGCATGAAGCTGTGCGAGAAATCTGTTTTTGAGGGAAATGAGGCGTATTATGACTACAGTATCCGGTTCGGGGATGACGCCCATATGATGTATCCCGCTTTTTTGAACAGCAGCCGGGTGGTGGTCCTGAAGGACGCCCTGTATTACCACTACCGTTACGTGGAGGGGTCTATCATTCACCGGTATGATGAGGGAATATATGAGAGCCTGCGGAAGCTGATGGCGTCCTTAAAAAAGGCGGCGCAGGAAAAACAGGCGCCGGATGCGGAAGCGGCTCTGGACAGAGAGTATTGCTATATGCTTTTGTATGTGCTGAAAAATGAGCTGCGTAATCCTGTCAGGAATTATAAAGGGCGGATCCGGGAGATTTTCGGGGAAAAAGAAAACAGAGAGCGGCTTCTTAACACGCCTTTATATTTACAGGACAGGGCTGACGTGCTGCTGTATTTGGGCGCTATGCACCCCCAAAGCATTCTGATCGGGATTTTGCGGCTGTTGTTCAAGGTGTATGACAGAAGGAAGTAAGGGAGTTTGTATGATTATTGTAAGAGTCATGGGCGGTCTGGGAAACCAGCTACAGCAGTATGCCCTGTTTCGGAAACTGGAGATGCTGGGACGGGAAGCGGGACTGGATTTGTCGTGGTTTGACAAAAATATTCAGGAGAACATGCAGGCGCCCAGAGAGTTGGAGTTAAACCGGCTGGAGGGCCTGTCCGTGAAAACGGTGTCGCCGGGGGAGGTGCGCGCCCTGTTAGGGAGAAGATATGAGGACAGGGAGAGTGCCTTTGAGAAGGTGAGAAGAAAGATCAGTCCTTCTCTGGCACGGGTGTTTGAGGAGACGGATATGTACCACCCGGAGGTCCTACGGTGGCAAAATAAGTATCTGGTGGGATACTGGGCATGTGAGGCCTACTACGCGGATATTCTGGAAAAACTGCGGGAGGAGATTCGTTTTCCTGAAAGCGCTGATGCCCGAAACAGGGAAACAGCGGCACAGATGGAGGGGGTTGAGTCTGTCAGCATACACATCCGCCGGGGAGATTATCTGGACGCCGCAAACATAGAGATGTTTGGCAATATCTGTACGGAGGCATACTATGACAGGGCAGTTAGTTATGTGAAGGAACGGTATCCGAAGGCGGTATTTTATCTTTTTTCCGACGACAGCGCCTATGTGCGGGAAAGGTATCAGGGACCGGAGTATCGGATTGTAGATTGGAACAAAGATGAAAACAGTTGTTATGATATGATGCTGATGAGCCGCTGCAAGCATAATATCTGCGCTAACAGCACATTCAGCTTTTGGGGCGCAAGGTTAAACGGCCACGAGGGAAAGATTATGATACGGCCTTCCATCCACAAGAACACACAGGTGTGTGTGCCGGAGCGGATGAAACAGCTATGGGCGGGCTGGACGCTGATTTCGCCCGAGGGCGTATGTATTTGATATTCTTATCGGGAAATGGTATGCTAAAGGTATGAATCGACAGAAAAAGATCATAGAAGGGTACTGGCTGTTATTCTCAGACCTACTCTGTATTGTAATTGCATATGTGGCGGCGATCCTTCTGCGCTACGGAAAGTTTGCCAGAGTGCAGGAGCCGGAGGTTCATGCGCTGATGTGCGTCTTCTTCCTGCTCTTCTGTACAATGTACAGCTTTTTGCTGGACTGGAACAGAAGCTTTCTGGAGCGCGGTATTTTTGTGGAATTTGTGGCGGTATTCAAGTTTAATCTTTTCATGGTGGTGGCCGCAGCAGGCGCGCTGTTCATGATTCAGCGGGGCGCGGCGTTTTCCCGTTTGGTATGGGGATATTTCGCCGTCTTTAACATGATTCTGGTCTGGCTGGTACGGCTTTTTATGAAGCGGATGCTGCGGGTTTATCTGACATCGGAGTCCAATCTGGTGAAGATTATGGTGATCACCAAAGACAGTGTGATGAACCAGACCGTTGCGCAGTTAAAGGAAAAGCTGGATCTGAATTATGAGATTGTGGCGCTGGCCTGTGTGGATGAGGGCAGGAAAGGCGTGGTGGTGGACGGCGTCAAGGTGACGGCGGATGGCAAAGATGTGCTGGCGCAGGCAAGACAGATGGCGTTTGACGAAGCCTTTGTCAACTTGCCCGACATGAATAAAAAATATGTGAAGAATATCATCTACGAACTGGAGTCCATGGGTGTGATCTGCCATTACAATATTGACATTATTGAAGGCGGCCAGCGGGAAATCACGGTGGACAGCTTTGCGGGCTATACGGTTGTGAGCTATTCCATGAACCACTTTGATTACCGCCGCATGACAATCAAGCGGATTATAGATATACTGGGCGGTCTAGTGGGAATATTGATCACGGCGGTGATTACGCCTTTTGTGGCGTTAGCCATTAAGGTGGATTCTCCCGGTCCGGTCTTTTTTGCGCAGACCAGGATCGGAAAAAACGGGCGGCGTTTTAAGATCTATAAATTCCGTTCTATGTATATAGACGCGGAGGAGCGCAAGAAAGAACTGGAGGCCGACAATGAAATGCAGGGGCTCATGTTCAAGATGAAAAATGACCCGCGTATCACCAGGGTAGGCCGGTTTATCCGAAAGACCAGCATTGACGAGCTGCCGCAGTTTTTGAATATTCTGCGGGGGGATATGAGTCTGGTGGGGACAAGACCGCCCACGGAGGATGAGTTTGAGCAGTACAACGCCCATTACAGGCGCAGGATCAGCATGACGCCCGGCCTGACCGGTCTGTGGCAGATCAGCGGCCGCAGCGATATTTCCGATTTCGACGAGGTGGTGCGGCTGGATCTGGAATACATTGATAACTGGTCGGTCGGACTGGATCTTAAAATCCTGTTTAAGACGGTGGGAGCCGTTTTAAAGGGCAGGGGTTCCAAGTAAGGAAAAGGGAAAAGAGTGTATGGAGTATCAAAATGACAAAATTGTCATGTATTTGCACGGCGGCAGCGGAAACCACGGATGCGAGGCCATTATCAACAGTACCTGCCATATGATAGAGGAAATTCCGAAACTTCTGGTAACCAACAGCGAACGGGAGGACAGGTATTATTCGGTGGAACCGCTCTGCGATATTTTACAGGAGCGCAAGATTGCGGAGCATTTTTTTGCCCATGTGTGGTACTATGCATGGCGGAAGGTGTTTCGGGACCCGGAGTCCTTTATGCGCTACCGTTTTAAAGAGGTAATGGGCAAAAATCTTGCGCCGCTTTATCTTTCTACCGGCGGGGATATGTACTGCTACGAGCTTTCCAAGAAAGAGGCAATTACGGCAAACAGCGCCTTTAACCGGGCGGGAGCAAAGACTGTGCTCTGGGGCTGTTCTCTGGAACCGGAGCTGCTACAGGACCCCGTGGTGGTGGAGGATATGAAGCGGTATGCGCTGATTACGCCAAGGGAGTCTATTACTGCACAGGCCCTTGCCGCCGCAGGTGTTACGGAGAATGTGAAGCAGTTTCCCGATCCGGCCTTTGCCCTACAGCCGGAGAAGACGAAGCTTCCCTTCGGATTCAGCGAGGGAAATACCATCGGTATCAATATCAGCCCGATGATTCTCCGGCATGAGACAAAGAGCGGCATTACCATAGAAAATTACAGGAAGCTGATGGATCATATTTTGGAGACAACGGATTGCCATATCGCGCTGATCCCCCATGTGATGTGGAAGTACAATGACGACAGACTGACGATCAGTGAACTTTACGATGGCTATCAGGGAAATGACCGGGTGGTGAAGTTTGAGGATATGTCCTGTCAGAAAATCAAGTATATTATCTCCAAGTGCAGGGCTTTTATCGGGGCGAGAACTCACGCCACCATAGCGGCCTACTCTTCCTGTGTCCCCACGCTGGTGGTGGGCTATTCCGTGAAGGCGAGAGGGATCGCAAGGGATCTGTTCGGCACGGAGGAGCACTATGTGATGCCGGTGCAGAAGCTTTCTGATCCGGGGGAGCTGATCCGGGCCTTTGACTGGATGATGGAGAGAGAGGACGAGATGAGAAGCGGCCTGCAAAAGCGGATGCCCGCGTACTGTAAGCAGGCGGCGGAGGCGGGGAATGACATCCGCAGACTGTGGAAGGAATTACATGGGCAGAATACAGAAAGCTGAAAAAAACATTATATTCGGATATATCAGCAATTTGATCATCCTGCTTGTGAACTTTATTCAGAGGACGGTTTTTATTTATGTGCTCGGCAAGACACTGTCCGGTGTGAACGGGGTTTACACGGATGTATTGAGCGTCCTTTCCCTGACGGAACTGGGAATTGGTACAGCCCTAAATTACAGTCTTTACAAGCCCGTGGCGGAGCAAGATATCCAGAAGATTAAGTCCTACATGCGCTTTTACAGGAAAGCCTATCTGACCATTGCGGGTGTGATCGCGGTTTTGGGGATTGGGATCTCGCCGTTTTTGAAATACATTCTGAAAAATCCGGGAAATCTGACGATAGAGGAACTGACGCTCTATTATTACCTGTTCCTGTTTAATACGGTGATCAGCTATTTTGTCACTTACAAGTACAGCCTGGTGAACGCGGAACAGAAAAATTATATTCAGACAAATATCAACACGCTTACGAAACTTGTTACGGCCACAGTTCAGATCAGCGTTTTGTTTTTGTTCCGCAATTTTCTCTTCTATCTGCTGGCGCAGTCTGTCGTGGAGTTATTGCAGAAGATTTTCGTGACGGTGTATTTGAACAGGCTTTATCCCTATCTGCTGGATAAGGATGTAAAGCCGCTGACAAAGCAGGAGACGCAGGTGGTGGCCACAAAGACCAAGGCTCTGATCTGTCATAAGATCGGAGATGTGGCGAGGCTACAGACGGATAAAATCATTATATCCTCCTTCGTCAATGTGGATACTTCGGCCGTGGTGGACAACTATGTCTATATCATTACCTATGTGGGAAATTTTGTAAATATTATTTTCGACTCGGTGATTTCCGGTTTCGGCAATGTGGTGGCTACGGAGTCGAAAGAGAGGCAGTATCTTCTTTTCCGGGTATACCGTTTCTTTGCCTGTTGGCTTTTTGGGTTCGGTGCGGTGGGCTTTTTTCATCTGTTGACGCCTTTTATCGGCGGGGTGTGGCTGCGGGATGCCGGGTGGACGTTGCCGCAGGTGACGGTGGCTCTTTTGGTGGCGGATTTTTATCTGAAAGGGGGGCGCACGGTGCTCCTCAATTTTAAGATCGCTTCGGGCCTGTTTGAACAGGATAAATTTCTGCCGTTGATACAGGGGGCGCTTAATTTGATTGTTTCCGTTCTGCTCGTCCTGAAAATCGGCGTGACGGGCGTCTATGTGGGGACGCTGGTGTCCGGCATTCTGGCGAATCTGATCCGCCCGGGGATTATTTACCGGGTATGTTTTGACAGGAAACCGTGGGGGTATTTTCGGGATGCGCTGAAATACATGGCGGTGATTCTTGCCGTCGGGGTTGTCGTTACGCCGATCCGGCATTTGCTGATGGAGAAGGTTTCGATTTTTACCTTTGCTTTGATGGTGATCGTCATTACACTGCTCTACAATCTGGTGTTTCTTGCGGTGTTTCACAGGACGGAAGAGTTTGCCTATCTGTGGAACGCGGTGGCGGGAAAGATACCGGCGCTTGGGAAGTTTGGCTTCCGGAAGGGAGAGGGGGATGAATAAGATTCCCATGGTGGAGAATGCTTGTAAGGAACTGCTGCAATGCGGTGTGTTCGACAGGCGGAGAAAATGTATCAATTTTATAAAGGAAAGATTTTTTCACAGGGTGACGGCGAAGGAGGATTTGATTTTTTGGCCTTCCGGGCTCCTGGCTGCGGGATTGTGGTCCAGCAGGGCGCATCTTGCGGCGGACGGACCGGAGGCACGCGGGATAGAGGAGACGCTTGTGGCCTACTATGACAGATGGATGAAAAAGGGCGCGCCCATCGCGGTGATTGACGATCTGCTTGCGGGGGAGACGCTGCTTGCCATTGACAGGGAGATCCGAAGGGGATCCCGGCGCTTTGAAAACGGCTTGTCTAAGGAGCAGACGGAAGGCGCTGTCCATAAATTGGCGTCCTACGCCAAAGAGCATCCGAAGGACGGGACGGGGAGCTTTTTTTACCGGCCCGCAGGCGGAGAAACCTTCATTTTTGTGGATGGCATTGGATTGGCCTGCCCTTTCCTTTATCAGTATGGGGAGGAGTTTGACAGGCAGGAATACAGGGAGCTGGCGCTTGGGCAGATTGCGAACTTTCTGTCTTATGGCATGGATGGAGCCACGGGGCTTCCCTATCACGGCTATGATATGACAGATGGCTGCAAATACGGTATTATCGGCTGGGGGAGGGCTGTAGGGTGGCTGCTTCGCGGTATGATGGGCTGTATGGTCTCGGATTACGGCAGGGAGAGGCTTTCTGTATCCTGTGCCGGCCTGATGGATGTGGTTTTGGCGTATCAGAGGCAGGACGGTTACTTTTCATGGCAGTTACAGGCATCGGAAGGGCCGGCGGACACTTCCGCCACAGGGATGATCTGCGCTGCCTTGAAGCAGGGGCTGGCCCTTCACATTTTTGCAGGAGAAAAATACGAAAAAGCGCTGCTTGCAGGACAGCGTGCGCTGGAGAAATCTCTCAAGGACGGGCTGGTGTATCAGTGCTCCGGCGAGTGCGAGGGCTTTTCCAGATATCCCCAGCACTATGGCGCCTATCCCTGGTCGTTAGGTCCTGCGCTGGTGGTTTTTTAAAGAATAAAATGAATCTATGAGGGAAAATGAAAACGATACCGAGAGAATATGATAAAAATATAACAGTGCCGGAAGCGCTTTTTTATGGTTTCTTTCTTTTGCTTTCTCTGACAAAGGGCCTGGGCTTTTATGAGGGGCAGAAGGTGTTTATTCTGCTCACGACTGTGGCCTTGCTTCTTGGATTTTTGAAGCTGTTTGTGACGCCCTACACCAAAAGGCAGGCGGTTGTGCAGATTCTGCTTCTTTTAATAACGGCTGTGATGTATGCTTCGTCCAGAGAGATTGCTGTTCTTTTTGTGGCGTTTACCGTCATGGGAATGAAGGGAATATCGATGAGGAAGATCTTTCACATCGCGCTGTGGGTGTGGGCGTCCTGCGCGGTTGTACTCAGTGTTTTCTCTTTTTTCCGTTTGGAGCACACTGTCTACCGGGTGCATGCGAAGATGGGGCTTGGGCATATTTTCCGCTGGAGTCTTGGTTTTACGCACCCGAATATTCTTCATATCACCTACCTGATGCTCTGCGCGCTGATCATCTGGGAGCTTGGGGAACGGTATGGATTTAAACAGTATTTGATTCTGATGACAGGGAACTTTCTGGTGTTTTTCTACTCCATCAGCTATACTGGTTTCGGCATTGTGCTGGTACTGCTGACAGGGTGTCTGTATCTGAAATTCCGGCCGAAATTCGGCCTGTTGGAGAAGACCGCCGCCAATCTGGTGCTGCCGGTCTGCCTGATTTTATCCTTTGTTCTGCCTTACTATATCAACGGTTATGGGATGTTCAGCCGTTTGATACAGAAGCTCAACTTTATGCTCAATACAAGAATCTGGCTGGCGGAGCAGTTCCTGAAAGGAGGCTATGGGAGTCTGTTTGGCAGGGATGTCTCCCAGGTCATCAGTTCTTCTATGAATCTGGATAATTCCTACGTCTGGTGTTATATTCATTTTGGGTTGATTCCAACGGTCATGATTCTTGGCGGATACTTTGCATTGCTGTTCTATGATACGCATAAACAGCGCACAAGGGAGCTGGTGATCCTGGTCTGCTTTCTGGGGGCGGGCTGGACAGAACAGTTATTGTTTAACACTTCGTTTAAGAATATTACGCTGCTCTTTTTGGGCGCGTTTCTGTTTTCGCAGAAGGAGGGGAAGAAGGAGTATTGTCTGTTCCCCCGTCTTTGTGAGAGGAGGGTAACCATTCCTCTTGCAGGGCTTCCGGACCGGCTGGCTATGGCCATGCGGATGGCTTATCTGTCTCATAGGGGCAGAATATGGGGCGCCGTGGCGGGCGGAGCGCTTTTGGGGATCCTGCTCTGCGCTTTCGTTTACAGAGAGCCGGAGGGCTATGTGGTACAGCGCTTCTACACGGATGCTCTGGAGGAAACTTCTATTTATCTGGAGAGCGAGGATGATCCCGCCTATGAGGGCTTTAAGGTGATGAATTATGTGGACGCGGATACCCGGATGCAGCTTGTGACAGGCAAGGCTGTGAAGCTGGAAACGATGCGCTATTATGTGGGGAGCGCGCTGATCGGGGCCCTGTCTGGGGCGGCAGCAGGGATCGGATGGACCCTGCGGAGATTTGGAAGAAAATCCGCCAGAGCCGTGACGGAAATTTCGGGGTATGATCAATCATAAAAGGTAATGGAGCGGAAGATGAACAAGGAACTGGAATACTGCAAAATATTGGGCACCAATATCAATGTCACGAATATGAGCGACACCATCGCCTATATTACGGAGAATCTGGAGCGTTTAAAGGGCGACTATATCTGTGTCTCCAATGTACACACCACGGTGATGGCCTATCGGGATAAGGCATACCGCAGGGTGCAGAACAGCGGGGCCATGGCTCTGCCTGACGGACAGCCGCTGTCCATCGTCAGCAGGAAAAGAGGATTTTCGGAAGCCCGAAGGGTGCCGGGGCCAGACCTGATGCCGGCCATTCTTGATTTGTCGCAAAAAACCGGTTACAGCCATTATTTTTACGGGAGCACGGAGGCCACGCTGGAAGCCCTGCGGGCAGCCCTTCTCAGACGGTATCCGAAACTACGGATTGCCGGCATGTATTCGCCTCCTTTTCGGGAATTGACGAAGGAGGAGGATGAGGAGATTGTCAGACGGATCAACGAGAGCGGCGCGGATTTTGTGTGGGTGGCGCTGGGAGCGCCGAAGCAGGAGCGGTGGATGTATGAGCACCGCGGGCGGATCAAATCGTTGATGCTCGGCGTGGGAGCTGCCTTTGACTTTACGGCGGGGACGACGAAACGGGCGCCCATGTGGATGCAGAAGCTATGTCTGGAATGGGTCTTTCGGATTCTCCGGGACCCGAAGCGTATGCTGCCCCGCTATCTCAACACAAATTTCGCCTTTGTCTATTATGTGTATAAGGAGGGAAAGGCCCTCAGGAAAGCGGCGAAGCAGGGGATGCGCATTGCCATGATCGGCCACAAGCGGATTCCGTCCAGAGAAGGCGGTGTGGAAGTCGTGGTGGAGGAGCTGTCGCTTAGGCTGACGGCCAGAGGAAACCGGGTGGACGCTTACAATCGGTTTGGCCATCATGTTTCGGGGAAAAAGTACGATCAGGAGTATGGATGGAAGGGGCGGAAATTTTACAAGGGGATCCGCGTCTACATTGTGCCCACCTTCCGCAGAAGCAGCCTGAACGCCATAGTCTATTCCTTTTTTGCCACAATTATGGCGCTCTTTCATCATTACGACGTGATCCACTATCACGCGGAGGGGCCCTGCGCCATGCTCTGGCTGCCCCATTTTCTGAGAAGGAGGATTGTGGTGACCGTCCACGGCCTTGACTGGCAGCGGGCGAAGTGGGGAAATTTTGCTTCCTCTGTGATCAAATTCGGCGAACGGATGGCGGCGAAGTATGCCGACGACATTATTGTATTGTCGGAGAATGTCAGGCAGTATTTTGCGGACACCTATCACAGGGAGGTCACTTATATTCCGAACGGGATCAGCAGGCCGGCTCCTCAGGGTGCAGCGTTGATCGGAGAGAAGTACGGATTGGAGAAAGACGGTTATTTTCTTTTCCTTGGGCGAATTGTGCCGGAGAAGGGCCTGCACTATCTGATCGAGGCATTCTCCGGGCTTACAACGGATAAAAAACTGGTGATTGCGGGAGGAAGCTCCCAGGCCATGGACTATATGGAGCAGATTCACCGGATGGCGGCTGAGGATGAAAGAATCATTATGACAGATTTTGTGCAGGGGCAGATGTTAGAGGAATTGTATGCCAATGCGTACGCCTTCGTGCTGCCAAGCGATGTGGAGGGCATGGCCATGACGCTTCTTGAGGCCATGAGCTACGGCAGCTGCTGTCTTGTCAGCGATATCCGTGAGAACACGGAGGTGGTGGAAGACAAGGCGCTCATCTTTCAAAAGGGCGATGTGAAGGACCTGAGAAGCAAGCTTGTCTGGATGCTTGCAAATCCCGGGGAAGTGCACCGTATGGGAGAAGAGAGCGTGGACTTCATCTGCGGAAAGTATGATTGGGACGATGTGGCGGAGCGGACGCTGGCTGTGTACCAGAAAGCGGCCGGACGCCATAAAGAGGAGCAGTGATGAGCAAGAGAAGCTGTATGGGCCTTATGCTTGCAGCGGCAGTTTTGGCGGCGTGCGGGTTTTATATGACAAAGCAGAATAATGTGCAGCTCGGGGTGGGCGGAGAGACGCCTTGGCTACTGATCCGTACCGACGGGAGTGAAAACAAAGTATTTTTGTGGCAGGATGAGGAAAAGGGGTATTTTTTCCTGCCGTCCTGCGTGAAAAATCACAAAATCAGGTTGGAGGACGGGGGAGAATACAGTGTGCGGATCGATGGCGAACTGTTAGGGCCGGGGGAGACGTTTGTCTGGGAGGAGAATACGGACTACCAGCTACAGATCACGGATGCGTCCTATGAACAGCGCACTTACGAGGTGGCTTTTATGGAGTCGGAGCATGTGCCTGCCGTGTTTATCGAGACTGCAAGCGGCAGTCTGGAGGAACTTCATGAAGATAAGGATCATGAGGAGGCGGGAAAAATCTGCGTGGTGCCGGAGAACGGCAGTACAGAATATCAAAACGATCTGCTCCGCATATCGGGCAGGGGAAACAACACCTGGGGATATGAAAAAAAGCCCTATGCCATCAAGCTGAAGGAGGCCGCGCCCCTTTTAGGGCTGGATAAGAGTGACAGATGGCAGCTTCTGGCGTTATGGCGGGAAAGCAGTAAAATGGATAATAAGATCGCTATGGATTTGGCACAGGAGCTGGGGATTCCCTATACGGCGCAGGGAACATGGGTTGATCTGTATTTGAATGGAGAGTACCGGGGAATTTATCTTTTGGCGGAGTCCGTCACGGTGGGAGAGGGCCGTGTCGATATTTATAATTTGGAGAAGGAAAATAAGCGCCGCAATCCTTCCATCAGGCAGGAGACGGAAGAAAGCTACACAGAAGAAAACAGCAAGGGTTATTTATTAGAGAGCGGAACAGACATAAGCGGCGGCTATCTGATCGAAAAGGTGCACCCGGAGCACTGGGAGACGGATGAGAGCGGCTTCCGGACCGGCAGGGGCGATCACTTTGCGATCAATGGGCCGAAGCATGCGTCAAAGGAGCAGGTGGCCTATATACAGAATTGTGTGGAGGAGATTGATCAGCTCGTCCAGCGCGGGGATCCGGCGGTATGGGAGAAGCTGGATTTAGCGACGTTTACGAAGCTTTTCCTGGTGGACGAGATCTCTATGGAGATGGATGCGGGCTGCGCCAGCATGTATTTTTATAAGGACAGGGGTGACGATATGCTCTATGCGGGTCCGCCGTGGGATTATGACAACGCCTTTGGCGAGTACGATTCCAGCGACGGCTTTTATTTGGATTATTGCGGTTCTATCGTGAATAACAGCGACAGGCAGGCGATTTCTCTGGATTGGTATCAGAAACTGTACGAGACGCCCGCTATGCAAAATCAGATTAAGGAGTCCTATGCAAAGACCCTGCCCTTTTTCGAGGAGCTTCTGGAAAGCGGCATAGACGGGTATGCGGACTGGATCAGAGCTTCCGTGGAAATGGATAACGCGCGGTGGAAAAGCACGCGGGAGCCCGGCGATGGTTCCCCGCGGTATGAGAATTATGACGCAAATGTCAGTCACATAAAATTTTTTCTCGCCAACAGGCTGAACTGCCTGTGCGAAAGATGGAACGCGCCGCACGAGCCTTTTACGGCTCCGGCGAACGGTAAGACGCATCAGGTTACCTTCTCCGTCTATGAGGGCGTGGTGGAAACCATAGAGGTGCCGGACGGGGCGGAGCTGTCCTACACGCCGGATTATGACGCTTCCAAATATCAGGGATGGAGCTACAGGAGAAGCGGCGCGCCTTACAACCCGCACATACCGGTTTATGAGGATGTGGAATTGTACAATGCGAAATGGGAGTAGGACAGGATGAAAATTTTAATGGTCAATAAGTTTTTATACCCAAACGGCGGCTCGGAGACTTATATTTTCCAGCTTGGGGAAGAATTACAAAAGAAGGGCCATGAGGTGCAGTATTTCGGTATGGAGCATGCCGGACGCATTGTGGGAAACCGGGCGGAGCGCTATACCGCAGATATGGATTTCCACACGGGAAAACTGCAAAAGCTGCTCTATCCGTTTAAAATTATTTATTCCCGGGAAGCGAAGCGGAAGCTGCTGGAAGTGTTAAGGGATATGAATCCCGACGTGGTGCACCTGAATAATATTAATTTTCAGCTTACCCCCTCGGTGATCTATGCGGTCCGCTCCTATGAGAAAAAGACGGGGCGCAGGGTAAAACTGGTGTACACGGCCCACGATTACCAGTGGGTGTGCCCCAATCATATGATGCGGATTCCCTCCACGGGAAAAATCTGTTTTGCTTGTAGGGACGGGCATTTCGGGGCTTGCAGTAAAAACCGGTGCATTCACAATTCGCGGATCAAGAGCCTGCTTGGAACCATCGAGGCAACATTTTACGCAAGGCGGAAAACCTATGGCATGGTTGATGTGATAATCTGCCCCAGCGAGTTTATGAAAAAGCAGCTGGACACGAACCCGCTTCTGGCGGAAAAGACAGTGATGCTGCGCAATTTTGTGGAGCGGGCTGCCGAAGAGAAGCCACAGAGGGGCGCGGATGCAGGGAGGCGGAGCGGCCAAGAAGGGGAGAAAACACCTGATTATGTGCTCTATTTCGGACGGTTTTCCGAGGAAAAGGGCATAGACACACTGCTTGCCGCCTGTAAGGCGCTACCGGAAATTTCGTTTGTGTTTGCGGGGTCCGGTCCTTTGGAGGAGCGCATTGGTCAGGTGAACAATGTGGAAAACAGGGGTTTTGTGACGGGAGAGGACCTGTACAGGCTGATTGCAGGGGCCAGATTTTCCGTCTATCCTTCCGAGTGGTACGAGAATTGTCCCTTTTCCGTGATGGAATCCCAGATGTATGGCACGCCCGTGCTGGTTTCCGATCTCGGCGGCGCGCCGGAACTGGTGCAGGCCGGCAGGACGGGAGAACTGTTCCGGGGCGGCGATGCGGAGGAGCTTGCGGCCCATATAAAGGAGCTGTGGGAGCAGCCGGAGCGCTGTCGGGAGTACCGGGAGAACTGTAAGGAGATAAATTTTGACACAGTGGAGGAATACTGTGATAAAATAGTGAGGAAAGTGTACCAATAGGTCAATAGAGGGAAAGAAAATGGGGAGAAGAACATTATACGGAACCGTGATTGTGACTTACAGATGTAACGCGCGCTGCAACATGTGCGACTGCTTCCGAGACCCCACAAGGCCGGAGGAAGAGATCACGCTGGAGGATATCAGGAAGCTGCCGGAGATGGCTTTTACCAATATCACAGGGGGAGAGCCTTTTATCAGACAGGATATCCCCGATATTGTGCGGGAGCTTTACAAGAAATCTGACAGGATTGTCATATCCACAAACGGCTATTTCACGGATCGGATCATCGCGCTTTGTAAAGAGTTCCCGAAGGTGGGCATCCGTATCAGCATTGAGGGGCTGCAGGAGACCAACGATAAGATCCGCGGGATTCCCGACGGCTTTAACAGAGGATACCGGACACTGAAAACGCTGGTGGACATGAAACACCCGGACGTGGGGTTCGGCATGACGGTGCAGGATATGAACTGCGAGGATCTGGTGCCGCTTTACAATATCGCCAACGATATGGGGATGGAGTTTGCCACGGCGACCCTGCACAATTCTTTCTATTTCCGCAAGACAGACAACAAAATTGATGATAAATATAAGGTGGCGCAGAACTTTGAAAAACTGATCAACGAGCTGCTAAAGAGCAGATCGCCCAAAAAGTGGTTCCGCGCTTACTTTAATCACGGGCTGATCAATTATATTTACGGCAATAAGAGGCTGTTGCCCTGTGATATGTCGAAAAATGCGTTTTTTATTGATCCCTTCTGCGATGTGATTCCCTGCAACGGGATGGAGAAGAAGGCGGTTATGGGGAATCTGCGGGAACAGTCATGGGAAGAGCTGTGGCATTCCGAGCAGGCTAAGAAGGTGCGGGAATGCACCAAAAACTGCGACCGGAACTGCTGGATGATCGGCAGCGCGTCCCCGGCCATGCACAAATATATCTGGGTGCCCGGTTGGTGGGTGGTGAAACATAAATTTTTAAAGGGCGGTAAGTACAGCCTGAAGGAGAATCGATTTATATGAAATTTCTCTATGTAGCTCCGCGCTATCACACGAATCAAATGGATATCATGAGAGGGCTTGTGCAGAATGGCCATGAGGTGCGTTTTATCAGTCATTATGCGGCGCTGATTGAGGATTACAGCTGTGTGACGCCCATTGTGCTCGGCTATTCCGCGCTTTACCGGCTGATTGACTTTCTCTATGTGAAGGTGATTCACAGAAAAGACCCTAACGCCATTGTTTTTAAGATTCAGCATGGGTTTCCGCCTATGGGGAAATTAAAACGCCTGATCTGCGAGTTCGCTCCTGATCTGGTGATCCTGCGGGAGCGCTCCCTGTATTCCATGGCGGCCTACCGCATCTGCAAGAAGAAGGGCTATCCCTGTATCCTCTACAACCAGAATCCGCTCTGGTCCGAACCGCCGAAGACGGATTTTGCGCACCGTCTGGTGGCGCGGCTGACGCCGGCGCTTCGCATGACGCCTGTAATGGGGGTCAGGAAGCCGGGGACGGTAGTGCGGGAGAACGATTTTTTTGTGCCCTTTGTGGTGGATCCCCGGAGAGGGCCGGGGCAGCGGACCTATTTTGCAGACGGCAGAATCCATATTCTTTGCATCGGCAAATATGAGATCAGGAAGCATCATCTGATGCTGCTACAGGCGGCGGAACGGCTGAAAGATAAATATGAGATACAGGTGACGCTGGTGGGAGAGGCCACCAACCATTTTCAAAAGGAATACTGCGAGCAGGTCAAAAGATATGTGAGAGAACACCATTTGGAGGGGATGGCCACGGTGAAGACCAACGTGGAAAGAAGCGACATGGAGCGGGAGTATCTGGCAGCGGACTTGTATGTGATTCCGAGCACATTGGAGATGGCGTCGGTGTCCCAGCTGGAAGCCATGAGTTATTCGCTTCCGGTCATTGTCAGCGACACCAACGGGACAGCCTGCTATGTGGAGGACGGCGTCACGGGTTTCTGGTTCAGGGACTGCGATGGGGCCGATTTTCAGGAAAAGCTGGACGCCATGCTTTCTGATCGGGAACGGATGAAGGAAATGGGGGCGGCGGGTTACCGCACGCTTTTGGAGAAATATAATTACGAGTGTTATTTTGATACCATTATGGGAATGCGGGAGAAAATCGTACAGCGGGCAAAGAGGACATGAAACAAAAAATAAAAGACTGTTTGGCGGCGATCGTCTATTTTCTCTATGAAAAGGGCGTCCTGCACAACCGGATACAAGTGCATACTGTGGACGAGACGATAGACGAGCTGCTGCATACGAAAAAGAGCATGGTGCGTTTCGGGGACGGCGAGATCGTGATGATCAAGGGCAAAGATCTGATGTTGCAGAAGGCAAGCCCGGAGATCGCTACAGGGCTTGCAGAGATTTTGCGCTACACCGAAGATGACCTGATCGTGACCATACCGGGAATTTTCGACACACTTTCGGATCACCGGAAGGCCAGCAGGCAGTTCTGGAAGGACCATCTGCTGTTTTGCCGGAAAACCTATGAAAAATACTGTAATCCCGACCGGATTTACTACAGCACTTTTGTTTCACGCTGTTATTATTATCTGGAAGATCGAAGCGGTGTGGGAGAGCAGTTTGCTAAAATCAGAAAAATATGGGAAAATAGAGACGTTGTTATCGTGGAGGGCGAGAAAACCCACAATGGCGTCGGCAACGATCTGTTTGATACGGCGCGCAGCATTGAGAGAATTATCTGTCCGCCCAGTGATGCTTACGGAGCGATTCCCGCCATCATGGACGCCTGCACGGAATATGGAAAGGACAGGCTGTTTGTACTGTCGGTAGGCGTGGCTGCGAAATTTTTGACCGTTGAGCTGTTCCGGCGCGGCTATCGCGCGCTTGATATCGGCAACATGGATATGGAGTATGAGTGGTATGTGAGACGTTCTCCGGGGAAAATGCGGATTGAGAAGCATGAAATAATCGGGGAGGCGGCGAACCGCAAGGCCGGATATACCGAATATTTGGAACAGATTAAGGTCAGGGTGTACGGCGGTTGACGACACCGTGGCAGGATGTCCGCGTGGAGTGAAAAGGTATGATAGACAGCAAAAAGGCGTATCAATATTATCTGGAACAGGACCGGATTGCCCTTGGCAGAAAGCAGGACCGGCGTCCGCGGTTGTTTGGGGATGAAATCTGGAAGCTTGAGAGACTGCTTCGCAAGGTGGAGTATGACAGTAATTGCAGAGACGGCTTTGCGGCGTTCGTGATCGGGAAGTATCATAAGTTTCGGTTTCACCGCCTCAGCGTGAGGCTGGGAATGACGATACCGCCTAATGTATTCGGGCCGGGGCTTTCCATTCCCCACTACGGTACGATTGTGGTGCACGGCAATGTCAGGGCGGGCAGGAACTGCCGCCTACAGGAGGGCGTGACTATCGGCGCGACGAATGGGAGCCATGAGGCGGCTGTGATCGGCGATAACTGTTATTTCGGGAGCGGCGCTAAGGTGATTGGCGCTGTTCGTATCGCGGATGATGTGGCTGTGGGCGCAAACGCGGTGGTGACGGCGGATATTGCGGAACCCGGTACGACCTGGGCGGGGATACCGGCGAGAAAGATCAGCGGCCGGGATTCCCACAGCAACCTATGCCGGGAGCTTTTTGAGGGACAGGATATTTGACAGGCGCAGGGAAGGAACGTTTCCCTGTCTGATGAGATGAGACAGAAAGGCAAATCGCAGCATGAGAGAAAAAGGAGAGGGAAAGCAGGTGCCCCTGTTTTCCAAGCTCGGATATATCTTTGATAAAAGAGATAAGTGGAAGCTTTTGCTTCTCACAGGGGCCATTGTAATCGGAAGTTTTCTGGAGCTTCTTGCGGTTATGGTTTTTGTGCCCTTTATTGATATTTTGCAGAATCCCGGCACCATTCAAAGCAGATGGTATCTGAAAGCGATCTATGATCTGTTCGGCTTTCATTCTTCCAAAAACTTTATTGTTTTGATTTCCGTCGGCATTATCGGGGTCTATGTGGTCAAAAATGTGTACCTGATACTGGAAAAGGACTATATTTTCCGTTTTTCCTACAATACACAGATGAAACTGTCCACAAGGCTGCTTGCTGCGTACATGAAAGAACCCTATACCTTTCATCTGAACCACAACATTGCCATTTTACAGAGAAGCCTTCACGAGGACACGTCCCGGTTTATGCAGGTCATTCTCTATGCGCTGGAGCTTTTGGCGGAGCTTGCAGTCTCCGCAGTTCTGGTGATTTATCTGCTGGTCATCAGCAAATCCATCACCATCATCGTACTGGGATTTCTGGCGGTCTTTGTGGGCGGTTTTCTGCTTGTGAGCAGGAAATACAGCCGGCGGCTCGGATTGGAAAATCAGGGCTATCAGGGAAAAATTTTTCAGTGGATGAATCAGGCGTTAGGCGGCATCAAGGAAATCAAGATTCTGGAGCGCGAGGCTTATTTTACCGATGAATTTCGCAAATACTGGAAAAAATATGCCAGAGGACTGCGCATTGCCAGAACCATTTCAATTTTACCCAAATATACCGTGGAGGCCGTCTCCATGACGGGACTTCTGGTCGCCGTGATTGTAAAGCTTCTCTTCGGCGAGGCGGATTCGGTGTACTTTATCTCCCAGCTTGCCGCCTTCGCGGTAGCCGCTATGCGGCTGATGCCAAGCGTCGGCCGTATCAACGAGCACGCTTCCAACATGCTCTATGCCCTTCCCTCCGTGGAACTGGTGTATCATGATCTGGTGGGGATCGAGGGCCTGACCGCGAATGACAGGGAGGTGCGGAAGGTGGACTGGAAGCTGCAAAAAGGCATTCAGGTGCAGGGCGTATCCTATCACTATCCGGACACGGAGGAACAGGTGTTAAACAATGTGAATCTCACGATTAAAAGGGGTACGACCGTGGCGTTTATCGGTTCCACCGGGTCGGGGAAAACGACCATGGTGGACATTATCCTTGGTCTTTTAACGCCCGTAAAGGGCGCGGTTATGGCGGATGGGATCAATGTCCATGAACAGCCCAAGACCTTTCACGCTCAGGTGGGCTATATCCCGCAAACGATCTATCTCTCCGACGACACGATCCGCAATAACATCGCTTTCGGCGTGCGGGAGGAGGAGATTTCCGAGGAGGCGGTGAGGGCCGCTGTGGAGAAAGCACAGCTCAAGGAGTTCATTGAGAGCCTGCCCCACGGATTGGATACGATTGTGGGTGACAGAGGCGTCAGGCTTTCGGGCGGACAGAGGCAGCGAATCGGCATTGCCAGAGCCCTCTACCACGACCCGGAGATTCTGGTGCTGGACGAGGCGACCTCCGCGCTTGACAACGAGACGGAGTCGGCGGTGATGGAGGCCATCGAACATCTACAGGGGATGAAGACCATGCTTATCATTGCCCACAGACTCACCACGATCCGCAATGTGGATGTGATTTATGAGGTGGGCGGCGGCAAGGTGACGCAGAAGCGCAAGGATGAAGTGTTTACCGATCTGTGACGCGGTTTCAAACAAAGGAAGGGGAAGGGGTATGAAAGGTCTGCAAACCAAATACAAAGCGCTGATCGGGCTGCTGCTTTTTTATCTGCCCTTTCATCTTTTTCTCTCGCCTGACTATTGGGATGACGCGCAGTTTGCGCAGATTTTGGGAGAGTATCAGAACGATCTGTTTCAATATACGCTGACCAGATATTTGAACTGGTCGTCCCGCATTACGATCGAGCTGGCGCTGCCCTTTTTGACGACATGGCCGGCTTTTGTGTGGAAAGTCCTGAATCTGCTTATGATAGCGCTGTTGTACTTTGATCTGGTCTGGATGCTGGAACGCCTTTTCGGCCTGCGGGAAAAGAAAACCTACCTTTTGACAGCGGTTTTGCTCTGTGCATTTCCCTTTTCCATCATGGCCCAGACCGGGTGGATCGCGACAACGACCAACTATCTGTGGGTGGTTTCGCTGGGACTTTATGTGATAAACCGCATGTTGAAGGCGGGGCTGTTTGAGGAACGTCTGTCGAAGGGGGAGATTCTATGCGCGGCGTTATCTGTTATCTACTGCGCCAGTTTTGAATCCATGGCGGCGATCTTGTTTCTGATCGAGACCGGGCTTTTGGTTTACAGCAGAAAAACCGGGAAAAAATGTCCGGCAGTCGTCTGGATCTGTATGGGACTTACGGCGCTTTTCCTGCTTTATATTTTGGGCTGTCCGGGGAACCGCCTGCGCCCTGTAAGCGATGCCGGGGATTGGATGCCGGAATATTTTGAACTGACATTTTTAGATAAACTGCGCATGGGTATTTTGTCTTCTTACATGCACTTTGTATCCATGCCGAGCCCGGTGTTTTTTATCTTCAATCTGGTTCTTTATCTGATGTGGAGAGGGGAAACGGCCGGAAAACGGTTATTAGCCGCCCTTCCCGTACTCACGGATGTGGCGTGGACGGGGTGGTTTCTGGCAAATTATCTTTTGGGATGGCGTGCTTTCACGTATCAGACGCCCACGCCCCTTCCCGAACAGTGGACGGAGCGGGTGGAACAGGGGCTTTTGCTGTTGACGGTGGTCATATGGTTTGCGGTGGTGCTTTACACGATGTTTACCAGAACCCGGTGCGGGTGGCCGGCGGCTGTGGTTTTGCTTCTGGCCTGCATCCCGGAAGTGGCCGTGGGAATTACGCCCACAGTGGTTGCGTCTATTCTGCGGACGATGATTTACCTCTATATGGCGCTCATTCTGCTCACCGTGATGATGATGGAAGGCGGGGAGGAGAGGCGGCCTGTATTTGCCGGGCGGTTTTTGTGGCTCTGCATGGGCATGGGCATTTTCCTGAATGCCTGTCAGATTTCGAGACATATTTTGCTCTACGGTTAGAAAGGATGCATGATTTGCAGGAAAAAGGAAAAGGGTTTATAACTAAATACGGATTCCGACTGGTTTTGTTTGCCGCCCTGTTGCTGCTCTTTTTATTGCTTGGCCATGACGGGCCAGTGATGTTTGACGACAGTGGAAGCTATATGTGGATCAGATGGCACGAGGGTGTTATGCCGGCTTATCCGCTCTTCTTGTTGTTTAACGAGTGCCTGTTCGGCTATCAGAGGTATCTGTGGATGGTGGTCATAGAGCAGGCTGTTCTGGCGGCATTTTCCGTGACGGTTTTGGAGGAGACGGTGCGGGCGCGGTTTGGGCTGCACCCTGTAGAGGGGATTCTGGTTTGTCTGTTTGCGCTGTATCCGTATACCATCGAGATGCCGGAGGCGGTGATGACACAGGCGGTTTTGACGGAGGGGGTTGCCTACTCTCTCTTTTATCTGTTTCTGGCGCTTTTGCTTAAGTCGGTCTGGGATAAAAACTATATCCGGCTTGCCGGGGCTTTTGGCATGACTTTACTGCTCTCGGCGGTCCGCTCCCAGCTTCAGATTCTGTTCGGCGTGTGCGGGATTGTGTTTTTCTATCTGATTTGTATGAGGGGAAGAAGGGAAAACAGGACAAAAAGACTGCTCCGCGCGCTGGCGGGGTTTGCAGGCTGTGCGGTAGTCAGTATGGCGGGCGTGCTTTTGGTGCTCGGTTTGATCAGGGGCTATCGGTTTATGCTACAGGAGGAGCATTTTCTCGGCAGGCTTGGGATCGAGGTCCAGTGGCCGAGGATGCAGCAGACCTATTTGGAAGAGGAAGAAGCGGCGCAGGCGGAGGCGGCGGAGGAACCTGAGGCAGAAGAGCAGGAGGAACTTCCGCAGGCAAAGAGCGCTGCGGAGGCGGAGCTGTTTTATCAAAATTTCTCTACCAGCCAGTATATGACGCTAATTTTCTCCAGAGGCATGTATGAGGGGGATTATGAGGATACGGCGCTCTTTCAGGATGAGGTCCTGCGGGGACTCTATCTTGCGCTCTATGAGGCGGTGGACGCCGAAGGGCAGCGGTATGCCTACGCGGATGAAGGACTGTGGATGTGGAAGGATATTGTGGGGGGAATCGGAAAGATAGGCGGGACCTGTATCTGGATACCTTCTGAATATTATTTGGAAAATGCGCCTGAGATACTGATGTCGGATCAGTTCAGCGATATCAGGTCTTCTCATCTTTTAACCATAGGATGGACGTTAATCAGGGCGCATTTCGGAAGATTTTTGTATCACACGCTGATGCTTTTGCCGCAGGCATTTATCAGCACTGTGTTCTTTCAGTTTGCGCCCCTTTACGGGCTCTGCCATCTGATCACGGCCTTTTTATACCTGTCTGCCATCGCCTTGATGATATGGGGATATAAGGATGCTCTGGCGAAAAGGGAAGGGGCGGAAATGATGTCGCTGGTGCTGGGGACCAATGCGGTTATGGTGATCGTGATATCGCTGGTGTTTTTCGGGCAGCAGCGGTATCTGGTGTATGCGTTCGGACCCTTTTATATCGCTTACTATCTGCTCTTAAGGAACTTGTGGCATGCGCGTGTGAGAAGTCTCGTCAAACGAAGGCTTTTGCCGGAAAAGAAAGACGGGTTGAAGGACGCATAGCGGGGAATGGAAGGATGGAAGAAAAGAAGAAAATTTTGATCATTATACCGGCCTACAACGAAGCCGATAATATTGTGCACGTGGTAAAAAGTATGATGGAGCAAGCGCCCCAGTATGATTATCTGGTGGTGAATGACGGCTCTACGGATAAAACACTCGCTATCTGTGAGCAGGAAAATTTCCGTTATCTCGATCTGTCAATCAATATGGGAATCGGCGGCGCAGTGCAGGCGGGTTACATCTATGCCTATAAAAACAATTATGACATTGCGGTGCAGATGGACGGCGACGGACAGCACGATGTGGCTTATCTGGAAAAGCTTTTGGAGCCGATTATGGCGGATGAGGCGGATGTGGTAATCGGGTCCCGGTTTCTGGAAAAGGAAGGCTTTCAGACTTCGGCCAGCCGCAGAACGGGCATCAACATTTTGAGCAGCCTGATCTGGATAACCACAGGGAAACGGATCAAGGATGTGACCAGCGGCTACCGGGCGGTGAACCGCATGTTTATTGAGATATACAGCAAGGACTATCCCACGGATTATCCGGAGCCGGAGGCCATTGTCGCCGCCATGATGCACCTTGGGAGAGTGTGTGAGGTGCCGGTGCAGATGCGGGCCAGGGAGGGCGGCGTCAGCTCCATTACCTTTAAGAAGTCCATTTATTATATGATCAAAGTGACGCTGGCCATTTTGATCTGTAGACTCAGCTACGGCATCAGAAGGGGGAAGAGGGTATGATACCGAGTCATCTGCGAGTGACGCTGATCCTTGTGGTGATCAGTTATTTCATCGTGATTCTGTATTTTTTGAAACAGAAGGCGCTGAATTTAAAATATACGCTTTTGTGGCTGGTGGCGGGAGCCGTCATGGGAATCCTTGTGGTGGTGCCGGAGCTTTTGACGCGGATTATCCATCTCTTTGGCATTCAGGACAATATGAACGGATTGTTTTTGTTCTGCATCGGTTTTATCATATTGATCCTGCTGTCGCTGACCTCGATTGCTTCCAGACAAAACCGCAAGCTCAGAACGCTGACGCAAGAGCTGGCGATTTTAGATAAACGGGTGCGGGATTTGGAAAAGGAAAGTACGGATGGGAAGAGCTATGACAGATAGGAGAAAGCGGCGGGGGATACTGTGGCTGATGCTGCTGTTCCTGACTGTGGTGGTTGTGCTCTCGGAGAAGGCGGCATATGACCGGATCCGGAAGGACGGCAGTTATATAGATCATCTAAGCTTTACCATCAGCAATTCCGCCTCGGAGCAGAAAATCCGCTGTTTTACGGACGAGACGGAGGGCACAAACTATCTATTTCTTCCCTCCTATGCGGATTTGGACGAGGTGACGCTCTCCTTTGCCGGGGCAGACCGGGTTGTTTTTTCGGGGGAAGAAAAAGAAGTCACACTGAAAAACGGCGCGCATATCGGCGGATTGACGTGCGGCGTGTCCTACCGGCTGTCTTTTTGTGACAGAAGGGGGAGAGAGCTGGACGGGGAAAAGCTGGTTATCATGCGCTCCGCCAATCTCCCAGCGGTATTTCTGGAGACAGAGAGCGGCTCTATGGAAATGCTGGATGCGGACAAGAATTACGCGGAGAGGGGAAAAATTGTCCTGTTTGACGCCGACGGAAAAGTTGTGTGCGTGGATGGTCTGAACCGTATTTCGGGACGCGGCAATTCTACTTGGGCACATCCGAAGAAATCTTACGGAATCCGGTTAAAAAACAGGGCCGATCTGTTCGGCATGGGAAGCGCTGACAATTGGATTCTTTTGAGCAATGTGGAGGATCCCGCCTATATCCGCAATAAAATCACCTATGATATGGCCATTGCGGCAGGGATGGAGGGATCGCCGGAATCCCAATATGTGGATCTCTATATCAACCATACATATCACGGCATGTATCAGCTTTGCGAGAAAGTGGAAATTGACGAGGAGAGAGTGTCCATAGCCAATCTGGAAAAGGAAAATAAGAGGCTGAACAAGGATATCCAAAAATGCGGACATTTTGAGGAAGAAAAGAGGAAGGGAACGGTTCTTTCCAGAGAACCGGGAGACCTGACGGGAGGGTATCTTTTGGAGCGGGATGTGCCGGACAAATACCGTGAGGAGATCAGCGGATTTGTCACGGACAGTCTGGGAGATCTGTATACGATCAAGGAACCTGCTTATGCGTCCGAGGCGGAAGTGAATTATATCAGCGGTTTGGTGAATGCTATGGAGAAAGCCCTTGTCTCGTCGGACGGCATTAACCCGGATACCGGGATGAGCTACATGGATTATATTGATATGCAGTCCTTTGCGCAGAAATATGTTTTGGAGGAATTGACGAAGAACAACGGTGCAGGCGCTACCAGTTCTTTCTTCTATAAGCCCCAGAATAAGGTCAGCACCAAGCTGTTTGCAGGCCCTGTGTGGGACTATGACAAGGCGTTTGCGAGCATAAACGGGATCAATGAGTCCACCGGAGATTTGTGTTATCTGACACTCAGGGACAGCAATCCGACCAGGCTTTTTTGGCAGCTCAACCAGCATCCTGAATTCAGGGAGGCGGTGTCGGCCTGTTATGGGGAATTTTTTTCGGATTACATGCAGAAAGTGGCGGACGAGAAAATCGACGAATATGCGTCCCAAATCCGAATGTCGGTCAGTATGGATCAGGTCAGGTGGAAGGAAGGGGACGGCAAGCTTTTTGACTTTGATTATGAGATAGAGAGGGTCAGGGCCTTTGTTCTGGCGCGCAAGCAGTTTTTGGATAAAATCTGGACAGGGCAGGAAAAATTGTGTACGGTCACGTTTGTCTCGGAGACGGGAGACGAGCATTATGTCAGCGTGATTGCAGGAGAGACGCTTGAGAGACTGCCGGGGAACGAGCCGGGAAAGGTGAGCGGAGACCGTATGTTTGACGGCTGGTATACGCAGGAGGGAGAAATGCTTGACACTGAGACCCCGGTTTGTGAAGATATCACGGTATACAGTAAAAGCCATGGGGTGTAAATGACAGGGAGCAGGAAGCGGATATGACATACAGGTTGAAACGCTGCACAATACGCGGGATTTTGCTTATCATATTGATTGCCGTGACGGTTCTATGGGAACGGGCGGCCTATGAACAGGAGCAGGCGGGCGACTGTATGGAAAGTCTTTGCTTTCTCGTGGAGAATGCGGAGCCCGGAGAGAAGATATGCTGTTTTTTGGATGAGGCATCGCAGACCGGCTATCTTTTCCTGCCCTCCTATGCGAATGCAGGCGATGTCAGTATTTCTTTTGTGGGAGCGGTGCGGGCGGTCTTTGTCAGAGGAGAAGAGAAAATTTCGTTAAAAAGCGGCCAGGATATCGGCTCCCTTACCTATAACGAACCTTACGATATGGCGTTTTATGACGGCCAGGGTAACAGGATTGCGGGACGGACTATGGTGGTGATGCATTCCGCCAACCTTCCGGCTGTTTTTCTGGAGACGGACAGCGGTTCCATGGAGAGGCTTGATGCGGACAAGGAGTATGAGGAAGCCGGGAAAATCATTTTCTTTGATGCGGCCGGAAAGATGGTTTGCGCGGACGAGCTGGATCATATTTCCGGGCGGGGAAATTCCACATGGGCTTATCCGAAGAAGTCCTATGGGATCAAGCTGAAAAATAAGGCGGATCTGTTCGGCATGGGAAGCGCCCGGAAATGGATTCTTTTGAGCAATGTGGAGGACCGTTCCTATCTTCGCAATAAAATTACTTACGATATGGCTATCGCGGCGGGAATGGAGGGATCGCCCGAATCGCAGTTTGTAGATCTCTACATCAACAACCAGTATCATGGCATGTATCAGCTTTGCGAAAAGATAGAGGTCGATCCTGAGCGGGTGCCCATTGCTGACCTTGGGGATCAGAATAAAAGACTGAACAAGGGGTTGGAGGGCTATCAGCGTTTTGACAGCGGAAACCGAAAGGGCGTTGAGCTGACGGCAGAGCCAAGGCAGCTGTCCGGCGGTTATCTGTTGGAACGGGATGTGGTGGATAAATATGTCAATGAGATCAGCGGCTTTGAGACGGCGCTTCTGGGTGACCGCTATACGGTGAAGGACCCGAAATATGCTTCCCGGGCGGAAGTGGACTATATCAGCAGGCTGACAAATGAGGCGGAGAAGGCTATTCTGGCAGAGGACGGCATGAATTCGGATACCGGAAAGAGCTATCTGGATTACATTGATCTGGAATCCTATGCAAAAAAATATATCGTGGAGGAGCTTTCCAAAAATAACGGCGGCGGCGCTACCAGCTCCTTTTTCTATAAACCTGAGGACGAGATCAGCACGAAGCTGTTTGCCGGCCCGGTGTGGGATTATGACAAGGCCTACGGCAGACTACAGGGGATTGACGGGACGACAAGGGATTTGTGCCATCTGACCCAGAGAGGGGAAAGCACGCCGCTTTTCTGGTATTTGTATACCCACCCGGAGTTCAGGGACGCGGTGTCTGAATGCTATCAGGCGTTTTTTACCGGCTATTTTCAGACCATTCAGGAGCAGAAGATAGAAGAATATGTGTCGGAAATCTATGTGGCCGCCGATATGGACCGGGTGCGGTGGAAGGAGATCTACGGAGAGGTCAACTATACGGGGGAAATCTGGATTATCCGGGATTTCCTCTCAGGAAGAAAGGCGTTTCTGGACGAAGTCTGGATCGAACGCAAAGACTTGTGCACGGTACATTTTTTGGCGGAGGAATACGGACAGGAACTGTATGTCAGCGTGATCCGGGGAGAAAATTTTGAACGTCTGCCCGTAGGCGAGCCGGGAGACCGGGATGGAGACCGGGTGTTTGACGGCTGGTATACGGCGGACGGCAGGCTTTATGACGGCACAGAGCCAGTTCTTAAGGATATCACGGTTTACGGAAAAAGTCATATCTCTGACTTGGAGGAATAGAAAAGGCGGGAAGAACATGCTGAGTATAGCGGTGGATTTACTTTGGCTTCGGCCCAAAAAGGTGGGCGGAACGGAATTTTATATCAGAAATCTTCTGGACGGTTTCCTGCGGTTGGAGGAGCCTTTTCATCTTTTTTTGCTGGTATCTGAGGATAACCGGGAGACCTTTTTGCACTATGCCGAGGATAAGCGGATCGAGTTATTGGAGACAAAAGTCCTCTCTGCCAACATTGCCGGGCGCATTCTCTGGCAGTTTTTTTGTGAGAACCGGTTTCTGCGAAAGCATGGCATCCGCAAATGCTTTTCTCCCGTATATTGCAGGCCGCTTTTCAACGGCGGCATTGTCTATGTGAATACGATTCACGATTTGCAGGCGGCCCACTATCCCGAATACCATCCGTTCCATGAGATTGCGTATTCCAGACTGTGCTGGTGGCTGGATGTGCACTTTTCCAGGCATATCATCGCGATCTCGGACTGGGTGAAGGAGGATATTGTACGCAGATACCATGTGGCCCCGGAGCATATCACCACAATTTACAACCCTATCACTGTGGACCGCGGACAGACGGTTCCCTTTGAACGGCTCGCGGAGAAATACCGGATAGAAGAGCGGGCCTACTACTACACGGTGGCGCAGATGATTCCGCACAAGAATCTGGAGACCATGCTTGCCGTCATGGAGCAGATAAAGCGGGAACAGGAGGATCTGCCCTGTAGACTGCTGATATCCGGCGTGAATGGAGCGGGAAGGGAAGCTCTGGAACGCCGGATCGCAGAGCGGGGACTGGAGCGGGAAATCACACTGACGGGATTTGTCGAAAACGAGGAGCGAAATACGCTGTACCGGTATTGCAGGGCCTTTCTCTTTCCCAGTGTGTTTGAGGGATTCGGGATGCCGCCCATCGAGGCGATGCTCTTTGGCGCGGTCGTCATTACGACGGACAGAGCCTGTATTCCAGAGGTGACGCAGGGGAAGGCGAACTATGTGAAGGACCCTTACGATCCGGCCCAGTGGATTGCGGCGATGCGCAGTCCGGCCGACCGGATTGCGGAAATGGATTTTGGCGTGTATGATCAGATGAGGCTGACAAAGAAGTATTATCGGACACTGTCGGATTTGTTTGCATGAGAGGCACAGGGTGGTTAGTGTGAAGCTGGCGGTTATTTTAGTCAATTATAACGGGAAAAAATATAACGAGGCATGCATTGAGTCCGTGCTGGCAAACGAGATAGACGGTGAGCTGCGGATCATTGTGGTGGATAACGCCTCCGCGGATGATTCCGTGCAGAGTCTCCGGGCGCGGTACGGGTCGGAAGACCGGGTGGTCTTGGAGCAGCTGGACGAGAACTACGGTTTTTCTTATGCCAACAATGTGGGAATCCGTCTGGCCCTTGCATGGGGAGCGGACGCGGTTCTGCTTTTAAACAACGATACCGAGATCGGGGAAAGGATGCTCCGGGAACTCCTTGCGTGTGCGAGGAGGCATCCGGGCAGTATGATTGCCCCGAAAATCTGCTACAGCGATGACCGGAAGCGCATCTGGTCTGCGGGAGGAAGCGTGTCGCCTGTGATACGGAAGGTCAGGCATATCGGCTTGAATGAGGAAGACAGGGGACAGTATGAGGAGGAGCGCAGGATTTCCTTTGCCACGGGATGCTGCCTGTTTTTGCCGGTGCAGGTCATCCGACGGGCCGGCTTGCTGGACGAGCGTTTTTTTCTCTATTATGAGGATACAGAGTACAGTTTCCGCCTACAGGGGCTTGGAATCGACATCTATTATTGCCCGCAGGCTGTGATGGTTCACAAGGTGGGCGCCAGCACGAAGGGGGCGGACAGCCCGCTCTGCGCTTATTATATCGCCCGCAACTGGCTTCTGTGCAATCGTCTGCATATAGGGCGGCGCTATCCTCTTTTTCTCGCTTACTATGCGGTCAACCGGACGGTCTGCTGTCTCTGGTGGCTTCTGCATGGAAAGGGTGCGCTGGTCAGGGCCACATGGCGCGGCATCAGGGATTTTCACAGAGGAAGGTTTGGTAAAGGGTATGGAATTTAATTCGATAGAATTTATGGTCTTTTTCCCGGTCGTGCTGGCGCTGTATTTTGTGATTCCGAAGGCGGCGCGTCAAGTCTGGCTGCTGGTGGCGAGCTATTATTTTTATATGAGCTGGAGCGCCAAATATGCGGTGCTGATTGCGGCCTCCACATTGCTTACATATCTGAGCGGGATTCTCATAGACAGATGCAGAAACGGCGGGCAAAGGGTCAGGGCACTGACGGTGTTGTTTTCGTGCCTGGGCGTGAATTTGGGGATTCTGCTGCTCTTTAAGTACGGCAATTTTTTTCTCGGTTCGCTGGATAAAGGATTGCGGCTTCTGCACATAGGCTTTGTCGATCACAGATTTTCTTTTCTGCTTCCGGTGGGGATTTCCTTCTATACGTTTCAGGCTTTGGGATATACGATTGACGTCTATCGGGGAGACGTGAAGGCGGAGACAAACCTGATCCGCTATGCCCTGTTTGTTTCCTTTTTTCCGCAGCTGGTGGCGGGGCCGATCGAGCGGTCAAAGAATCTGCTTTCGCAGATGCAGAACATTCGGAATATCAGGCTTTGGAATGCCGAAAGAGTATCTTCCGGGGCAGTTTTGATGATATGGGGCTTTTTCATGAAGATGGTAATTGCGGACAGAGCGGCGATTTTGGTGAATACCGTTTTTGACAATTACCACATGTACGGCAGCGCGGAACTGATTTTGGCGGCGGTTCTGTTCGCGGTACAAATATACTGTGATTTTGGAAGTTATTCCCTCATTGCCATCGGCGCGGCAAAAATGATGGGATTTGAGCTGATGGAGAATTTTAATACGCCGTATTTTGCGTGCAGTATACGGGATTTCTGGAGCCGGTGGCATATCTCGCTGAGCACATGGTTCCGGGATTACCTCTATATTCCGTTGGGAGGAAACCGCAAGGGGCCTGTCAGAAAAGCGGCCAATATTATGATTGTTTTTTTGACCAGCGGCCTCTGGCACGGCGCCAACTGGTCTTACGTTGTGTGGGGCGGCATACACGGGGCTTATCAGGTGATCGGAGATTTCCTGTCGCCGTACAAAGAAAAGTGTCTTCACAGACTGCGTGTGAATACGGCATGTTTCAGCTGGAAGCTTTTGCAGGCGGGCGTGACGTTTCTCCTTGTGGTGTTTGCGTGGATCTTCTTTCGGGCTAACTCGCTCAGAGATGCGTTCTGTTATATACGGAGAATCTGGATCAGGCCGACGCCCTGGAAATTTTTTAACGGGGATCTCTATACATTGGGGTTGGAGAGGCCGGAAATGAATGTTCTGGCGGCCGCTATTGTTATGCTTTGCCTGGTGGATCTGATCCGGTACAGGAAAAAGCTGACCTTGGACGCTTATTTGAGGACACAGAATCTTTGGTTTCGGTGGGGCGTTTCCTTTGGACTGATTCTTTTGATTTTTGTATACGGAAAATACGGTGCGGGTTATGATCCGCAGCAGTTTATCTATTTTCAATTTTAGCTACGGGTTTGGAAACCGGGCATGGAGGAAGGAATGAAAAAGACGGCGGTTAAGGTTGTCTCGGGCGCGTTGATTCTGTGTATGCTGTTTTGGCATGCCAATCATGTGCTTGCAGTCAAATATGACGACGGTATCTACAGTGTGACGAATTTTTATGAGTTGGAGAAAAATACTGTCGATGTGTTGGTGCTTGGCAGCAGCCATGCCTATATGAGCTTCAACACAGGGGTTTTGTGGAGAGAGCACGGCATATCTTCCTATTTGCTGACGGCCTCCGCGCAGCCTTTGTGGAATACCTATTATTATCTGAAGGAGGCTCTCAAGACGCAGAAGCCGAAGCTGATCGTGCTGGAGGGATACCGCCTGCTGGAAGAGGAGGAATTTCTGGATGCAGGCTATGTGATCAAGAGCACTTACGGGTTGAAATGGTCGAAGAACAGGCTGGACGCGATCCGGGCAAGCGCCCCGCAGGAGGACTGGCCGGGTTATCTGCTTGGCTATACGCAGTATCATGACCGGTATCAGGAATTGTCAGAGGAAGATTTTACGTCCGGGAAAGAAGCCGAGAAGTACGAGACATGGAAGGGCTTTGAGCTGGGCATGACAGCGCAGCCCATGGATCAGCCGGATTTCGGCACGTGTACCGGTTGTCTGTCCCTTACGGAAAAAACGGAAAAGTATTACCGGGCGATCATAGAACTGGCGCAGGCGCAGGGGATCCCGATTATGGTTGTGATTGCGCCCTATGGCGGTATGACGCAGGAGGACCAGAAGAAGTTTCATACGGCGGAAAGGATTGCCGGAGAGTATCAGGTGCCCTTTTTCAATTATAATCTGATGGAGGATGAGCTGTGGATCGACTATGGGACGGATATGTTTAACACCTCCCATTTGAACGGCAGGGGCAGTTGTAAATTCACCTCTTATTGGGGAGAATATATTGCCGGACAGTATGATTTGCCGGATCACAGAGGAGATCCCGCCTATGACAGCTGGGAGCGCAACGCGGCTTATCTGGACGCGCTGATGGAGGATATAAGCTTACGGGAAACTGCTGATGCGGCTCAGATACCGGACTGTCTTGTGCGGGACAATTACGAGATTTTTGTCTCGGCAGACGGCTACTGCCAGACGGAGGCGGAAGCGGTAAAAGGCGTGCTTGAGAAGCTTGGCATCAGCGATACGGACGGCGGCGGCCTGTGGTATTTTACGGGAGGAGAGAATCTGGCATGGAGCAGTGGCAACGGCGAGGCGTCCCGGTATTTTGAGACGAACCGGCATGATTTCGGATTGGAGAGGGTGCAGACCGGGGACGGCGGCTATGACAATGCGATCGTCATTGACAATCAGAGATATCGAACGGTGGAGAACGGATTAAACGTGGTGGTTTTTGACAGCGTTACGGGTATGGTCGCCGACTCGTTCGGCATGGATGCGGACAATGAGTACCGGCTGTGCCGTGATTGCAATTAGAAAGGGAGTGTGCTATTATGAAAAAAGGCTATTACCTTCATTTTCAGGGGCGTCAGTCCATCGGTGTCAGCAAAAAAATAGACATGCAGATGGAGGAATTTGACAAATACTATGACATGCAGGAAATTGAGATCGGAACGCCGCGCAGGACGTTACTACAGAGAATTGCGGGACTGTTTCCCACGGCTTCCATCACAAGGGACTACGAGGGGGCTCTTGCGCAGCTGGACCATCCGGACTTTGTGTATGTCAGACGGGCAGTTGCGGACAGGGATTATGTCAGATTCTGGAAAAAGATAAAGCAGTTATACCCGTCGTGCAAGATTATCATAGAGGTGTTCAGCTATCCCTATGACGGGGACGATTTCGGAAAGTGGAATGCATGGCCGTTTTATATCAAGGAGAGAATTTACCGTCCGCAGCTGAAAAAGTATGTGGACCGTTTTGTGACCTTCACGGCGGACAGAGAGATCTTCGGGATTCCCGCGATCAGCACCTACAATGGCGTCAATGTGGAGAAGATACGGAAAATCGGCGGCGCCTTTACGGAGGGTCAGATTCACCTGATCGGCGTGGCTTTCATGCAGAGGCATCACGGCTATGAGCGCATCATAGAGGGTTTGCATCAGTATTACAGCGCGGACAGCGGCAGAGAATATGAGGTGCATCTGCATCTGGTGGGGGACGGGCCGGAAAAGCCTTTCTATCAGGAGCTGGCCGGCAGATACAAACTGGAAACGTACGTGCATTTTTATCCCACCATGGTGGGGGAGCAGCTGGATGAGCTGTATGACAGATGCGATATCGCGCTGGTTTCTTTCGGCATGTATAAGGCCCGGTTCTATGGAAAAATGGGCGCGCTCAAATCCCGGGAATGCCTGGCCAAAGGAATGCCGCTTCTCACGGGCTGTGAGATTGACGTATTGCCGGAGGATTATCCCTACGCGCTGGTCTTTCCCAACGATGCGAGTACGGTGAACACAGAAGATATCGTGGCGTTTTATCAGAAAATAAAGAACATGGAGGCTGACAAGGGGCGGCTTGCGGACACCATCAGGCAGTTTGCGAGAGAGCATGTCAGCATGGAGGCAGTGATGAAGCCTATCATGGACTATATTGGCCGGTAAGGCGGCGGTGGGATTTTCCGCGCAGGGCGGCCTATGGGACTGAGAACAGAGAAGGCGGTACAGGAGCGTATGATCACTCACATTGTGGGAAACAGACCGCAGTTTATCAAACTGGCGGCGCTATATCACGAGTTGGAAAAAGAGGGATGTGAACAGAACATCATTCACAGCGGCCAGCATTACGACGAGAATATGTCGGATGTCTTTTTTCGGGAATTGCACATCCCCAAGCCCTACGTCAATCTGGCGGCGGGCGGCGGAAGCCATGCGCAGGTGACGGCAAAGGCGATGACGGGGATCGAGGAAGAATTGCTGCGCACGAAACCGGCGCTTATTATTTTGTACGGGGATACGAACACGACTCTGGCCGGCGCGGTGGCGGCTTCCAAGCTGTGTATCCCGATTGTCCATGTGGAGGCGGGGCCCCGGGTGCATCACAAGTCAAACCCGGAGGAGTGTAACAGGATTGTTGCGGATCATTTGTCGGATCTTCTTTTTTGTCCCGATGAGATTTCCATGCAGAATCTGCGCCGGGAGGGTTTAGAGAGCCGCGCCTGTATGACAGGGGATATCATGTACGACACCTATCTTGCCATTGCCAAAGAGGCGGGGCAGGAGGAGACTGAGGAAGAGACGATTGTCATGACATGGCACAGGCAGGAAAACACTTCCGACAGGGAGCGGATGGAGAGTATCCTTCGGTTAGTGGAACGTTTGGACGGGCGGGTGGTCTGTCCGATGCATCCGCGCACGAGGAAATGCCTGCGCGAATTCGGTTTGTGGGAGAGAGCGGAAGGAATTCCGAATTTCGATATCATAGAATCAGTGGGCTATGTGGAGATGGTCAAACTCATGCAGAGGGCGAAGCTAATTCTGACGGATTCTGGCGGCGTGTCTAAGGAATCCTCCTTTGCGGGTGCAAAATGTCTGTTTATGTTAGATATAGATATTTGGGAGGATCTTTCGGACATTGACTGGCTGCACAAAGTAGACCCGCAGGATGAGGAGAGCGTGGCCGACGCCCTGCACTTTGCTGCGAAGGCAGAGCATGTCCCGGTGGCGGATCGGCCGAAATTTTACGGGGACGGACACGCGGCGGCAAAGATGGTACAGGCCCTTCGGGAGAGGGGATATATTTAAGGAAAGCGGAAACAAGATGGAATACAGAGACTTAAAAGCACAATACAGACAGCATAAAGAAGCCATAGACGGAGCGATCAGGGCGACCGTAGAGAGGGGACAGTTTATCGGCGGCGAGCCGGTGACGCGGCTGGAGGAGGCGCTTGCGAACTATGTGGGCGTCAGGCATTGCATTTCCTGCGCCAACGGAACGGACGCGCTGTTGCTTGCCCTGATGGCCTGGGGCGTGGGAGAGGGAGACGCAGTTTTTGTCCCGGATTTCACGTTTTTTTCCACTGCGGAGGTGGTGCCGTGGGTGGGTGCGGAGCCGGTTTTTGTGGACATAGATGGGGATACGTTCAACATGTCGCCGCAGGCGCTTGAGAAGGCGGTAAATGACGTCAGGGAGGAAGGCAGACTGCATCCCCGGGCGGTGATCGCCGTGGATTTGTTCGGCCAGTGCGCCGAATATGAGAAAATCCGGGGAATTGCAGAGAAGTACGGACTTTTGTTATTGGAGGACGCGGCGCAGGGATTCGGCGGCAGGATCGGAGAAAAAAGGGCCTGCAGCTTCGGTGATATCTCCACTACCTCCTTTTTCCCGGCAAAGCCTCTCGGCTGTTATGGGGACGGCGGCGCGGTCTTTACAGACAACGACGAGTGGGCGGCGTTACTCCGCTCCTACAAGGTGCACGGCAAGGGAATTGACAAATACGACAATATCCGCATCGGCATGAATTCCAGGCTGGATACGGTACAGGCGGCGGTACTGCTTGAAAAGCTGCGGTTTTTTGAGGAGGAATTGGAGCGCTGTAATAAGGCGGCGGATTTCTATACCGAACGGCTGCGGGACCGGGTGAAAACGCCGACGATACTGCCGGGGCATTATTCGAGCTGGGCCCAGTACACGGTGCGGTTTGCGGACGAAAAACAGAGAGAAGCGGCGGCTTCACGCTTAAAGGAGGCCGGGATTCCGAGCATGATTTATTACAGAAAACCGATGCATGCGCTGGAAGCGTTTGCATATTTGCAGACGCGTGAAGGCAGCTGTAAAACGGCGGACGAGGCAAGCAGGACGTGTCTGTCGCTTCCCATGCACGCCTATCTACAGGAGAGCGAATTGGATGCGGTCACTAAATTGATTTGAGATAAAATAAAAGATTTCGGATAAGGCATGGAGGTAAGAATGGAATATCAAATGTGCAGCTACTGCGTCATGGACACATCGGACCCGGAGATCGAATTTGATGAAAACGGGGTCTGCAACCACTGTAAGGGCGCAAAGGAAAAACTGCGGGAAGCGGAAGAAAAAAGAAAGAATTTTGATCCGGAAGCTTTCAGCGCAGAGGTAAAAGCCGCGGGAAAAGGAAAGAAATATGACTGTATTGTGGGCATCAGCGGCGGCGTGGACAGCTGTTACGTGATGTATCTGATTAAGAAGATGGGGCTGCGTCCCCTAGCTGTACATTTTGACAACGGGTGGGATTCCGAATTGGCGGTACAGAATATTAAGAGCCTGCTGCAAAAATTGGAGATCGATCTGTATACCTACGTGGTGGACTGGCAGGAGTTCCGTTCCCTACAGCTTGCGTTTTTTAGGGGTTCCACACCGGATTGTGAGATTCCCACAGACCATATGACGTTTCCGGTGCTTGGCATGATGGCCCATAAATATAAGTGCAAGTATATCATTACGGGACATAACAGCGCGTCGGAGAGCATTCTCCCGCGGAGCTGGTCGCAGGGACATTTTGACTGGCGCTATATCAAGTCTGTTTATAAAATGCACGGAGAGGGTTCGGGAAAGCTGAAAACCTTTCCCCATTTTGACCGCCCGGATTATGACTATTTTGTGCGCAAGTTTGTCTGGTGCAGCCTTCTGGACTATGTGGATTACAACAAGGAAGAGGCGAAAAAGTTTTTACAGGAAAACTATGGCTGGCGTGACTACGGCGGGAAGCATTATGAATCTTTTTACACCAAATTTTATCAGACCTATATATTACCTGTGAAATTCGGATATGATAAGCGAAGAATGCATCTGTCGAGCCTGATTGTCGCAGGGCAGTTGAGCCGGGAGGAAGCGCTTAAGACGCTGGAGACGCTTCCTTATGACGAGAAGACCATAGAGAGGGATATTGAATACTTTATCGAGAAGATGCAGATATCCAGAGAGGAATTTGATCGGATCATGAAGGAAAAGCCCTTAAGCTACTGGGATTATCCGAACGACCACAATGACCTGACGGGAAAGGTGATTCAGAAATTGTCGAAGATGTTTGGCGGGGGTGGCGAATGAAAAAGATCATAAAAAAGATTGTGTTTGGCTGTATCTATCTGATGGAAGATATCGTGCACGTGTGGCATTTTCACATTCATAAACAGTGGAGGCCGTAGGATGATTGCGATTGTGGACTACGGGATGGGAAATCTTTATTCCGTGAAAAATATGCTGAAATATCTCGGCTATGACAGCGAAGTCACCGGGGAGGCGTCCCGGATAGAGGCGGCAGACAAACTGATTCTTCCGGGCGTGGGCAATTTCGGAAAGGCGATGGAGGTCATTCGGGACTCCGGCCTTTTGGAGGTTTTGAACCGCAAGGTGCTTGAGGATAAGACCCCGATTCTCGGCATCTGTCTCGGCATGCAGCTCCTTTTGGGACACAGCGAGGAGGGGGACTGCGACGGGCTGGGGTGGATTCCTGGCGAGGTCAAAAGGTTTGATCTTTCAGAGTACCCGGAACTGAAGGTGCCGCACATGGGATGGGATTATATCGAAAAACAGAAGAAATCTCCTCTATTTGCCGGATTGGTGGGTGGAGAGAGATATTATTTTGTACACTCCTACTATGCGTCATGCCGGGATAGAAACGATGTGGCGGCTACGACGGAGTATGGGATTTCGTTTGACTCGGTGGTGCAGAGGGAAAATATTTATGGAACGCAGTTTCACCCGGAAAAGAGCCACCGGTTCGGCATGGAGATCCTGGGGAATTTTGCGAAAGAATGAGGCCCTTTATGTATCATAACAGACTGATTCCGTGTCTCCTTTTAGACAACGGAAAACTGGTAAAGACGGTACAGTTTAAAAAGCCGGTGTATGTCGGCGATCCGATTAACGCCGTCAAGATATTTAACGATAAGGAAGTCGATGAACTGGTATTCTTGGATATCAACGCCACACGTACCCACAGCCGGCCTGATTTTGAATACCTGAAAAAGATCACAGAGCAGTGTTTTATGCCCCTGTGCTACGGCGGCGGCATCACCTCTTTGGAGGATATCGGCATGCTGTTCCGCATCGGCTTCGAGAAGGTTTCGATTAACGCGGCGGCGGCGGATCACCCGGAACTGATCAGCGAGGCGGCAAAGGTTTACGGGAGCCAGAGTATTGTGGGCGCCATGGACGTGGGGAAAAATCTGTTCGGGAAAGCGGTCGTCAAGACGGTAAACGGCAGCCACAGTACCAAGTACAGTCCGAGGGAGTATGCGAGGAGGCTGGAGGAGGCCGGCGCGGGAGAGATTTTCCTGAATTCGATCACCCAGGACGGTGTGATGGAAGGGTATGACTGCGAACTGATCAGGGAGGTGGCTGATAGCGTGCAGGTGCCGGTGATCGCCTGCGGCGGCGCCGGAAATCTACAGGATTGTAAGCGGGCTATAGACAGCGGCGCCAGCGCGGCGGCGGCGGGAAGTATTTTTGTGTTCTGGGGCGTTAATAAGGCGGTGCTGATCAATTATCCGGACAGTGCGGAGACGGCGGAATTGTTCGCGGCGTCCGGGGACAGATGAGAGGAAAGAAGTGAAAAAGTATAGCTTTTTAGCGGCGGGAAATCTGAATATTGCGTGTCTGGGAGAGACGCGGCAGGCGGGAGAATGCAGCCATTACAGCCATCTGCTGCATAAGTTTCAGGACGACTGTTTTTTCAGAACAGAGGATGGAACCGTCAGCTTCCTGAACGGATATGTCTACAACAAGACAGATTACGAACAGGCATATGGGTTAAACTGGGCGGAGTCGCTGACCCGCGCCCTCACGGAGGACGCCGGGGGCGCGCTGAAAAAGCTGCGGGGCGGCTTCTGCGGGTATCTGTATAACCGGAAAACGAGGGAACTGCTGGTCTACACGGACCAGATTGCGGTAAAGCCCGTGTACTACTATGTAGACGGGGATAGATGGATGGTATCCGACAGCGTGGAAGATATGGTGAGGGTTTTAAAGGATAACGGCCTTGCCTGCGAGTTTCAGGCTTTGGCGGCGCAGTATATGCTCACCTACGGCTATATGATAGACGACACCACCTTCGTCAGACAGATTCACCGTCTTCTTCCCGGGAAGTATCTGCGGGCAAAAGACGGTCAGACGTCCGTCATAAGGTATCATTTGATACAGGATATACCGCAGGCCATTTCCGAGGAGGAGGCCGTGGAGCGGATTGATGCAGCGTTTCGGGAGGCGGTCAGGCGCGAGTTCGAGAAAGACAGGGAGTACGGTTACCGTCATTTGGTGGATCTAAGCGGCGGGCTGGACAGCCGTATGGTGTCCTGGGTGGCTCACGAGATGGGGTATACAGAGCAACTCAACATCACCTACTGCCGGGACGGCTACCGGGACGAAAGAATTGCCAGACAGGTCGCGCTTCATCTGGGGCATGAGTATTTGTTCAAACCCTTAGATGACGGAAAGTGGATGTATGATATCGACGAGATGACTTCACAGAACAACGGCGCCGCGCTGTACATGGGCGTGACGGGCGGCAGGCGGCTGCTTGCGGCAATTAATATGGAGTCCTTCGGCATAGAGCATACCGGTATGATCGGGGACGCCATTCTCGGAACGCTGTACCGGGATAAGGAGTTAAGCTGCGGGAAGCCGGTATTCGGACAGAGCGCCCACTCTGAGAGGCTGCACTATTCGTTTGATGAAAAGATTCTTGAGGAATATCCCAATCAGGAAATGTTCGGCATTTACACGAGGGGGATGCTGGGGGCGTCGTCCTCCTATTTGATCAGGCAGCAGTACATTGAGACGGCCTCGCCTTTTATGGATGTGGATCTGCTGGATACGGCCTTTTCCCTTCCCTTTGACTATCGGAACCACCACCACATCTATCTGCGGTGGCTGAATGAGAAATATCCGCAGGCGGCGGAGTTTGGCTGGGAAAAGTGGGGCGGCGTTAAACCCAAGGAGAGCCATATCCTGTTTCGGAAGATGAAGACCACACAGCGGCTTTTGTGGCAGAGCTTCTGCGCCGTCACTCATATCAACAATCAGGACAGCATGAACCCCATTGATTATTGGTACGAAAAGGACAGGGGCATACAGAAGTGTTTTGCCGATTACGTGGAGGACACCATCGACAATCCGGTTTTGGGGGATGACATGAGGAAGGATATCAGGCTTTTGCTTGCGGAGGGGAGCGTGGAAGAAAAATGTCTGGCGATCACGGTGCTGGCCATGGTGAAAAAATATTTCGGATGAGGGAGAAAACGGAACTGTATCTGATTACGCAGGATTATCCCTACGGACATCTGGAGGATTCCTTTATCGGGCCGGAATATCCTTATCTGTGCGAGCGCTTTCATGTATCCATGATAGCCGCCGAGGTGGCTCCTGCGGCAAAGCTTCGGCCGGAAGCGGAGATTCGGGAGAAGGGCATGGAGGCATGTATCATCCCCACGAGACAGAGCGCGGGTGAAAAGCTCCTCTCGCTGCTTCGATTTCTTCTGGAAAAGGACTGCTATAGGGAGCTTGCTTCGATTTGGAAGAGTGGAGAGAGAATTCCGCAGAGGATTTACCGGGCGCTGATGTTCGGCGCGGCGGCGGAGACTTTTTACCGCAGGTTAAAGAAGCGGATCTCCTTGACAAAGAATACGCGGGCTCTTTTTTACTTCTACTGGTTTGACTATAAGTGCTTCGGGCTGGTCATGCACAGACGCAGGTTTCCGAATATAAAGATCGTGTCGAGAACTCATGGCTATGAGCTGTATGACGAGAGGGAGCTCTACGGCAGACAATTCTTTAAGCCGCAGACGGACGCGGGACTTAAGCGCTTGATCTTTGCGGCGCAGTTTGCGAAGGACTACTATCTCGCGAGATACCGCCTGACGGACGGAGAGAAATATCCACTGCACCGGCTGGGCGTGCCAGACAAAGGCGTGACGGGCGAAGGCAGAAGAGCGGCGTACCGCGGCGGCAGCGAGTTTTTGCTTTTAAGCTGTTCCGACACCGGGCAGGTAAAGCGGATTGATCGAATCATTGACGGACTGGCGGCCGTGACGACGGCAAAGGTACATTGGGTGCATATCGGCGGCGGGGAAAATCTTGCCGGTCTGCGGGAGCAGGCGCAGAAAAAGCTGGACGGCAAGGACAATATCCGATATGAATTCGCGGGAACGCTGCTCAACACGGAAGTGATCGCATATTACAGGGCCCATTACGTGGGATGTCTGATTACCACGACGCAGAGCGAAGGCGGTTCTCCGGTGGCTGTGCAGGAGGCGCTCTCTTTCGGCGTTCCGGTGATTGCCACGGCGGTGGGAGAACTGAGGCAGATGGTGGAGGGAAACGGCATTCTGCTGTCTGAGAAGCCCACAGCGGAGGAGACGGCGCAGGCTGTCGAGAGGATGGCAGGGTGTTACGGCACGGACGATTATTTTCAGATGTGTGAAAAGTCACTCGGGATATTTGAAGAAAAATTTGATGAGCGGCGCAATTTTACTGCGCTTGCGGAGGAGCTTACACAGTTATGGTAAAATATAAGATCGAGGAACTGGATTTTTTGTTCATCTACGAGCATAAGGTCAGAGAACTGGAAAATCTGTGTCTCTTAAAATACGAACTGGACCGCCGGGGCTACCGGGTGAAGATTGTCCACATCGAGGACGCAGAGGCTTTAAAGGCGATGCGACCGATCTATCACACCAAGGTGGTGGTAACCATGGCGTGTTATCAGAACAGCTCTATCGAGTGGCATACGAAAAATTTTGTCAAATTTGATAAGCTGATTGATATGCAGTGGGAAAATATCGTGTTTCCCATGGATGAAAAAGACACGAAGGCGTATAAGAACTACTCCGGTGTGGCCAAGGATGTGGTCCGCGTTTCCTGGGGTGAAATGAATAAAAAGCGTATGCTGGATGTGGCGAAGATGGACCCGAAGAAAGTGAAGCTGATCGGGCATGTGGGAATGGACTTTCTGCGGGAGGAACTGCGGGGCTATTATTGCTCCAAGGAAGCGGTGCTTTCCGAGTACGGGATTCCCGCGGACAAGAAGATTTTTCTTTTCGTCTCTCCCTATTTTTCCGACCATCATACCGAAGAGTATCTGGTGGAAATGTGTAAACGGTTCGGCGAGGGCTGGCGGTATTACTATCAGGACTGTATGCTTCCCTCCAAGAAGATTATCCTTGACTGGATCGGGCGAATCTGTGAGAAACGGGAGGACGTGGTGTTTGTCTACAGGCCGCACCCCGGAGAGGAGAGCGCGCAGGCCGATGAAATGACAAAGAAGTATCCCAACTTCAAGGTGATCGGCGATCTGTCTGTCAAGCAGTGGATTCTGATCAGCGATAAGGTCTATACGGGGAACAGTTCTACCTTTGTGGAGGCCTTTTTCGGGAAAAAGATGTGTTATCTGCTGTTCCCGGTGCCGGTGCCCGCAGATTATGAGCTGGCCTTTTTGAAGGAGGCGGATAAGATTTCCGATTACACGGAGTTTGAGAAGACCACCGGTCAGGACGACAGACCCTTCCCGGTCAGCGAGAAGCTGATCGACGAGGTGTATACCATTGACTGGGGGAAGCCCAGCTACGTGAAGTTTGCGGATATGGCGGAGGAAGTCTTGAAAGACCCTTACTATAATCTGACGAGGGAACAGCTGAAAGCCTACTATCACAAGATGGGCCCGGCGGAAAAACTCACAAAAGCGCTGACGAAGATCACGCCTCTCTATAATGTCTATCTGACCATGCTGGAGAGCGGTAAGCCAAAGTGGAGGTGGCTGGAGGAAAAGCGCAGGGCAAGAAGAGAGCTGGAGCAGGTGGCCCACGACTTTGAGAAGACAAGCGATGAGGAGATTGCGGGAATCATCGCGAAGATTGCAGGGGAATTGGAGAAAAAGAGATAAAGAAATCCATGAAGGAGGAGAATGACATGAGTGATAAAATTACAGCAGTAGTACCGGTAAAGGGGAACAGTTCCAGACTGCCAAACAAGAACATACTGCCCTTTGGCAATTCCAATTTATTACAGCACAAAATCGAGCAGCTAAAGCAGGTGAAGGGACTGCACGAGATCATCGTCTCATCGGATTCCGACGAAATGCTTGCAATCGGGGAAAAATGCGGCGTGAAAGCGATCAAGAGGCCAACCCAGTATGCCGATGAATCCGTGCCTTTCGGCATGTTTTTGGAGTATCTGTGCGATACGATTGAGGGAGACCATCTTCTGTATGCCTGCGCCACCTCGCCCTGTGTGGAGCCTTATCTGTATGAGAAGGCGATTCAGGTATATTTTGAAAAGCTGAAGGAGGGATACGATTCCCTGATCACGGTATCTCCCTACCAGACCTATCTGATGGACGATAAGGGCCCTCTGAATTTCAAGATGGGGCTGGAGCATAAAAATTCCGAGCAGCTGCCCATGATGTATCATTTTACGAACGGCATTGATCTGGCGCCCACCGAGAAGGTGCGGGAGTGGCATTACAATTACGGCCCCAAATATTATCAGCTGGTGATCAATAAGCGCGAGGCGGCGGATATCGACGATTTGTATGATTATGAGATGGCGAAGGCGCTCTACGCGATGAAGGATCCCAACCCGACGAGGTAACGATGAAGAATATTAAATTATTGGACTGTACCCTCCGTGACGGCGGGTACATCAACGATTGGAATTTCGGCTATCATACGATTCGCAGCATCATCAGGCAGCTTGTGGAGTCCCAGGTGGACTATGTGGAGATCGGCTTTCTGCGAAACTGCGAGTATGACCGGGATAAATCGCTGTATAACAATTGTAGTGAAATGATTCCCGTATTGCCTGAAAAGAGAGGCAATACGATGTTTACGGCCATGGCGCTGCACAATAAATATGATATCGACAAGCTGGAAGAGTACGATGGAAAAACCATCGACGCCATCCGCGTGACATTCCATGACTATGATATCGACGAGGGACTGGCGTTCATTGAGAAAGCGAAGAACAAAGGCTACAAGGTGTTCTGCAATCCCATCAATATCATGGGGTATTCCGATGAAATGATCTTGGAGCTGCTCGCGAAGGTGAACCGGATTCAGCCTTATGCCTTTTCCATCGTGGATACCTTCGGCTCCATGATGAAGTCTGACCTGCTGCGCATCTACTCGCTGGTTGAGCATAATCTGGACAAATCCATTGTAATCGGGCTGCATCTGCACGAGAATCTGGCGCTGTCCTATTCGTTAGCGCAGGAGTTTATCGCCATGAAGGCCAGCGAGAGAAAGAGTGTGATTGACGCCTCCATGCTCGGCATGGGAAGAACGCCGGGAAATCTGTGCATGGAGCTGATCATGGATTACATGAACCGGACGCAGGGGTCCGTCTATGATGTGAACCCTGTGCTGGATGGGATTGACGATTACATTATTCAACTGAAACAGATAGAGCCCTGGGGCTACAGTACCCCCTATGCGCTGTCGGCCAAGTTCAATCTGCACAGAAACTATGCGGAGTACCTGATCGGCAAGGGGCGCCTTAGGGCCAAACAGATCAACCAGATTCTGGCGGGGATCGAGGCGGAGAAGAAGACGGCCTACGACGAGGCTTATATCGAGGAGCTGTACCAGAAATACCAGAATCATGAGGTAGACGACTCCAAGTTGCTTGGTGTGCTGGGAGAGCAGGTAAAGGGAAGAAAACTCCTGATTTTGGCGCCGGGCGCAAGCATACGCAGACAGCGGGAAGAGATAGAGGCGTTTATCAGGGAACAGAAGCCGGTGGTATTTGCCGCGAATTTTGTGCCGGCAGATTTTTCGGCGGACTATGTTTTTTGCTCCAATGCCATGCGCTATGACGCTCTGGAGGAGAAGCGGCAGGAGAGCACAGTGCTGATTACGTCAAATCTGACGGATGTATGCGAGGAGCCGAAGGTGCTCAACTATGCGGACCTTTCTTTTGATGAGAAGGGCGTCTGTGACAACTGTGTGATCATGCTGATGAAGCTTTTGATCAGGCTGAAAGCGAAACAGGTGTATGTGGCCGGGTTTGACGGCTATCAGAAAGAGGGCGGCAACTATGTCACTTCCTACATGGCCAGCCAGCACACGAAAGGCATGGAGGAAAATATCAGAAACCGGGCTTATGTGGAGGACATCCGCAAGCAGATAGAGATTGTGTTTTTAACGGATTCCTTATATAATGGATAGAGCGCGAAAAGACAGAAGGGACCGGGACATGCTGTTAGACAAGAAACGTGTAGAGCAAATTAAATATTTGGTGATCGATGTGGACGGCACTATGACGGATGCCGGTATTTATTATGACGACCACGGCAATGAGCTGAAAAAATTCTGCACGAAGGACGGGGCCGGCTTTTTCGCGGCGCATTATGCGGGGATAAAGCTGATGGTACTGACCGGCAGGGAATGTCAGGCGACAACCCGCAGGATGCAGGAGATGAAGTTTGATTACATTGTGCAGAATATCAGGGACAAAGCCGCCTATCTGGAGGACTTCATGAAACAGAACGGGATACGGCGGGAGGAGATCGGCTATATCGGAGACGATCTGAATGATCTGCCGCCCATGAAGCTCTGCGGTTTTGCGGGGTGCCCTGCGGACGCCTGCGAGGAAGTGAAGGCTTACGCCGATTATGTGGCAGATGTCAAGGGCGGAAGCGGCGCGGTCCGGGATGTGATCTGCGCGATGATGAGGGCGCGGGGAGACTGGGAGCAGGCTGTCTCGGCAGTGTATGGGATTGGGATATAACGGGGTAGAGTATGCAGCCGAGAATGAATGTCTATCTGACAACTGCAAAAAGGGTATTCCGATATGCTTATCCGGTGATTTGCTCGCTTTTTGAGCAGAATGCAGATTCCGAGGTGTATTTGTATCTTGTCTCCGAGAATCTGGAGGAGAGCGACGTCCGCGCGGAGCGGGAACTGGCGGCCCGTTACGGGGGACATATCGTTATCCTGCGCTTTGACGAGGAGATGGCGCGGGGGAAAATCGTATCCGCGTCCGATCACTGGCCCCTCGGAACGCTTGGCTGCTACTGGCTTTTTCACAAACTGCTGCCTGATGATGTGGATAGAATCCTTGCGCTGGAGTCGGACGCTGTGGTGACAGGGCCGCTCCGGGAGTTTTATGATACGGATTTGACGGGGTACTATGCGGCGTGTCCCGATGCGGAGCATAAACCGGCGGCGCACCGGGAGCTGATGAAGAGACTTAATGGCGACCTGCTTACCTTTGTCGTGTCTGTTTATGACGTGCAGGCGATTAGACGGGATTTTTCGCTGGATCAGATTTTGGAGACGGATCGCTATGTGGTGCGGGAATTCGGACATTCCCAACAGGAGCTGACGTTCGGCATCCTGTTTCGGGACAGGATCAAGTTCCTGCCGGCCGCCGATTTGTGTGTGGAGGAGAACAGCCAGTCCATGGCGGCTATGGGAATTGACTATCTGATGGCGTGTGAAGAGACCTGTAAGGCGCTTCATTTTTCCTCTACGGCACAGAAGGAGAAGCCGTGGAATCCGGTGTATCTCATGCCGGGCTATGCAAAATGGTGGCGTTATGCGAAAGAAAGCCCTTATTATCAGGCATATTTTGAGGAGCAGTGGAAGACCTACGAGAAAAAGCGCATGGAGACAGAAGCGCTTAAGAAAAATATCACCTATAAGAATGTGCTGCTCATGACGCTTACGGTGTATGCGGTTTTGATGCTGGCGGCAGGAATTGGGATTATGGGAACGTCAAAGGGGTTTGGCGCATGGCAGATTTTTGTGTGGGCAGCCGTTACGTTCGGCCTGCTTGCGGCATCTTTAGCGGCCGCGGTGGCAGTACGGCGGGCGGGCATATGGATGACCGGACGAAAGACTGCACAGGGCGGTAAGGGATAAAGGGAAAGAAAAATGAAAGAAAAAGGGGTATTGAAACCGGCAATTATAGTATCTGTTGCAATCTGCTTTATGTTTTTTGTCTATGCGCCGGTGGAATTGTATCTGACCAATTCAGGAGAATTCTGGTATGATCTGTGGGTGCTGCTGCCGGTCATGTTATGTGTGTTTATCGCATTTGTGCTGCTCTGTGCGGCCGGATTTTATCTGCTGTACAGGTACGGCGGGAAACTGTATCAGGCGGCGCTTCTCTTTTTGTTTGTGACGTTTATCTGTTCTTATATTCAGGGAAATTATCTGATTAAGTATCTGCCGGCGCTGACCGGGGACAGGATTGACTGGAGTTTGTACCCGGAAGGCAGGGTGCAGTCCGTCATTTTGTGGATTGTGGTGACCGCTGTCGTAGGAATTTTGGCAAAGGTTCTGTCTGTACAGCGGATTCGCATGGTGATTCAGACAGTCAGCATTTGTATGCTGCTGATGCTTTGCGTTACGCTGGCTACGCTGTGCGTGACAAATGACGGGTTGAAAAGCAAGGAAAATATCTGCATCACAACGGACTATGAGTTTACCATGTCGCCGGATACCAATTTTATCATTCTCCTGTTCGATACACTGGACGGAGGCGCTTTTTCCGATGTAGTGGTGGGGAATGCACAGAGGGAGTCTGTTTTCGAGGATTTTACCTATTATGACAATACGATGGGCGTCTATCCTGCTACAAAGTATAGCCTTCCTTATCTCTTGTCGGGAATGTGGTATGAGAATCAGATGTCCAATGAAGAATATTTTGAGACGGTATTGACGGAGTCTCCCTTCTTCGATGAACTGGAACGGCAGGGATACACCATAGATTTGTATACGCCTGATTTCGACGGGTTCAACGGGCAGACAAAGAAGCGGTTTGAGAATATCGGAATGTATACGAAACGGCTGTCTTCCTATACGGATTTTGCCAGATGGCAGATCCTGCTTGTGGGCACAAAATACGCGCCGCATGACCTGAAAAGATTTAGTTATGTAAACCCAGGAGCGTTTGAAAGGCTGAAAGTGGCGGAGGGCGGAAGGGAAGCTTTCCATTTGGACAACAATATGGATTTCTATCAAATGATCCGGGAACAGCCCATCGAATACCGGGAGGGAAAGAATTTTAAATTTATTCACCTTTGGGGCGCTCATTCGCCGTATTTGTACGACGGGGAGTTGAATTATATTCCCGAAGGCGGAACCTTTGCCCAGAGCATCGACTCTTGCGTGACGCTGGCTGATCTGTATTTGAAAAAATTAAAGGAGTCCGGCGCGTATGACAACTCCGTGATTATTATTTTGGGCGATCACGGACAGGGAGAATATTATGAGGAAAATAACTTTGACCAGCATCCGGCCCTGCTGATCAAAGGAATTGGCGAAAGACATGAATTCCGAGTCGACAGCAAACCGGTTTCTTTTGCGGATATGCGGGATGCTTACGGGAAGCTGCTTAGCGGCAGCGAGGGAAGCGCCGTGTTTGACGGGCTGCCGGATGTAAGGAACAGAAGATTTTTGTGGTACGATATCAAGGACAGTTCTCGTATGGTGGAGTATGAACAGACGGGGCGGGCCGGCAATATGGATACCTTGGTATTGACGGGGAAGGAATTTAATGCCGGAGAATAATAAAATTTTTATTGCGGGCGTATGGGGAGCCGGCAATATCAGTATTATGGAGCAGGTCGGCCGGGATGCGGACGTCACGTTCCTCAGGGACGATTTTCAATATGCGGCGCAGATCCGCAAAGTGTGGAGAGCGGTCAATCAAAAATTGGGCGGACGCGGAAAGGGCATTGTCAGATGGTTTTTGCGGACAAGGCTTTTGGACGGAAAGTATGCGCTGTCACACTGTGATTTCGACGACAGCAGAGAGAACGATATCGTAATCTTTAACTCGGCGCTGCTGCATTATTATTCCGCTGATTATTTTAAAAGGCTGCGGAAAAAGCATCCCACCATCAAATATATCCTGTACATCATTGACCCGATGCCGGACGGGCTGTGGCAGGAAGTGCAGGACGTACTGCCTGTATTTGACGAGGTCTTAACCATGCATCCCTATAATTGTAGGAAATACGGATTTGGGTATTTGCCGTACGCTTATGCGAAACCTGCGGAAACAGAGCGGATTGCGGATATCCCGGATACGCAGCTGTTTTATTGCGGCGTACTGGACGGGCATCGGGTGGAGGTAATGGAAAAAATTGTGAGACAGTGTGAGGCGCATGGAATTGCGTTTGATTTTTGGTTGAAGCCCTATGAAAATAATCCGATTCGCAACAGCCATGTCCACTATGCAATGATTCCCTATGAAGAAAATGTACAGAGATTGCAAAAGGCGGCGTGTATTCTGGAAGTGATGCACAAAGGGTATGTGGGAATCACGCAAAGATATCTGGAGGCAGTGATCTATAATAAGAGGCTTCTCAGCAACAACCGGGAGATCACAGAACTTCCGTATTATGATTCCCGCTATATGCAGTATTTTGAGAGCGTGGAAGATATTGACTGGGAATGGCTGCAAGGCGACGTGGAAGTGGATTATGAATATCAGGATGATTTCAGCGTGCAGAGGTGGAAAGAGAATCTGTTGAGGGGGCTTGAGAATGAATAGAACTGACAGTGCCGGTATCGTATTAAGCATTTGCGTTGCGGTTTATAATCATAGGCAGTATATTGAGGAGTGTCTGGACAGTATTTTGAACCAAAAGGTGAATTTCCCTTATGAAATACTGGTTGGAAACGACTGCTCTACCGATGGGTCAGAAAAGGTTCTGGATAGATACCGTGACCGGGTGAGGGTAATCAACAGGCCGGAAAATCTCGGATTGTGCGCGAATATGTACGATTTGTTCTTGCAGGCGGGGGGAAAGTATGTGATAGAGATTTCCGGAGACGATTATTATTGCGATATGGGCGTTTTACAAAAAATGGTGGATTTTCTGGAGGGGCATCCGGAGTATTTCAGCGTTGCCGGCTGGATGAAGTTTTTTAATGTGCGGGAAGGGACGATCAGGGATGACGGCGCGGGAAAGAAACCGAGGGAATATACCTTGTGCGATTATCTCAGGACGGGCAACGGGCTTGTCATGTACGGGGTGATGCGAAATACCTTTTATCAGGACAGGGAGAGCAACGCCTATCTGGGGAAAGGTTCCAGAAATAATGAGGAGGTAAAGTGGTATTTTTATACCTTGAGTAAAGGGAAAAAATATATTCTGCCGGAGAGCGTGTATGTTTACCGCTATGTCGTATCAGATAATGCCAGCAACTATAATTCGACCCATTCCTATTTGGACACTTTTCAGGATTATTACGCGGATGTGCGGATGATGCGGAAATTGTTTGGAAAACAGTACAATTTTAAGCCGCTGATGCTGAAAAAGAGCAATGATTATTGTATCAGGTTAAGCGACAGCTTCCGTAATATCATAAAATTTTTGAAAATTATGAAATTTGGGGACGCCGTTTCGCTGTTTTGGTATAAGTGCTACTTGAAAGTTCATCATCGACAGGACCCTCCGAAGTGGAGCGATCCGGCTTATTATATCAAAGGATGACAGGGCAGGGAGGAGTAAGATGAAAGTACCTTTTGTGACGTTCAAACCGCTGGAAAAGGAGCTTGACGATAAGCTTCGCGGGGCGTTTGAGAGAGTGTATGAGAACAGCTGGTATATTGAAGGCGAAGAGGGAAAGAAATTTGAGGAGGAGTTTGCGGCTTACTGCAATGTAAAGCACTGTATCGGCTGCGGCAACGGTCTGGACGCGCTGTTCCTGATTTTAAGGGCAAGCGGGATCGGCGAGGGGGACGAGGTGATCATACCCTCCGATACCTTTATTGCAACGGCGCTGGCGGTCAGCAGGACGGGCGCGAGGCCGGTGATGGTGGAGCCCCATCTGTCGACCTATAATTTGGATGCCGATAGGATCGAAGAGAAAATCACGGAGCGGACAAAGGCAGTCATTGCCGTACATTTATACGGCCAGCCAGCGGATATGGACGCGATCTGCGAGGTGGCGCACAGACACCATTTGAAAGTGTTTGAGGACGCAGCGCAGGCGCACGGCGCCCTCAATAAGGGGAAGAGAGTCGGGGGACTTGCGGACGCAGCGGGATTCAGCTTTTATCCGGGTAAAAATCTGGGTGCGCTGGGCGACGCCGGGTGTGTGACAACCAATGACGACGAGCTGGCAGGGAAGGTACGCGCGCTGTCAAATTACGGGTCCGATTATAAATATCATCACGTTTATCAGGGTTATAACAGCAGACTCGACGAGCTGCAGGCGGCATTTCTGAGAGCGAAGCTCCCCACCCTGGACAAGGTGAATGAGGACAGGAGAAACACCGCACGAAAATATCTGGAGGGAATCAAAAACCCGAAGCTGATTCTTCCCCATGTGGACTGGGACCTGTATACGCCGGTCTGGCATATCTTTGCAGTCAGGACGTCAAACCGGGATGCGCTTGCTGCCTATTTGAACGACAAGGGGATCGGCACGAACATTCATTATCCTACAGCCATGCACAACCAACAGGCGTATCAGGAACTGGGGATTGCCAGAGGAAGTCTGCCAATTTGTGAAGAGATCAGCGATACACAGCTCAGCCTGCCGATGTATTACGGCATGAAGGAGGAGACGGACTATGTCATTCAGGCGTTGAATGAGTGGCAGTAAAGTTGACGAATGAATTGGATTCTGATAAGATGGAAACTAAAGTTTGGGGAGTACAGGTCAGGATGAAATAACGGAAATAGATCGTCTCAAAAAGGCAGAGGTGGGTAAATGGTATCTGCGGAGAAATATGAACTGAAACAGCTAAAAGATTTGTCGGAAAAGCAAGTGTCCAGAATAGATGATTTTATTATGAAGGGCACAACCAACGGCGAGTTCATTAATACTTCTTATTATCTGGGGTATCATCCCGCGGGACGGTTTCAGGACGACTCGGTTGTGGTACTGGATCAGGGCTCTGGAGAAGTGAGAGGCGTTATGATGGCGGCGTATGACGGTAACGGAACTGTGGTGTCGCATCCGGGGACTACTTTTGCCGGGCCGGTCGTAGATCGAAATGCTAAAATAGAAGTGATAGAAATCATAATGGAAAAAATGCTCGGCTATTATGAGGACAGATATTCGGAAGTGATTATCAAGAAGACGCCGGATTATTATACGAAACAGCCCTTTCATCTGATCGATTATATTCTGTTACAGAGAGGGTATACTTTTGGTATGTCTGCACTGGCAAATATAATTAATATAGATGGAATTGATTCTGAAGATGCAATTCTTTCCCTTTTTCATCCCAAAAGGCGTAATCAGGTAAAAAAAGTGATATCGGAGCATAACTTTATCTTCTCTGCGGAAGAAGAAATCAGGGAAGCGGTGTGGAGCAATATGAACGAAAATCTGCACAATAAGTTTGACTCAAAGACAACCCATACCCTGGCGGAGATCAGGGAGCTAAAGGGGCGCTATCCAGAACAGATAAGGACCTATTACGTAGATACGCCGGAGGGGGACTATAGCGCGTTTTCCCTTGTGTTTTTGTTTAAGAATGTTTTCCACACACAATATTTGGATGTGAATTACGAATATGCCAGACAGTATCCCAATTTACTGCTGATTAAGGAGTTGATTAAGATTGCAAGGGAATTGGGATATCGCTATTTTAGCTTCGGGGCAAGTACGGAAGACGGCGGAAAGATACTGAATTATGGTTTGTACGATTATAAGGCGGAGTACGGGGGAGGAGATATTTTACTTCCGGTTTATGCGAGGAGAACGGTATGAAAGTAAAGATGATTCAGTTTCAGCCTCACGGTGATGAACGAGGTATGCTGATTGCATTGGAGGAGAAAAAGAATATTCCTTTTGAGGTAAAGCGTGTATACTTTATGTATGATACTCTGGAAGGAGTGCATAGGGGAAAGCACGCTCATAAAACGTTAAAGCAGGTGCTGTTTTGTCCCTGCGGGGCCTGCACGATTTCGCTGGACGATGGGAAAGAGACGAAGGAAGTGAGACTGGACAAGGCCATAGAAGGGCTTTTGGTGGAAGCGTGTGTGTGGCGGGAAATGTATGATTTTACGCCTGACGCGGTGTTGATGGTATTGGCGTCGGATTATTATGATGAGGATGATTACATTCGGGATTACGATGAATTTATCCGCTATGTAAAGGACGCCTCAGAGGAAAAATAATGTGGCATAAATTAAGCATTGACCAAAAGATAAATTTGATAAAGCGCAAAATCGGAAAAGCGGTCGCGAGGGAACAGTATGATTCGGCACTATTGTTGATGAAATGCCTTGCCAATATACTGTATGGCTATAACCAGTATTATAAAGATGATTTTTTGGAAGAACAGATGGAGATACTAAGGGAAAAGCTGTTTGGCGCTTTGGACAGGCCCAGACAGTCTGCCGCGGAGGACGGTAATTCCATTTTTTTTTATGACGGCTTAGGCGCAGACGACGGGTTGGAGCTGATCTATGTAAAAGGGCTGGTGAAGGCGGGATATCATGTGGTCTATCTTGTGCGGGAATCGGCAAAAGGGAAATTCCCTATTATGCAATCCGTGCTGGAAAATTATCATGCAGAAATGATTTATATTCCGACGGGCCTGTCGACGCTTGATGAGTGCAGATGTATCTATGAGGCGCAGAACAGGGAAGATATCCGGGCGGCGTTTTTATATACACTGCCCTATGATGTGGCAGGAGTGATGGCCTTTATGGGGACGGAGAAACCATATATCCGCTACCGCATTAATTTTGCCGATTATGCCTATTGGCTGGGAGGAAACAGGACCTTTGATTACTGTATTGAATACCGGGAGTTCGGCGCGCTGCTATCCGATTGTTATCGGGGAATACCCAGAGAGCGTATTATCCTGCAGCCATATTATCCCCACATAGACAGGGAGAAAGAGTTTGAGGGTTTTCCCTTTCCTGTTGCAAAGGAAGATTTTATTATTTTTTCCGGGGGAACGTTATATAAAACCGTTGACGGAGAGGAAAATCTGTACTATAAAATGATCGAATTCTGCTTAAACGAATTCGCACATACGAAATTTTGGTATGCCGGTATAGGAGAGGACAGAGATGCCGTTGAGTTAAGAAGGCTACAGCAGAAGTATCCGGACCGGGTGTTTTGGTCGGAGGAGGGAAGAAACGATCTGTTTCAGGTTTTGCGGCATGTAGATTTGTATTTAAACACCTATCCGATCGGCGGGGGACTGATGTTGCAGTATGCAGCCGCTGCCGGTAGAATTCCGCTTATTTTTTACCGGACGATAGAATCGAGAACGCAGACGATCATAGGCCAGAAGGAACTGGGGATTGAATTTAATGATCTGGACGCATGGAAAGAAGAGATAAGGAAAGTCATAACGGATGAGGAATACCGGATGGCGAAAGAGCAGCGTGTTTCGGATGCGGCGATTGATGCGGATCAGTTTGAAAAAAATTTGTTGATGATTCTGGAAGAACAGAAAAGCGAGTATGAGATTTCCTATGCTGCTTTAGAGGGAATGGACGAGATCCAAAGGGTCTATCGGGAAAGATTCGGCGAGTACGGCGTTGAGAATGTGATCGGGAAGGAAAGCTACCTTCCGCTCCTCAAGGTGTGTCCGCTTATTTATTTATACAGCCGGAAGATCAAGAGATCTAAGAAACAGTAGTTTTCACTTTGCAAATGAAATGGAGCTGTAATGGGAAAAGAATGGGAAAAAGTGAAAGATGCGTTACACAAATTAAATGTGATCCTGACAAAGGAACAGAAGGGCTACAGCGCGCTGGTTCTCTTTCTGTCACTGATTTCGGCGGTTTTTGAGATGCTGGGTGTGTCAATTCTCATCCCCCTCCTGAATGCGTTTCTGGAGCCGGAGACGCTTGCTGGAAAGTCCTATATCGCCCCTTTTGTCCGCATTTTTCATTTACAGGACACAAAACAGATTATTTTGTTTTTGTGTGTGGCAATTATAGTTCTGTATGTTGTCAAGAATCTGTACGGCATTTTTTACATATGGGTTTCCGCCAGACTTTCGTGCAAAATTATGCGGGAGCTGTCGACGCGTACCATGACCGTTTATATGAGGCAGGGGTACAGTTTTTTTGTCGCGAATAACAGCGCGAAGCTGCTTCGGGGACTTGATCAGGATGTTTCCAGTGTGTATGCCATCATCAGTAACATATTCGGCCTTTTTAACAAATGTTTAACGCTGATCGGCATTGCGGCCCTGATTTTTGTAGCCACGCCCCAATTGGCTTTCTTTTTGGCTGCGCTTGCCATTCTGTGTTTTGTATTCATACAGCTGCTTTTCAGAAAACCAATGCAGAAATACGGGCAGGAGGCGAGAGAATACAATTACGAATGTGGACTGGCGTCTTTGGAGGCAATTCAGGGCAGTAAGGAAGTTCTGGTGACGAATCGGCAGAGCTATTTTGTGAAACAGTATGAAAAGTGTATGGCAAGGGTAAACAGGGCGACTATAAAGATGTCGGTGGGGCAGACGGCGCCAAGCTATATCATTGAGGCAGTGTGTATTGCCGGACTGATGTGCGCAGTTATTGTGCAGACATTTGTCGCGACGGACGCAACGGAACTGATCAGGCAGTTTGCCCTTCTGGCTGCGGCGGCATTCAGGCTGCTGCCCACCATCGGCGGTATCTTGGGGGCGATCAACGTATGTATTTACAGTGCGCCCGCATTGGAGGCCGCGTATGAGACGCTATGCCTGGTTCAGGATCTGGAGCTGAACAAGAGCGCCTGGGTGGAGAAGAAGGTGAGCGATGAGCTTCGCAATAAAGAATTTGAAAGAGAACTGCATTTGTCACATATTACTTTTGTCTATGAATCGAGAGATCTGAAGGTAATTGATGATCTGAGCATGACCATTAAGAAGGGCACGTCCGTGGCGTTTATCGGAGGCTCCGGGGCAGGAAAGACAACCCTTGCGGATATTATTCTGGCGCTTTTGAAACCCCAGGAGGGCCGGATCCTGATGGATGGAGTTGATGTGGAGGAGCTGGGCGGCAGATGGAACCAGATTGTCGGTTATGTGCCGCAGTCAATCTATATGACGGATTCCACGATCCGCAGGAATATTGCTTTCGGCATTGATGAGAAAGAGATTGACGACGATAGGGTTTGGGCTGCGCTGGAAATGGCGCAGATGAAAGAATTTGTTGAGAATCTGCCGCTAGGGCTGGAAGCCCTGGTGGGAGAATGGGGCGTACAGTTTTCCGGTGGACAGAGACAGCGTATTGCGATTGCGAGGGCATTGTACAGCAATCCGGATATTCTGGTACTGGATGAAGCCACCGCCTCTCTCGATACAGACACGGAGACTGCCGTTATGGAGGCAATCGACGCCCTACAGGGAATTAAGACGCTGATTATCGTGGCACACAGGCTGACCACCATCAAAAACTGTGATAAAATATACGAGATTAAAGACGGAAAGGCGATTGAGAGGGAGAAGAAAGAGATTTTCGCAGAAATCTAGAACGGAAAATGCAGGCGGAGGTATCAGGCGCAATGAGTAACGGATTGGCTGCTGGCATCAGCTATTTGAGAAAAGAGGGATTCGGAAAGTTTATAAAGAGAATTGTGCGTTGGCTTCCGGAATATTTGACGTGGGCGAGGATATGGACCCGAACATGGCTTTGCGGTCATGTGGACATTTATAACAGGCTTTATGCCCTGCACAAGCTGAAAAAAGAATCCAAGGTGGATTCCTGCGTGAAATTCAGAGAGATAGAAGGCGGACTTGCATTTTGCCAAAAGACCGGACAGCCTTATGAAATATTGAATGACGGGGAAAAGATCGAGGTGGTTCAGACGGCGTATTTTGAGAAGCGGGGGGAGAAAAAAATCCTGTTTGACAGTCCTCCGATTTATCTGACCGTTTTTCAGGAGGTGGACGTTTACGGAGCCACCAATTTGCTTACGATAGGAAATACGGCATTATCCGATATGGCTTATATAGATCGGGGAAAAAATAGATATGAAATTGAGGCCGGATGTATTATTGGTATGCAAAAGGGCGGTAGATGGCTTCAGGCAGCATACCATGCGACGGATACGGTAATTGACAGGGCGATTCACTGTATTGGGTGGGCGTGCACCAATTACTATCATTTTATGTTTGAAATCCTATCCCGGCTGGCGTATGTAGACGGACGAGACGAATACAGGGACTTTCCTATTTTGGTGGATGCCGGGGCGCTTGCGATCCCGCAGATGAAGGATATGCTTGACAGGGTAAATGTGTATCGGCACCCGGTTATTTCGGTCAGCGAATACGAGCGGGTTCACGTGAGACAACTGGTTTATGTGTCCAGAAATGTGTGGATTCCTCCGGGGATGAGAAGAGGGATCGCAGCGGCTGCGGAGGATTATCGACTATCCCGTTCTGTGGCGGATCATATCAGAGATAGAGTTTTAGATCAATCTTTGCAGGTAAAAAGGACTTCGGTTGGCAGAAAGATATTTCTTTCACGCCGGGATTGTAAAGTGCAGAGACTGGAAAATATGGAGGAGATTGAGCAGATTTTTGTGGAGAGCGGGTATCAGATTGTATTTCCGGGAGAGATGTCTTTTGAGGAGCAAGTTGCGGTGTTTCACAATGCGGACGTCGTTGTCGGCGTGACGGGAGCAGCCTTTACCAATATTGTTTTTTGCCATGAGGGGGCACAGGTTGGCATGATTTTTTCCGATAATGATCCTGCTTACGATTTCGCAAATATAGCTAATATGGTAAAGGTAAAGTTTATTGCGTTGGGAGCAGATCTTGTGAAAAAAGGGGAACAGATCAGCTTGGAGACTTTCAGCCTGAATCCGGAAAAATGCAGGAGATTTATCAGAACGATAGAGGAAAATATCACATGAAATTAAGGATGTTACAAGTGAAGGATGCGCCGTTTATGCTGGAATGGATGCATGATGCGTCGGTGGTTGGCACACTGAAAGCGGATTTTACGAAGAAAACGCTGGTGGACTGCGAGGCTTTTATCCGGGAGGCGCAGAATACGGAGAAAAATCTTCATCTGGCTGTTGTAAACGAGGAGGACGAGTATCAGGGAACTGTCAGCTTGAAGCATATTGACGGGGTGAGAGCCGAATTTGCCATTGCCATGAGGAAGGCGGCGATGGGAGGCGGATATTCCGGGTATGCCACAAGGGAAATTCTCAGAATTGCATTTGAGGAATTACAATTAGGCAGCGTATACTGGTGTGTATCAGGAGAAAATGAGAGAGCGGTGCGCTTTTATGACAAGAATGGATATCAGAGGATTGACGGAAAATCATTGAAGTGCTGTCAGGGATATACAGAGGAAGAGATAGAGAATTATTTGTGGTATCAGGTTATAAAACAGCAGGGGTGAGACAGAGGGACAGAATATAAGACGGGGAAATATATGAAGATACTATTGACGGGCGGTTCCGGTTTTGTGGGCAGGAATGTAAAAGAATATTTGACGGATAGAGGCTATGAAGTGTATGCGCCTTCCAGCAGGGAACTGGATTGTATGGATGAGGCCATGGTAACGGAGTGCCTGCAAAAGAAACATTACGACCTGGTTTTAAACTTCGCGGTCTACAGTGATAACAGCGGGCAGACGAAGGACGGGACACGCATTCTGGAAGCCAACCTGAGAATTTTTACTAATTTTTACCGTAATTCAGACTTGTTCGGCAGGATGATTTACACCGGCTCCGGGGCGGAATATGATAAGCGGACTCCCATAGTATCTGTGACGGAGGAGGAGCTTGAAAGGCATATGCTTCCTGCCGATCAGTACGGGCTCGCCAAGTATACGGCCACCCAGATGATTGAGCGCAGTGAAAATATTTATAATTTGCGGCTGTTTGGCATTTTTGGGAAATATGAGTATTGGAAGTCCAAATATATTTCCAATCTCTGCTGTAAATCCCTGAAGGGACTTCCGTTGTCGCTGCGGCAGAACTGCTATTTTGATTATCTCTGGATTGATGACTTTTGCAGGCTGGTGGAAATGTTTATGCATCTGGAAAAGCCCCGGTATCATGTGTATAATGCCGTGAGCGGCAATCGGGTAAGCTTGTATGAATTGGCGAAGCTTGTCAACGAGGTTGCGGGCGTAAACAGAGAAATCATTGTCTGCAAAGAAGGTTTGGCCAATGAATATACGGCCAATAATGACAGAATCCGCAGGGAGCTTCCGGAATGGACGCTGACGGACCTGCGTGACGCGGTGCAGGAGCTGTATGGATGGTACAGAGAGCATGTGCAAGAGATTGACCTATATTCACTGATCTACAATTAGGAGAAACGGATGGCACCGAAAAGATATGTGGAAAAAGGGATAGTTTGGGGAGCGGGTCTGGCCATAGCGGCCGCCCTGGTTGCAAGGCTCTTTTTTACCGTTTCGCTCTATGACGAAGTGCTCAATATACGCATCAGTTACCTGACCGCTGTGATGGGGCAGAGACACCTCGTAGAAAATGCGCAGCTATTTGCCATGGGGGATGTGTTTAATCTTCCCTTTGTGTGGATCTATTATAAACTGACGGGCGGTATGGCGGGGATTGTCCTGTTTATGCGCTTTGTGTATGTAGGGTTTAATCTGGTGCTGTCAGGCGTTTTTTTCTGCATTTTTTCCTCCTGCATGGGAAAAAGGAACGCGGTTCTTTTTTCACTGATTTTGGTTTCCTACGCACCGTTTTCGATTTATAGTGTGTGGTATGATTCAGCGGCGCTCTTTTTTATGCTGATGGGAGCTGTACTCTATGCCGGATCTGTGCTCGGTGAGGGGAGTAAGAGCAGATGGATGCGCTATTTCAGCGGACTGAGTCACGGATGCATGGTATATGCTTACCCAACGATGGCGCTGGTGGCGCTGATGACACTCCTGATCGGAATTGTCTATACGGTGCGGAGGAAGGGGAAGCTTAGAAGTGTGATGCCCTATGTGTTCGGCGGGCTGACCGTGATCATGGTGTTCTGTATCTATTGTACCTATGTCGGTTGGGGGAATATCTGTTTCTTTCAGGAGGGATATTTACAGAAAAGCTTGGGAGGAAGAGGCTTGGAGACGGCAATGGCCGGAAACATCGGGCTGTGCGGTCAAGGTATTCATGTGATGAAAGAGGCGGCGTGGGATGTGGCGTCATCACGGAAGACGGCAGGCGCTGCCCCGGTTCTTTTGAGCGGAACGGGCAGTTTCCTGCATCCCCTTGTCATTAAGTTGAAACAGATTGCAAAAGAGTGTATCGGGCAGCAACTGCAAACCGTTCCGATCACGGTTTTGCTTTTGATTCAATGGGCAGTCGGCTTAAAAAAGCAGGGGGCGGTCAGGCTGTTTCTCCTTGTGGAGATCATTCTGGCCACAGGTTTCTGGCACAGGGATATGGGTCAGGGGCAGTGGGCAATGCTGACGGCCTACGCCTATTATGCGTGCTGGGCGCCTTTTCTCTTCTGTTATCTCAGGGACCGTGCCCGGGAGATCGGGAAGGTACTGTTTTGTTTCCTCTGGCTCACATCCTGTGGGACGTTTTTGGCGGTGGGATTTACGGCAACTTATAGTCAGAAAGCGGCGATGGGATTGTATGCCGGAGCAGTCTGTACGCTGCTCTTTATGGCTCTGATCGCTGTGCAGACTCCCGTGAGAGGCCGGGAACTGGCGGCCGGAGTGATTCTTTTGGCGGCCGTGGTCAATGTGGCGCTGGTATATGGCAACGCATATGGAGATGACCGGATATCCCGGTGCAGCTATCGGATGAAGGATGGCATTTTCAGGGGGATCTATACGGAGCCGGAGAATGAAAAGTATGACAAGGCCGAACAGAGGGTTCGCGCGCTGGATTTGCCGGATGGGACGATGGTATGCCTGCCCTATGAGGAGTACGATTATGAACCGATTCTTATGTGGGGTAAGTTTGAACAGGGAGGAACGGATTTTCAGACGGCGGAGCGGCAGCTGGAAGGGGGCACGGATGTGGAGGCGTTGATTGCGCGAAGTCCTTGGGCGGATCTGTTGGTAACGACGAAAGAAATTTATGAGGAATGCCCTTTGACGAGGGAGAAGATTACGGATTTGTATTATCAATTGGTTATTACGGAGGGAGACCTCTTGTTTTTCAGAAAAGAAATGAGATAGATGGAGAAAGCAGGCTGTTGACGCGTATGGAAAAAAAGAAAAAAATCAGTGTGATGATTCCCTGTTACAATGAAGTGGAAAATGTGGAGCCGATGAGCTTTGCGGTGGTAAACGTTATGGAAGAGGCGCTGTCCCGTTACGATTATGAGATTGTGTTTATTGACAACTGCTCCACGGATGGGACGAGAGAGAAACTAGAGCAGATCTGTGCCGGGAATAAAAAGATAAAGGCGATTTTTAACGTGACCAATTTCGGACAGTTTAATTCCCCGTTTCATGGCCTTTGCCAGACGACCGGAGACTGCACGATCAGTATGTGCTGTGATTTTCAGGACCCGGTGGAACTGATTCCCCGTTTTGTGGAAGAGTGGGAAAAAGGGCATAGGATCGTGAGCGGGATTAAGACCTCCAGCAAGGAGTCAAGCGTGCTCTATTTTTTGAGGACAGTCTATTACAAGATGATCAAAAACATGTCTGACGTCAAGATGATCGAGCACTTTACGGGATTTGGACTATACGATAAGACATTTATCGCGCTGCTTCGTGAACTGGATGATCCCATCCCGTTCCTGCGGGGGATCGTGGCGGAATACGCCTCAGGTTTTAATATGATTGAGATCGAGTATGAGCAGGCAAAACGAAAGGCGGGAAAGACCCACAATAACTTTTACAGCCTTTATGACGCAGCCATGTTGAGCATTACCTCCTATACCAAGGTGGGGCTTCGCCTTGCCACGTTGATCGGATTTGTCTCCTCAGGGATCAGTCTTTTGATAGCGCTGTTTTATTTGGTGATGAAATTGATCAACTGGCATGATTTTCAGGCGGGAAACGCACCGATGATTCTGGGTATTTTTGTGATCGGCTCTCTACAGTTATTTTTTATCGGTCTGCTGGGCGAGTATATTTTGAATATTAACACGAGGGTGATTCACAGACCGATTGTGATTGAGGAAAAAAGGATAAATTTTGAGGATGCAGATGAGTAAGATCAGTGTGATCATTCCTGTTTATAATACGGAGGCGTATCTGCCAAGATGTATCGAAAGCGTGATCGGGCAGACTTACGGAGATTGGGAACTGTTGCTCGTGGACGATGGCTCCACAGACGGCAGCGGGGATATCTGTGACCGCTATGCCAAACAGGATGGACGAATCAGGGTGATGCATAATCAGAATCAGGGACCAGCGGCCTCCCGGGAAAGCGGGATAAGGAACAGCAAGGGCGGCCTTGTCATGTTTGTGGATTCGGACGATTGGCTGGATCGGGATATGCTCCGAATTATGAAGGAACAGGTGGAAGAAAGTGGCGCCGGGATGATATGCTGTCTTTATCAGGATGTCAGAGAAAACGGGAAAGCAATGCATCCCTATGCGTTTCGGGAGGAGTGCATAGAGTGTAAGAATGTACGGGAATGCATGTATCAGATCCATCATACGAGATACCTGACCGGGGCGCTGTGGGGAAAGCTATACCGCAGGGAATTATTTCAGGATATTGATTTTTGCAGGGATGTTACCATAGGAGAAGATTACTCCATGATCATTCAGCTCGTGGAAAGGGCCGGACATGTCAGGATGATTTCAAAGGAATTCTATTTCCGGTCAGTGCGGAAGGGCAGCATTTCCCATGGCGGATATACAAAACGCCACAGAAAAGCGTTTGATAACTATATGCGCCTGCGTTTGCGCCTGCTGAAAGACTATCCGGAGCTATCCTCTGATATTATTGCGTTTCACACGGAATACGAAATGGCGGTGATCACAGCCATGTGCAGGAATGATTGTTATGATAAAGAAGTAATCGATAAGTTGAAGAACGATTTAAGGGTAAATATGAAAAATACGCTGGGACATGCTATTGTTCCACTGTATATGAAAGGCTGCGCTGTCCTGATTGCCTATGCGCATCCGGTATTTATTGTCCTGTTTCGCCTTCTGTATCATCTTACCGGAAGATAGGGCCATAAAATCAGAAACGGAGTCATTATGCAGAGACCTAAAGTTACAGTAGTTACCGTGTGCCTGAATACGGTGGATACCATTGCTGCGACCATGGAATCCGTACTCGGACAGACCTATGAAAATCTGGAATATCTGGTGATAGACGGCATGTCGACGGACGGCACGCAGGAGATGATCCGCCGGTATGAGAGTGACGACAGGGTCAGGGCAGTGTTTGAGCGTGACAGCGGTTTGTATAATGCAATGAACAAGGGCGTTACGCTATGCAGTGGGGAGTATATTATTTTCATGAACAGCGGAGATCTGTTTCATGATGAAAGAGTCGTTGCGGATATGGTGCCTCATTTGCATGCGGATTTGGTATACGGTAATACATTGAGACGAAAAGCGCGAGGCGAACAGCTTGAAAAATATCATGGAAAGTATAAGCTGATGCGCTTGTTGCTGTCCGGCAGGATGATGTCCCACCAGTCGCTGTTTACGAAAACGGATATTATGCGGGCATTCCGGTTCGATGAGCGGTATCGGATTACGGCGGATTATGATTTTGTGGTGAGAGCTAAAAAAAGTAAGTGTTCTATCAAATATGTTGACCGGACAGTCAGTATTATGAACAATATGGAAGGTATCAGCGCTCAAATTGAGAATTATGACATCATGAGAGCGGAGGATGACAGAAGCTTAAAAGAGAACTATACGGCACTGTACTATCTGATGAAAATACCGAAAGGGTTAGTGAGATTTGCAAGAAGAATCTATGAGCGGAGATAATAACGGCCACAGTACAAAAACAGGGAAATCGGATAAGTGGATGGGAGAACAGGATGAAGGTATTGCATCTGGCGACAATCGATGTGGGGGGCGCCTATAAAGCGGCAGTCAGGATCAATGAGAGTATGCAAAAATGCGGTCTGGATTCGCAAATCCTGCTCAGGAGCAGAGTGCATAGGGATACGCGGGATGTGGAAATTTTTAACACGGTTTCACAGAAGCTGGTATCAAAATCAAAAAATGTGATAAATCTACTGCTGTCACAAAAGGATGTGCAAAGCGATTATCTGGGAACAGATGTGTCCGGACACCCTTTGGTGCAGGAGGCGGATGTACTGATACTCCATTGGGTCAATTCGTTTCTCTCATACAGGAGCGTGGAGAAGCTGCTTGCGACGGGGAAAACAGTCATATGGGTCATGCATGATATGTGGCCTTTTACAGGAGGCTGTCATTATGACTGGTACTGTGGCGGATATACCCACTGCTGTGGGAAATGTCCGCATCTGAACAGCCAAAAGGAACAGGATTTGTCACGCAGGAATTTTATGCGGAAAGTACAGGCTGTAAAAAGCGGAAAAATGATTTTTGTAGGGCCAAGCGGATGGAGCGTTGCATGTGCAACACAAAGCAAAATTACGGAAGGACAGAAGGTTGTCAAAATTTTAAACCCGATAAACCGTGATGTGTTTTGCAGAAGGGATAACATACAGGCTCTCAGGGAAAAATATCGGATTCCTACGGGGAAAAAAATAATTCTATTTGGGGCTTCCGGGGCAGATAACAATAAAATCAAAGGAATGCAGTATTTAGATGAAGCGTTGTGTGAAATATCGGAGAAGGAATACGCTGTGGCTATTTTCGGCAATACAAAGACGGTTCACTTGAAGAATCAGAAATTGGGGGTCATATGTCTCGGCGCGATTGAGCGGGAAGATGAACTCGCTGAAATTTATAGCTGTGCCGATGTTTTTGCAGCGCCTTCCCTGCAAGAGGCTTTTGGCTATACGGTGAATGAAGCGCTGTCATGCGGAGTTCCGGTTGTTGCTTTCGACGTGGGGGGAATCAAAGATCAGGTAAGCCATCAGATAAACGGATATTTGGCGCCTGTGAGGGACGCACAGGAATTGCTGCGGGGGATCCGGTGGTGTACCGATGCTGATAATCAGTCCCATATACGGCAGGCGGCGTTGCCGCGGAATGATTATCAGACGATAGGCAGGGCATACATGGCGCTGTGCGGTAGGAGATGATAGCGATGCAGATGGCATTGTGGAAGTTGGAGAGGATGTTCCGGTACGGGGGAGGGCAGTATGATAAGGCGGCATAAAAGCATTGTTTGTTTGATGACGGGAATTGCGACAGTATTCATCGGATATCTTGCGTGGGGATTATTAACGGTTTTTCATAAAAGCGGCTCCTTTGGTATGGCAGGATTTCTTATTTCTCTATTGACGATGATTCTTTATGCATTGTTTCACTATACGGTCGCTCTGATGGGTCGGAAGGAGATAGGCAGACAGCTTTCGGTGGTGTCCGGGTGGGGAGGCCTGCTTTGTCTGGTGCTTTTGTTTAGGGGCGGCTCTTTGATTTCGCAGGGAGAGTACACAAAGCTGTGGATGAATTTTTTGTGGTTTGTTGATTTTATGGGATGCTGTTTCTTTCTCAGGCGTTATATTAAGTCCTTTTCGAATGGCGGAGAAAAGAGAGCAGCTTTGGCGGATGGCTGGAGGGAATGCCTTAGCACAGAGTGGAAGCGGCGTAAATGGTTCTATATACTGTTGGCAATAACGGCACTGCTCTTGCTTGAGCCGAGTGCCGTGCAGTTTAAATGGGATGGATTGTTATATCATCTTGCCTGTCAGGATTTATTTCTTGATTCTATCAGTTCCCTTGCTCTTTACGGACATATTGCGCAGACATATGGTATGCTCAATGGTTTGGGGATATTGATTTTGGGTGATACGGCTGTAGCAATGATTGGTTTAAACATTGCTTTGCTGCTGTGCAGCATCTGTGCCTTTTATGGTATCATAAAATGTACAGTGCCGGGAAAATCAGATTTTGTGTATGCGCTTGTGGCGGCAGTTTATGCATGGTCGCCCTTTACGCTCGGAATGGTATATTACCACAATCTGGATTTTTACTGTCAATGTTTTTTTGTTATAATGCTGTATTTCTTATATCGAAAACAGTGGATTTACTTTTTTATCACATCCCTGTTGTTTTGTTTTACGAAAGAACCGGCTATTCTGGTTTATGGGGCAATGTGCGTTGGGATTGTAATTCTGGATTTCACGGCTCAGAAAGGGAAGCCTTTTATAAGGCGGCTTGAAAAGCTCTTACGGACAAAGCAGTATTATTTTATGGTGCTGCCGGGGATCTTATGGCTTGCCACATACAAGATACTCGGACCATGGAGCGCCGGAGCGGGAGGGTTTCAACTGGACGGGGCGTATGTGGTTGAGAAGCTGAAAGCGCTGTATGTTTTTCAATTTAACTGGCTGTTTACCTGCCTTTGCATATGCGGAATCTTTTTCAGTATTGTTAAAAAGCGGGAGAAGGTATTGAGATGTCTCTTCCCTGTACTATGCGGACAGATTGCGTTTACTGTTTTCAGCTGCGCATTTAAGACAGTGAACCATCCGCGATACAATGGCGCGAGCCAGCCTGCGCTGTATTGTATGGCAGTCTTACTGCTTGCCGATCTTTTGGGGTATTTGTATGGAAAACTGATTGCCGGGGGCATCGCCGTGATTATGGCGGTCTCCTGCTTTTATACGCTTGATCCGATAACGCAGCTGTGTTTTCCTCAATACGATATTGGGGATACTGTTATGGTCGCGACAGCTACTATTCCGTTGGGAGATGGCATGATCTACAACAGGCAGATGCTGTGGCTGGAGCATGCAGTGGAGCTGGCGCTTGAGGATTCTCTGTCACAGAGCGATCTTGTGCTTTTCCCAGCATTGGGCGGAAGTACTTATTTCTTTGACGGCATGGCGGAGACAGCGTCTGTGGACAGCGACTATCTCTTTGGACAGGAATATTGGGATGTGAATGCATGCAGAAGAGCGGCATCGCCGGGAGATACGGTCCGATCATTTACTGTCGGACAATTGACGGAGGCGCCGGATTGGGACGCGCTTAAGGATGAAATCGGCGGCAGGGCAAATTACTGTTATCTTTCCTGCGCGGGAGACCAGCGTGCGGAGCAGATCAGAGAGCATTTTCAGGTTCTGGAAGAGAAAGAATATGCGTATAGAGGGTGGGAGATTTATAGAATTTGCTTTGAGTAGGCAGTAGGAAGTATTTGAAGATATACAGGAGTACGGTGAATAAGAGATGAAAAATATAAAAACCTTTTTTGTGATGTATAGACAATTATTGGGTATTTTGGACAAAAAGCAGAAAATAAAGGGGATGATTCTAATTGGATTATTAATATTGGTTTCTTTGTTAGAAACTGCGGGAATCGGTGTTGTTATTCCTTTCATTATTGCAATGCTGTCTCCGGAGGAATTATTAAAAAATCAATATATAAAATCTATTATAGATTTTATGAAAATAAATGATTATAATCATATCTTGCTGTTTGTAGCTTTATGTATTATTGGCGTATATATCTTTAAGAATGCTTTGATTCTATTGGTAAATTATTATCAGGCGGATTATCGTAATAAATTGGAAAAAGACTTGTCAATTAAAATGTTGACATCATATATGAAACGGCCTTATACGTTTTTTTTGGATACAAACAGCGCAGATATTTTAAGGGGAATTGTCAGTGATATTACCAATGTGGCTACTGTGTTGGACAGTTATTCGGGTTTATTGGCGGAAGGGTTGACTTGTTTGTTTATTGGAATATTTTTAATTTCGTTGAATCCGTTCCTTGCATTTTCTGTGATGGGAATTGTCGTCCTGGCAGCAGTGGGGATTGTTTTGTGTTTTAAGAAAAAAACAGGAGAATGTGGGAAAAAAACAAGAGAGGCATTTTCGGAAAGATATCAGAGTGTATATCAAACAGTTATTGGAGTCAAAGAGATAACGGTTATGCAACGCAGAGAAAATTTTGTCAGGCAGTTTGCGCAGGCATCCGAGAAAGCATGTCGATATAATACTGCTTATCTATGTATTCAAAAAGCTCCCAACCGCTTGATAGAACCCATATTTATCGGAAGTATGCTACTTCTGGTCTGCATTAATTTCGGAGATGGGAGTGTATCCACAGAATATGTTTCGAGTTTAGGGACTATGGCTGTGGCGGCAGTTCGGATGCTGCCATCAATTTCTAGTCTTACAAATTCTATGAATTCTCTGGTTTTCAATAGAATTGCACTTGATGAGGCATATCGAAATATAACGGATGCCGAGTGGAAAGATGGGAAGAATGTAATGTCTCAGTTAGCAGCTTTTGATCATGGGGCGAACAGGGATGTGTTGATTTTGCAGGATGGTGTTTTCATTGAGCATGTCAAATGGCGGTATAAGGATAATCTTCCATGGGTAATAAATGATTTATCGTTACAGATTCGTAAAGGTGAATCGATAGCGTTGATTGGTGAATCCGGTGCCGGAAAAACGACTTTGGCAGATATCATACTGGGATTGCTACAACCACAGGCAGGAAGTGTAAAGGTAGACAATACAGATATTTTTGATGTACTGCCACAATGGGCGAAGATCGTTGGATATGTACCGCAGTCAGTATTCCTGTTGGATGATACAATCAGAAATAATATAGCATTTGGGTTATCCGAAGAGGAAATTGATGATCAGATGATTTGGAGAGCTTTGGAACAGGCACAAATCAAAACGATGGTGGAAAATCTGGAAAAGGGATTGGATACTGTAGTAGGAGAGAGAGGCATTAAGTTCTCGGGAGGGCAAAGACAGCGAATAGCAATTGCACGCGCTCTATATTATAATGCGGATATTCTGGTGCTGGATGAGGCAACTTCTGCTTTGGATTCAGAAACCGAAGAGGCGGTTATGGAAGCCATTGATGCTTTACAGGGGATTAAGACAATTATTATTGTTGCGCATCGGCTGACAACTATTCAGAAATGTGATAAAATATATGAGATAAAAAATGGAAAAGCATATTTTGTTGATAAGAATGAAGTGAGTTTGCAACCACAACAGAAATCAAGGGAGAGGAAGACATATCGTTAATTTGATATAGAGGAGAGAACGAAATGATTGAGACGATAAAAATTGATAAAAGGGTTTTTGCAATTATTATTCGAAATGGTCATCATGGCGAAGGAATTGAATTTTTAACGGAAGAGAATTACTCTCAACAGTTGGCGTATATGCACCATCCATCGGGAAAAACAATAGATGCGCATGTTCACAATTTTGAAGAAAGGAACGTAGTGCATACACAGGAAGTTTTGGTTATTCAAAAAGGTATTTTGCGAGTAGACTTTTATTTGGAAGATCACACCTATGTGGAGAGCCATTTGTTAAAAAGCGGAGATATTATATTATTGGCTGCGGGCGGACATGGGTTTGAAGTGGTTGAAGAAGTTGAGATGGTTGAAATAAAACAGGGACCGTATTTGGGTGATAGAGATAAGAGTCGTTTTCGAGGAGCTGATTGCGCAGAGATTGTTATAAAGGATTGAATGTATGAAAAAGATAATCTTGTATTTAAATGGTAGACCTGATAATGGAGGCTCTTATCAATATTGGATGGCAGTGTTGGAGGCACTGTCCTGTTTGAACAGGGAAAAATATTATGTCAAGGTATATACAGAATATCAGACTTGGTGTGATACGGCGGAAAGGTTTCATATAGATTCCGTATTGCTGAAGAACAAGAGGATGTTTGTGGATGTGTATATGGAAAAAGCCTACCGAAGATTTCCAAACAAACTACTTCGAAGATTTTGCATTTTTTTTAACGATATGTATAAAAAACTGGCAAGGGAGAAAGCGGATCTTTTTATAGCTCAATGGGTGGATGGCGGAGGAGATATTGTTAATATTCCGTCGATTGTGCCAATTATGGATCTTATGCATCGATATGAACCCAGTTATGAGGAAGTGGCAGTTGAATACGAAGGAAGGGAAATAGAATTTCGGCATCAGTGTGAGGTGGCGGAAATTATTCTGGTAGATTCGGAAGTTGGCAAAAACCATGTGTTGGAATCATATGGGGAATACAGGGACGATCTGGCGGCACATATTAAAGTGCTACCGATGGTTCCGCCAGACTATATCTATCACCATGAGAAATTATTGCAGATACCATATGAAGTGTTTGAAAAGTATATCTTTTATCCTGCTCAGTTTTGGAGTCATAAAAATCATGCAAATCTGATTCGTGCGGTTGCGCAGTTGCGTGACAGGGGAATAATGGTGAATTTGATTTTTGTTGGATCTGAGCAGAATAATCGAAGTAATATTGAAGAGTTGATTCGTATGGAAGAACTGGAGAGCCAGATAAAAATTTTGGGATATGTTTCTAACGATGAGATGGTATATTTGTATCAACATGCTAGAGCGATGGTGATGCCAACTTTTTTTGGGCCAACCAATATCCCGCCATTGGAGGGCTTTGCGCTTGGTTGTCCGGTGGCCACTTCCAGAATATATGGCCTTCCGGATCAGGTTGGAGATGCTGCGTTGCTATTTGATCCACATTCTGTTGAGGAAATTGCGGATTGCGTTGAACGTCTTTGGACAGATGACGGACTATGTAAAGAGTTGATTATGAGAGGGAGAAAAAAGGCTAAAGAATGGGGACCGGAGAAGTATCAGAAGACGTTTATTAATATTATAGAAACATATTTTGCGGAACAATTATAATTTTGGAAAGGATATGATTGCCAAAATGGAGGTTTTTGGAAATTACGCATATTATTATAATTCATTTTATAAAGATAAGAATTATGCTGCTGAAGCAGATACGGTCAGTGCGTTGTTGAAAAGATATTCAGTCAGTGAGCCTGTTAGGGTGTTGGATATGGGATGCGGTACGGGGCGACATGATTTGGAGTTATTGAAACATGGTTATCAAATTCGTGGCATAGATATCAGTGAAACAATGATAGAGATAGCAAAACGATGCTTAAATAGCACAAATGTGGATAGATTATCTTTTGAGGTGGGTGATATTCGCGCTTATCATACAGAGAATCCTTATGACAGTGTGATTTCATTATTTCATGTCATGAGTTATCAGACTGATAATGATGCTCTGCTTGGGGCCTTACAAACGGCTTCTGATGCACTGAATACGGGTGGAATTTTATTGTTTGATTCATGGTATGGACCGGGAGTGTTGTCGGACAAGCCAAGTGTAAGGGTCAAACAGGTTGAGGATGAACAAAATGTATTAATTCGTTATGCTGATCCGGTGTTGCATGCACAGGAAAATCTTGTGGATGTTAATTATAATGTGTTGGTTATAGATAAAAAGACAGGTGTGGCTCGACAAATAGAGGAGAGTCATGTGATGAGATATCTGTTTACCCCGGAAGTTACATTATTATTGAACATGGCAGGATTTGAACTGCTTGATTGTGTTGATTGCAATACGTTGCATAAGGCAGATTATGATAGCTGGACAGCATATTTTATTGCCAGAAAAAGATAGGAGATGTCATATTATGGAGTTTATACCTGTAAATACACCGTTGTTGGATGGGAACGAAAAAAAATATTTAGAGGAATGTATTGATACAGGATGGATATCCTCAGAAGGCGCATTCGTGAAGAGATTTGAAGAAGGGATTGCCGCTTATGTTGGAAGAAAATACGGCGTTGCTGTGTGCAATGGATCGGTGGCCTTAGATTTGGCAGTTGAGGCACTGCAGTTGCAAAAAGGTGATGAAGTGATAATGCCAACGTTTACTATCATTTCATGTGCGGCCGCTTTGGTTCGCAGAGGGGTCAAGCCGGTTCTCATAGATGCGGATCCTGTTACATGGAATATGGATGTGTCGCAGATAGAGGATAAAATTACCGCGCATACAAAGGCGATTATGGTAGTGCATTTATATGGATTGCCGGTAAATATGGATGTGGTCAATGACATTGCCAAACGGCATCATTTGCATATCATTGAGGATGGTGCGGAAGCGCACGGATTGGAGTATAAAGGCAAAAAATGCGGCGGATTTGGGACAATTAGCATATTGAGTTTTTATCCTAATAAACATATTACGACAGGCGAAGGGGGAATGGTGCTGACAGATGATGAGACATTGAAAGAACGGTGTGTATCTTTTAGAAATTTATGTCATTCCAAGGAACGACGTTTTTACCATGAAGATCTTGGATATAATTTTCGTATGTCAAATATACAGGCTGCAGTTGGCGTTGCACAGCTCGAACGGATAGAAGAACATTTAGAAAAAAAACGTGCATTGGGACAGGCGTATCAAGAAGAGTTAAACGGGATTTCAAAACTCCAATTGCCCGTATCCGAAACAGAATATGCGCAAAATCTGTACTGGGTGTTCGGAATGGTTTTGGATCAGGGAGTACCTTTTGATGCGATAGGTGCGATGGAGCGGTTGGCTGATAGAGGAGTAGGATGCAGACCATTTTTTTATCCTATGCATTTACAGCCGGTGTTTCGCAAGATGGGATTGTTTGTGGGTGAAAGCTATCCTATCGCGGAAAGACTGGGAGAACGGGGATTTTATGTGCCGAGTGGTTTGGGTGTGACAGAAGAGCAGATTCAATATATAGCGGAACAAATAAAAGAGATATTAGGGTGAAGAATAATTACTGGCTGAAAGTATCATGATGGAGTTAAAATGGAGTATGTGGGAATTGGACAAGCCAGTGCTTGATGTAGCAGATGGTAAGAGGATGAGACAAGGAAGATTAGAGATATGCAGTTAGAGAATGTATCCAGAAGAAAATGGCTGTATTATGAATTGAAATATTATGCCAGAACAAATTTTAGTAGATTAAACGAATCGAAAACATTTGTATCAAAATATTTAGGTAGGAATATATTGTCCATAAAAAGTACTAATGAATTATTGTATAAAAAGATAATGGAAAATAAACCATTCTGGGGAGGAAGAATTGGTGGAAATGAAATGAGCATGATTGCACATTTTATTAGGCATCAGTTGTTTCCGATAAGGACGGATGCACGGGAGCAGGTACTGCATAATTTGTATTTTGAAGCTGGTTTTTTCCCGGAGGATTTAGATAAAGGAGAACAATTTGTTGATTTGATGTTGGATTGTGTGAGAGATATTGATTTGATAGGTGTATGGAACAGGTATATGGAAGAATGGCTGTTGGCGGAATTTGCACCTGATGTATGTATATCACATATATCATATCTACAGCCTTGGATGGTGGCGGATTTGGAGGAAAATGTGAAACCATGGACTGCGGCTTTAATGGGAAAGAAGGTTCTGGTTATTCATCCTTTTGCCGCTTCAATTATGAATCAATATACACAAAATCGAGCTAAAATATTTTGTAACTTACCAATGGAAGATGTGCTTCCGGATTTTGAATTAAAGACAATAAAGGCAGTACAGACTATTGGGAATAATACTTCTGGATTTCAGGATTGGTTCGCAGCGTTGGACGATATGGTAAACGAATGCAGAATGATAGATTTTGATGTGGCGATTATTGGATGTGGTGCATATGGATTTCCCTTAGCCGCGGAGATTAAGCGAATGGGGAAAATAGCGATACATCTGGGCGGTGTTACGCAGCTATTGTTTGGTGTTCGCGGAAATCGGTGGGATGGGTATGGTGGTGTATTTAAAAAAATGATGAACGAACATTGGGTACGACCTTCGGAAAATGAAAGAATAAAAGACGCGAATAAGGTGGAGAATGCTTGCTACTGGTAGAAGTAAGGAAGGAGTTAGATGAATGGTAATAAAATCAAGTGAAGTCCAGTGGCTGACGCGTCACACGATGGATCCGTTAGGAGAAGTTTTCCGTTATGAAAACAGGATATTTAGAATCATCAATGATGAGAAAAGAGAATATGTAATAGATTTATTTAATAAAGGGATTATGAAAGAAATGATCGAAAAGGGATTCTTTGTTAATACGTGGATTAATGAAGACGTCAGGATTGAAGGGAGAGAGAACTCTCTGGTACTTGAGCATAGCGTAGTACCGCATCTTTCCGTTCGATATGAGTGGTCGGTCAATATGTTTATTGAGCTTAGAACAATGATAGCAAGATTTAGTATATGGCTTTTACAGCATGGTTATGAGTTGTTAGACTGTCATGCTTGGAATGTAGCTTTTATCGGATGTAAACCGATTTATATGGACTTGGGAAGCATTGTGCCAAGTAATTCTTGTGGGTTGACAGGATGGCGGATTTTTAAAAACGAGTGGGTGGATAGACTAAGGTGGATAGAACAGCAACGTATGGATGACAAACTGTTCAGAGCATTGAATTTTTCGGGCATGGTATTACAATCCGAAAATATATCCGGATTAATTGGATCACATAAAGCAAAAATTGAGGACATTATCGAATATAGGCTATATGATAATTCAATAAAAAGTCCCCGAAAAATAATCGAATTTGCCGCGAATACGTGCAGAAATATATTAAAAATTGACAATGAAAAGACGAACAAATATAAAATAAGGCGATATAGGAAGTATGCTGAGTTCAAGCGGATACAATGTAAAGACGGGATGCGGAGCAGTTATTCTGACCAGGGAGTTGAAGGAAAGCAAATTATAAATGATGAGCGATTCTCTTTTTATGTATCACTTATCAAAAACTTAAAGGAAAAGGATAATATAAAAACGTCTTTTGAAATTGCTGGTAATGCAGGTCTGTTATCACAGTTATTATTGGAACATGATATAGTAGAGCATGCGTGCGTTTCAGATTATGATGTGAAGGCAATAGATAATGGGTTTTTGCGTTGCAGGGACAATGAAAATGTTAAGAAAAAAATATCATTTGCTGTTATAGATATTATGTCAACCATAGAGAATATTACAAATATATCGTATCAGAGGTATAAAAGTGATATTGTGATAGCATTAGCAGTTACGAACCATTTAATATTGACCCAGAATGTAAAATTATCGGTTATTGTTGATATATTGGAAAGATATACAAAAAAATATGTAGTCGTTGAGTTTATGCCACTGGGGCTGTGGGCAGGAGATGATGAAAATTGTCCGCCAATTCCAAAATGGTATACTTTTGAGTGGTTTCTTGATGGGTTAAAAACAAAGTTTGATATAGTGGTGGTTGAACAGATCAGTAAAAATCGAATTTGTGTTTTGGGGCAGCGAAAATAAGGCGATTCGGATAGCGTGAACTAGTTGGAGCAGAGAGTTATGGAGATCAAAATATCGGTAGTTATACCAACGTATAACAGAGAAAAAACAATTAAAAGATGTATTTTTTCTATTCTGAAACAGACTCAAAAACCTTTTGAGATTATCGTAGTAGATGATGGCTCTACAGATAGAACGACAGAATTGGTTGAATCTTTGAACGATGAATCAATTAGGCTAATAAGACAAAATCATAAAGGCGCTCAAGTGGCAAGAAATATGGGGATATTAAATGCAAGAGGAAATTATATTGCATTTCTGGATTCTGATGATGAGTGGATGCCGAACTGCGTAGAGACATACTTAAAATGTTTGGCAGATGGAAATGAGAACAAGGTTTTATTCGCTGACTGCTATGTGTTAAATGAAGTAAAAAATGAAACAAAGATATGGAGGCTGCCGGGAAAAAGCGGGAATGTATATGGATTTCTTTTAGCACAGGCAGGACCGATGTTTCAAGGAATGTTGGCGCCTAAGGATGCGTTGATTAAAGCTGGATTATTAGATGAGCATGTAGTTGCTTTTCAGGAGTGGGATACGGCAATTGCCTTGTCGAAGGAAAATAGGTTTGTTCATATTAAACGGCCGCTTTTTATTTATCATATGCATGAGGGGGATACAATTTCTAAAAGTAAAAAGGCGGGAATAGAAGGGTATGATTATATTGTCACAAAATATAAGAATGAGATTGTTCGGGAAAACGGATATTATTGTTTGTGCCAACATTATAGGGCATTAATAGGGCAAAGTAAGGGACAACAGGGGATTTATAAGATAAAATTTGGCGTTATATATCGATTTTTAGCTTTATCGGCTTTCTTACAGCATGTAATCCGCTGGGTGGCGAAAAATTTAATAGCCCAAAATTCGTTTTAGAACAGGGAGATGCTTAAATGAAAGATATTAGGAAAAAATGCTGGGTATATTTGTTTATTTTCATATTACAGATTTTAAATATAATATATTGGGCTAATGTCAAGACGAATTTTTATATAGATGAGTTGTATTCGCTGGGATATGCAAGCATCTTTGCGGGTACAGGAGATACGGCACAGTATATTACGACAAGTCCTGAATGGCAGTTGAATGAATGGGTGGACAATTCTGCCTTTAAGAAATATCTTCTTGTATCTAACCAAGAACAGATTTTTCGCTTGTCTTTTCCTGTGGCGATACATAAACTGCTGGCAGGATCAAATTATGATGGATTGTTGAATATTGCGGAGTCTGTTGCAGGATGTGATAATGTTTCGGTATGGCCCAGCGTCATGTTAAATATCTTGTTTTTTGCTGTTGCAGAAACTGCACTTTTGGCGTTGATGCGGAAATTGAAGATGGAGACTTGGTCACAATATCTTGCGTTGGCAATGTTCGGTTTTTCGGGTTATATAATTAGCTGCGTAATTTATATCCGGTTCTATATGCTTGTGATTATGTATCTTTTATTGATACTTAATCTTTTCTTTACTGTATGGCGCAGTAATGGCTTAAAATGTTTTGTCTTGGCTGAAATGGGGATTTTTGCGTTGGCATATTTATCCTATAAGAATTCTGAATTAACTGTTCCGTATTTTGGAGCGATTTCTCTTTGCTTTATAATTGCTTTATTAATGGCTAAAAAATGGAAACGGTTGGTCTCTTATACTATGATCTGTATATGTGGTGTTGCTTGGTTTTTTTTTAGGACAGATTATTTGCATATATTGTTTCATGCTACAGATTATTCTGTGAAAAACAGCAATGTGGCTGTAAAGACAAGCGTAAGAATAGCCCAGGCATCTATATGGGATATAAAATCCTATGTATGTTGGGTGGCGGAGCTGTTTTCGGACTATTATTTTGGGAATTACATGATTGTTTTGGCGGCAGTTATTGTTCTTATGGCTTATTCAATATGGAAATGTAGTTATAGAAAAAGGGATAATTTGAATAAAAGGTCTAGCTTTAAAATAAGTATTTGCACTGTTGGATTAAATCAAGAGACAGGATTTGCGTGTGTGCTTTTAGGCGCAGCGCTGCTTTATACAATATTTACGGCTCTGGCAGGTTTTAGTACATGGAGATATTATTGTTTTGGATTTGTGACTCTTATTATTGTTTTCTGGTATATGTTAGATCGAATTATAAAAAAACCTGTATTAGGGGAAGCGAAGACCGGATGGTATATTATTTTGACCGTTTTTGTGATTGCCAGTATACTTACCCCATTTAAAACAAGAAATGTGCAATATGTCTATGAAGAAGATGAGGAGCTGAAAAACTGTATTGAACAATATAAGGATATGGATACTATTCTTGTTTGTTCTGTGGATGCGCCAGATGAGTTTCTTCTGCGCCATGATGTATATGACTGTGTTAATCAGATGTCTGAGAATTCACGAATATATGCCATTGATATTGCGGAGTACACATACGATAGCGTAGATTTTCCGGGCATGTTTGTGCTCTGGAGCCATTATCGGACAGATATTTCCGGCATGATGGATGATTTGACGGAATATGGGTATGAGATTGAGAGCCTTGGTACGAACCATGTATCGCAGGTATATGTATGCAGGGTAAATGAAAACGCTAATTTTCTGTCTACGTCAGGAAAAATAGAAAGTAAAAAATGATATGTGTAAAAGAGATAAATTGAACGTGTTAATGATGGTAAGCTGGTACGGCCCAAAGGCGGACAAACTTTTCGGGGGAAATTTTCACTATGAACAGGCGAGAAGTTTAAATAAATTTTGCAACTGTGCCATTTACTATCCCTATGACAAAACGCTGAAAGAGGATGTATATAGTGGTATAGATTGGGGAATCAGGACCTACCGCTCTAAATATGCATTAGAAAAGAAAGTGAGAAATCGCGTTTGCATGGTAAAAGCCATGAGACTCATTGTAAAAGAGTTTCATCCTGATATCATACATGGGAATGTTGCGACAGAGGTTGGACGTTTTGCTATTATACTGGGAAAGCTTTTTCATATACCGGTAATGATATCCGAGCATTCTGCGGTGGAAGCCTCTGGCGTGCGCACGTTTCCGCATCATATGTATGCGAACTTCGTGTATAAGTTTAGTGAGTATAATTCCTGTGTGTCGGACAGACTTACGGGGCAACTGAGGGAGATATTTCCCAGATATCGATTTCACACTATTTATAATGGAATACCGGCTGCAAATATTTATAAAGAGGATGAAGGACAGGGAGAGAAATATCGGGATTCAGGGATGATAAATGCTTCCATTGTGGCGGGATACTATGATCAGAACATCAAGGGACTGCAATTCTTACTGCCTGCGATCAAAAAAATTGTGAATGAAGGGGAGAAGATATGTTTTCATTTTGTCGGCGGTGGAACATATCTTGACTATTACAAAAATATGGCAGTGGAACTGGGGATACAAAGTTCCTGTGTGTTTTATGGAGAATGTGATAAGAAAGAAGTCTATCAGATTATCTCCGAGATGGATTTTATGATTTCAGCGAGTGTTTTTGAATCTTTTGGATGTTCCATAGCGGAGGGAATGATGCTTGGTAAGCCTGCCGTAGCGACTAAATGCGGCGGTTTGGAGTCTATTGTGAATGCCGATACAGGAATATTGGTTGGAATAAAAAGTGTGGATGAATTGTATCGGGGCATCAAACAGATGATAAGAAGTTATCAGGATTTTTCGGAAAAGAAGTTGAAGGATTATGCTTTAAAAAAGTTTGAAGTAGATAACATAAGCAGACAATATATGAAAGTATATGAGAAAATACTTTCAAAGAAGAGATAGGGGCTTGAGGAAGAAAAATGGAAAGGAAATATGCGCCGGTTATTATTCCGACATTGTGTAGATTTGAACATTTTAAGAGATGTGTTGAATCGCTACAGCGGAATGCTTGGGCAAAATATACGGATTTGTATATTGGACTGGATTTTCCGGCAAAAGAGAGCCATTTTGACGGATATTATAAAATTAAGGCGTATTTAAAGGGTGGAATTGATGGTTTTTCCAATGTTGTTGTCATAGAACATGGGAAAAACAAGGGATCGCTTGAGAACAGTAAGATATTGAGAAGGACGGCGGCTGAAAAATACGATAGATTTATATTTTCAGAGGATGATAATGAGTTTTCAGCCAATTATTTGGAGTATATGAATAAGTGTCTTGACGAGTACGAAGAAGATGAAAGTATTCTGGCGGTGTCGGGATATAAGTATCCGTTTCATTCCGATAGGATAAGGGGAACGGTTTTTACCAGCAATGTATATTTTGCTGCTTTTGGTTATGGGAGCTGGAACAGAAAGATGGTAAAGGCGCATGAGGAAATGACAGTTGAGTTATTCCGTACCAGATATAAAAATCTGAAATTTATGCGTTTTTTTTACAAACAGGGGGCAAATCAGTATTGCAATTTTGTTAAGGCGATGCTGGGATATATTCCGGGGTTAATAGAAGGGGATAGGGTTTTGCCTTATGATTTGCCCTATGGATGCTATATGATTGCACAAGGAAAGAAAATGATTTTTCCGACAATTTCAAAAGTGAAAAACTGGGGATATGACGGTTCCGGTGAGCATTGTGATTCATTAGTTTACGATAAGGAAAAGCCGATTACACATAGAAATTTTGGAATGGAATGTCAGGAACTGGATGAAAATAAGGGATTTGAACTTGTGGAGGAAAGGGAATTATCCCAACAGGAATTAAACGATATTATATCTGAATTTTTTGCGATTCCGGGCAAAGAGATTGTCAGGACAAAAGCGGCGTATTATCTTTCCAGGGTGATAGGGATTAAAAGAATGAGAAAACTTATACAGAAAGTAAGGCGTAAATAGTGTAGACGGAGGCACTGAATGGTATTAGGGATTTATGGTTCGGGCGGAGCAGGCAAAGAGGTTAAGGAAATTGCCATTGAACTGCATAAGTGGGATGAAGTGATTTTTATTGATGATACTGTTTCTACAGATGTTTTTAAGGGTGTCAGGAGGATGCCTTTTTCTGCATTTCAAAAAGAATTTGATGGCAATAGCGCGGAGATCATTGTTGCATTGGGAGAACCCAAAGATAAAATTGTATTGTATCATAAAGTAAAGGACGCCGGTTTTAAATTCGCAAATGTAATTCATCGTGCAGCGTGGATCAGTCCTTCCGCAACGGTGGGTACAGGAGTGATACTGAGGGCAGGGGTTGTTATCAATGCGGATGCGGTGATAGGAAATAATGTGACTATCCAGGAACATTCATGTGTAGGACATGATGTTGTAATCGGAGATCATTGCCAGATAGCTGATGCAGTTACCGTAGGTGGACATGCAGAGATTGGAAAGGGAATATATATCGGTCTTAACGCGTCAATAAGAGATCGTGTTAAAATAGGAAGCCATTCTGTTATTGGCATGGGGGCCGTTGTGGTATGTGATATTTCGGATCATGTGGTTGTAGTGGGAAATCCTGCGCGGATGATAAGATCATGGAAGGATGGATCACGAGTTTTTCAATAGAAGAGCGTGGCTGAAAAGGATATCAGTGTGTATGAGTGGCGAAAAAGTAAACGGTAATATACGTGTGTCGATCATTACGGTATCATATAACAGTGCAAAAACGATAAAACGGACAATAGAAAGCGTGCTGCACCAAACCTATCAAAATATTGAGTACATTGTAATTGATGGCGCATCTACTGATGGTACGGTCGATATTGTAAGGGAATTTGAAAGCGATTTTAACGGGCGGCTGTTATGGGTTTCAGAGCCGGACCATGGTATTTATGATGCCATGAACAAAGGTATAAAAATGGCGTCAGGAGACTTGATCGGAATATTGAATAGCGACGATTACTATGAGCTCGATGCGGTTGAGAACATGGTAAGCGCCTTGGGAAAAGAAAAATATCAAATATTATATGGCTTTATGAGAACTTTGAGAAATGGAGAAGAGTATTCCATAGCAATACGGACGCATAAGGATTTGCGAAATGGAATGATAGCCCACCCTGCCTGTTTTGTGACGAAGCAAACATATGATGATCTGGGGATGTATAACACGAAATACAAGAGCGTTGCGGATTACGACTTTATGCTGCGAATGTCCGATAATAAAAGCGTGATATTTGAGCCGGTGTATAAGCTGATTGCAAACTTTGAACAGGGAGGAATGTGCAGCACGACAACGGCGTGGCTTGAATTGTTAGAGCTACAGAGGGAATATGGCATTATCACTTCAGGAGAATATATCAAAACCATGATCAAACACAGGCTACATACGCTCTTTCATAGGATAAAAAAGTAAATTCTTTTGGTGGCAGAGAAGAGGTGAAAACATTGGATAAAAGAATACTGGTAACGCATTCATCCATGCCGACGCTGGATGAATACGTGGAAGAGATAAAAGAGATGTGGGAAACCCATTGGCTTACCAATATGGGAGTCAAACATATGCAGTTAGAAAAAAATCTGGCGGAATATCTGGGGATAAGCAAGGATAACATTGCGCTCTTTGTTAACGGACATCTTGCTTTGGAATGTATTATTGAGGCGTTGGGACTTGGTAAAGAAAAGAATCAGCGAGGTGAGTATAAAGACGAGGTAATTACAACGCCGTTTACTTTTGCATCAACGACACATGCGATTGTGCGAAAAAATTTAAAACCTATATTCTGTGATATCAGACCAGACAATTTCACGATTGATCCGGCGAAACTGGAGGCGTTGATTACAGATAAAACCTGCGCTATTATACCAGTTCATGTTTACGGTAATCTATGTGATACGGAGAACATACAGAAAGTGGCTGATCAATATGGATTAAAAGTCATATATGATGCAGCCCATGCGTTTGCCGTAGAGAAAGATGGAAAGAGCAGCGCATTTTTTGGAGATGCGTCCATGTACAGCTTCCATGCCACGAAAGTGTTTCATACGATAGAAGGAGGCGCGGTGTGTTTTAAAGATGCGGCGTTGAAACCCCGGTTAAATGAATGGAAAAATTTTGGGATCACAGGGCCGGAGACAACGGAGTTTGTAGGTGGAAATGCCAAGATGAATGAATTTGCCGCGGCAATGGGGATTTGCAATTTGCGGCATCTGGATGATGAAATAGAGAAACGAAGAAAAGTAGATCAAAAATATAGGGAACGGTTAACCGAAGTTTCCGGTATTCAACTGGATATGCCGCAGAACGGGGTAAAACATAATTACGCGTATTTCCCCATAATTGTGGATGAAACAGTGACGGGCTGTTCGCGAGACGACATTTTTGACGCTTTGGATGAAAGTGGAGTGGGTGCACGGAAATATTTCTATCCGCTGACCAGTATGTATCACTGCTATGAGGGGATGTTTGACAGCAGTAAGACGCCGATTGCACTGACAATATCGAAAAGAGTGTTGACGCTTCCTATTTATGCGGATTTAAGTTTGGAGGACGTTGACCGTATTTGCGATGTGGTGTTAAGCTGTGTAAGGAACTAAAATTGGAGATTAAGTAGACATTTTGGGAGCTTTATGACAGCAGGAAAAGAAGAGGAGCGAAAATGAATACATATATAGATGAATTGATTAGCGATATTCGTAGAACAATTTTTATAGTTGGCAACGCGAAGAAGGATCAAGATTATAATTCTGGGATGGCTATGTTGGTTGAAAAATTTACGTGGCATAAGAAACAGGCATCGCAGATATTCTTTATAGGCAATGGAGGGAGTTCTGCGATTGCCAGTCATATGACGGCGGATTTTATGAAAAATGGCGGAATGAATACATATAGTTTATATGACAATGCGGTAACGACTTGTATGGGAAACGATTGGGGATATGAATATATTTTTTCTAAACCGCTTGAATTTTTGTTGAGACCGGATGATCTGCTTATAGCAATCAGCAGCTCCGGAAATTCTCAGAATATTATCAATGCGATAGAAGTGGCAAAGCGAAAAGACGCATCTGTGATAACTCTTACGGGGTTTGAAGCGGATAATAGAGTAAAACAGATGGGTGATATAAATGTGTATGTGCCATCAAAGAAATATGGAATGGTGGAATCGGTTCATAATTTGATTTTACAACAGGTGGTGGATGAAATTATGGAAAGAGATGGGGTTGGCATATAACGTGATGGATAAAAAAAGACCGGCGGTATTTTTAGATCGAGATGGTGTGTTGACGGAGGAAAAAGGATACGTAAGCGCGATTAATGAATTGTGCATTTTTGCGTATGCGGGTGAGTGTATTGCCAAAATAAGGGAAAAGGGATATTATAGTATTGTTATTACGAACCAAAGCGGTATTGCGAGAGGACTATTTACGGAAAATGATTTACATGAAATGAATCAATATTTACAGGATGCGATTGGAATTGATGCCGTTTATTATTGTCCTCATCATCCGGAGGGAACAGTGACACAATATAAAAAGACTTGTGAATGCAGAAAACCGGGGATTGGCTTACTAAAGCAGGCGCAGAGAGATTTTAATATTGATATGAGCAGATCGTATATGATTGGTGACAGGGCAAGCGATATTGTGGCTGGACAGAAGGCTGGAGTTAAGACGATCCTGTTGGAGTCCGGATACGGGACGGCGAAACTGGAAGCGGAAGTTTCACCGGATTATGTCTGTAATGATTTGCGGGATGTGGTTGCGATATTATGAACTGAAATTTTTGCTTGTAATTTGGAATCATAGGTGAAGAAAAGGAAAAGGACAAGACAATGCTTGGCATATCAATTGTAGTACCGGTTTACAATGAAGAAGGAAATGTAGCAAATCTGCATCAGGAAATTAAACAGATGTGTGAAGAAGCTGGATACGATTACGAAATTATTTTTATCAATGACGGGTCTGCTGATAAGACTGACCAAATTTGTCGAACACTGAAACCGCTTAAATATATTCAATTTCGTAGGAATTTCGGTCAGACTGCGGCGATGGATGCGGGGATAAAGGCCGCTACGAAAGAGTTTATTGCAACGCTGGACGGCGACGGACAGAATGATCCGGCGGATATTCCGAAAATGGTGGATTATTTGATAGAAAACCAATATGATGTGGTGTCCGGTTGGCGTAAGAATCGTAAAGATACCTTTATGAAGCGATTTGTTTCCAGAGGGGCGAATGCACTGCGGTATTTATTAGTTCATGACGGTATCCATGACAGTGGATGTTCTTTAAAGGTATACCGCAGAGAATGTTTTAAGGGGATTAATTTATATGGCGAACAACATCGCTTTATTCCGGCGATTTTACAGATTAAGGGATTTAAAGTTGGCGAGATGGTAGTCAATCACAGGGCGCGGACATCAGGTAAGACAAAATATAACTGGCACAGGACGATTAAAGGATTTGTTGATATGATTTCTGTCTGGTTCTGGAATAAATATGCTTCAAGACCGTTGCATATCCTTGGGGCATTCGGAATTTTATTTTGTATGTTAGGGGGGGCTTGCGGTATTTGGTCTGTTGTACTATTCCTATCGGGATATAAAATGTCAGATAATATTATTCCACCGATTTTGACGGTTTTTTTTATGATTATGGGTGTCCTGATGTTCGTTTTTGGATTGATGAGTGAGATTATGATGAAAGTATATTTTGGAACACATGTGGACATGCCCTATAATATTAAAGAAATCGTGGAGAATACGAAAGAATGAATATACTGATCGTTTCTCATGAATATCCTCCGATTGGCGGCGGCGGTGCAAACGCGTGCCTGAATCTGGCAAAAAATTATTCGTCGCTTGGCCATAAAGTTACTATTTTGACAGCATGTTTCAGGCAACTGCCGCTGGAAGAAGAGAGTGATAATGTTCATATTATCCGAACTTGGGCGCTGCGTAAAAAAGAGGACAAAAGTACCTTTTTAGAGATGTTTTCCTATTTATGCAGCGCATGGTTCAAAGTCGGGAAAATAGTGAAAAAAGATAAGTTTGATGTCTGTCAGATTTTTTTTGGGATTCCGAGTGGACCCATCGGTTTGTATTTAAAGAAAAAATATGGCATCCCCTATGTGATCAGGTTTGGCGGAGGGGATATACCGGGTGCGCAAAAACGTTTTTCTCTTGTTTACAAGATTTTGTCTCCTGCAATACGCTGTATTTGGAAAAATGCGGATGCACTGGTTGCCAATAGTGAGGTGTTGAAACAGAGAGCGTTACGATATGAAAGCAGATATCCGATTGAGATTATTTCGAATGGTGTGGACAGTGATTTTTTCACACGGGGAGGAGTATACGAGAAACAGGATAAGACAGGGGAATCAAAGGACGATAAGGAAGTTCATGTTTTATTTGTCTCAAGACTGATACAGGGTAAAGGACTTCAGTATGTGATTCCGGAAATGAAGAGAGTCAATACAGCATGCGGATGGCGAGTTTCTCTTACGATTGTAGGGGATGGCCCTTACCGCGGGGAGCTGGAAAAGATCACATCCGATTCCGCCACAGGAGCCTATGTCTCTTTTGTTGGTAAAAAGAACAAAGAGGAACTATATCAGTATTACAGCAATGCGGATCTGTTCATTCTTCCTTCTGAATCGGAGGGGATGCCTAATGTTGTGCTGGAGGCAATGGCCATGGGACTTCCTATTCTCATGACGCCCTGCGGGGGAAGCAAAGAGTTGATAGCGGGGAATGGGCGTATTGAGCCGATTGAGCGGTTTGTGGATGCGATGACAGAAATGTGCAAGGACGAGCAGGGACGTCTTCATATGGGGAAACAGAGCGAGCTTTTGGCAAGGACGAAATTCGGATGGCAGGAGAAAGCGAAAGAATATATTAAATTATTTCAGGAGAGCGGAAAACATTAAAAGAATGGAGCAATCGGATCAGTGGGGAAATGGAAGCAGGAATTGCTGTTTGCAGGCCTATCAATTAGCGGCAGTGGAATTCCGTTAAAGTATAAAGAAATAGTAAGACTGAATAATATGAGTCAGGAGTCCCTTCAAGAATACCAGAGAGAAAAATTAGGAAGGTGTCTTATTGACGCATATAAATATGTGCCGTATTATCATGAAATATTTAATCAATTGGGAGTTGTCAACGAACAGAATCAGATTAACTGGGATTTATACTGCCAAATTCCCAAATTAACGAAAGATATTATAAGGACAAATTTTGATAGGATAAAAAGTAATAATTCGAATATTAAAGGGATATTTGCGAATCATTCAGGAGGTTCGACAGGAACTCCGATTGAGATATGGCAGGATAAAGAATATAAGGAGTGGAATATTGCCAATACCCTGTTTATCAAATCCTATGGAAATTATTATATGGGAGACAGAGAGTTAAGGCTGTGGGGATCAGAGCAGGATTTGATGAAGGGAAAAGATGATTGGCCTCTTCGGATTCGGAATAAAATTTATGGGCGCAAAGAACTGAACAGTTTTAGAATGTCCGTTCAAGATATGGATCGTTATGTAAAAGTATGGAATAGATATAAGCCGGAGTGGGTGGAGGCATATGCACAGGCAATATATGAATTTGCCCTTTTTGCAAAAAGTCATTCTTATAAATTATATTCGCCAAAAGGAATTGTGACAAGCGCAGGGACATTATATCCATCCATGAGAAAGGTGATAGAAAAAGTTTTTGGATGCAGGGTATTTAATCGATACGGTTCAAGAGAAGTTGGGGGAATTGCCTGTAGTTGTGGGGAAGAAGACAACCTTCATTTGTCAGTTTGGAATCATTATGTGGAAATACTTGATGATACAATGCAACCGGTAGAAGATGGCAAAATTGGAAAGGTGTATATTACTACATTAAATAATCGTATTATGCCGTTGATCCGTTATGAGATTGGTGATATCGCGAGCGGGATAACGTGGAATCATAATTGCGCAAAACACCCGACACCCTTGCTTAAGGGATTGGAAGGCCGGGAAATGTCGGTCGTTTTTACACGGGATGGAAAAATAATTCCGGGTGAATTTTTTATTCACTTCATTGGAGTTGTATATAATACCGGTTTTATTGAAAAGTTTCAGGTTATACAACATGATTATGATGAAGTAGAGATCAAAGTGAAACTGGTTGATGAAAAAGAATTTGAAAAGATGAGAAAGAAAATAGAAGAGGTCATTAGGGTGGAAATGACTGACGCAGTAAAGATTATATGGACTAAGGTTGATGATATTCCCAATTTGAAAAGTGGAAAGTATTTGTATGTTTTTTCTGAATTGAAAAGAGAGAATACATGAAAAGATATGATGTTTGGATACAGAAAATAAAAGATGCTGTCTATCCGGTTTTCCCCTATGATCCGCCGGAAGGTTATCCTGAACTTTCTGGTTTTGGCAATATGATACAGTATGACAAGAAAAATCAAATATATGGGGCGGTAAGAGAGTTATTTTATCGGATGGGATTCGACAGTGAAAATTATGGTACAGCGATGTGGAATCCACTCAAGGGAATTGTTAGAGAAGGAAATACAGTACTGATTAAGCCCAACTTTGTTAGGGGAACTCATATCTGGGGAGAACAGGGTGTTCAGGCAATGATAACCAATCTGTCTGTGATCAGGCCGGTGATAGATTATATATTATTAGCTTCGCAGGGAAATGTACGTATTATTATTGGAGATGCTCCAATGCGTGGCTCTGATTGGGACGCGATTGTAAAATGTTCCAATGTACAGCGGCTGATAGATTTTTATAGAGATAAAGGCTATCGAATTGAATTGATAGATTTTAGAAAAGATTTAACGATTAATAATAAGGATCAAATATATGAGAAAACAATAGCGAACCCGACAAGATCACCACAGGATTATGTAGAAATAGATATTGGACATGATTCTATGTTGAATGAGATTATAGGCAGCAATTACAATTTTGAAATGGGCGGTGTCAAAAGAGGAACAATTTCTAAGTATCATAATGAAAGGCATAATACTTATTTATTTCCGCGGGAAGCGCTGGAAGCGGATGTGTTTATTAATGTTCCGAAGCTAAAGACACATCGAATGGCGGGGCTGACATGCGCCATGAAAAATTTGATTGGCATTAATGGTGAAAAGGAGAGAATCGCTCATTACCGGAGAGGTGTTAAGAGTCAGAAAAGTGATGAATTTGAAACTTTTTATCTTAAAATATATTTGCGGGAGCGCATCTGGACTTTCCTGAAAGCAATAGAGAAACCTTGGTCAAGACAAATTATGACATGGGGAAAAAAGTTTGTACAGAAATATATTTGGCGTGGAAAGACGTTTGAGGAAACATATGCGCTTAATCCGCCAAAGGAATACAGGGAAGGCGGATGGAGAGGAAACGATACCTTGTGGCGATGTGCCGTGGATATCAATCGAATCCTACTTTATGCGGATAGAGAAGGGAAAATGCATGATAAACCGCAACGTCAATACCTTTGCGTGGTCGATGCGGTGATAGCTGGTGAAGGAGAAGGCCCTCTGGCGAACACGCCAAAGAAAGCGGGTGTCGTTATGGGAGGATTAAATCCGGTTATGGTAGATTATGCAGCGGCTCGGGTAATGAATTTTGACTATCGGATGTTGCCAATGATAAAAAGAGCGTTTGAGTCTCATAAGTATTTATTAACAGACAGAGGGCCGGAAGAAGTGCGGATAGGAAGTAATGTCGCGGAAGACGAGTATTGTGCGGATTTTGTGCCGACGAGTGGATGGAGTGCGTTATATCAATCTCTGGGAAAACAATAAATTTTACAGAGACCTGGAGGAAATAAATAGACAGGGATATAGGATGCAATGTTGATGGATGATGAGAAACATTTATGGATAACAATTGATACGGAAATGGATGCAGATGTGCATTGGAAAAAAGAGTGGCCGCCACAATATACATCTGTATGTGAGGGGATTCCCCATTTTTTGCGGCCTATTTGGGATGAGCATAATGTACATCCTGTTTATTTTGTTTCTCCTGAAGTTTTATATTCGGATGAATGTTGTAAGGTATTAAAAGACGAAATAGCAAAAGGGGCAATTATCGGAGCCCACCTTCACCCGGAATATATTGAACCCAATTCCATGTGGGGCGAGAACATGAAGTGGGCGATGCCGCAATTCCCGCACAGTGACTGCACGAAGGAAGAAGAATTCTCTAAAATAGCGAATTTGACAGAGTTAATCGAGAGCCGGCTGGGTGTAAAACCCGTCTGGTATCGGAGCGCAAGATTCGGGTCAGATTTGGATACAATTCATAGTTTGGTCAAATTAGGATATCAATATGATAGTTCCGTTACCCCCAATATTGACTGGACAAGTAAAGGTGGGCCGGATCACAGTAAAGCGCCGACAGGCAAATATCGCGTTGCAGAGGATGATATGTATCGTGAAGGAGATTTGGACATAGTGGAAGTTCCAGTAACGATACTTGGAAAAAGATGGGGACTGCTTGGCAGGTTTCTCCCTGATAACTGGCTTTTTTACAAATGGCTTCGTCCCACACATATGACCTGTTTGGAAATGAAACATATGGTGAAGAGTCTACATGGACAGAAGGAGTTGGTCATGATGTTTCACAGTATGGAAATCATGATCAATAAGACGCCATATGTAAGGAACAAATGGATGCAAAAGTATTATTTGTGGCGGTTGAGACAAATTTTAGCATATGCGGTGAAGAATGGATATAGATTATAGGATTTGGGTGAAAGAGAAGAGGATTAGTATGTGCGGAATTTGTGGGTATGTAAGTAAAAGATTGATACAGAGTGAACAGCTTATGGAAATGAACAATACTATGTATCACAGAGGCCCCAACGATTATGGTATATGGGAACAGCAGAAGGAAGAGTATGGTGTGGGTTTCGCGCAACGCAGGCTTTCTATTTTAGATTTAACAGAGATGGGTCATCAGCCGATGACATCTGATGACGGCGGGATTGTGATTACATATAATGGCGAAATCTATAATTATATGCAACTCAGGGAGGGACTAAAAGAAAAAGGTTATAGATTTCGATCTAATTGTGATACAGAGGTAATTATAGCAGCATATCAGGAGTGGGGGTGTGATTGCTTCTGTAAATTTAATGGAATGTTTGCAATAGCTATTTATGATGAAAAGAAAGAAAGGGTTATTCTGGCCAGAGATCGCATGGGGAAAAAACCCTTATATTATTATAAAAAGGGGACGGATTTCGTATTTGGTTCAGAACTAAAACCGATTATAAAATATCCTTATTTCTGTAAGGAGATTAATTATGATTTGATTGGGCATTATATGTGCAACAAATATATTGTGGCACCATGGACAATTTTTCATCATACTTATAAGATGGAACCGGGAACTTATCTGATATATCAAAAGGGTGAGATACGGATTCAATACTATTGGGATTTGATTGATATTTGGTCGCATACAGAAAAAAGTGTTGCGGATCTGACGGATGCGAAGCGGCAATTAAAACGGCTGTTGAGAGATTCTGTAGCCAAACGGCTGATTGCAGATGTGCCAGTCGGAATGTTCCTGAGCGGAGGAATTGATTCAACACTGATAACGGCTGTAGCGCAGGAAGTTTCGGATGCACCAGTAGATTCTTTTACAATTGGTTTTTATGATGACGAGAGAAATGAAGCACCGTACGCGTCAGAAATCGCAAAGCATATCGGAACGAAACATCATGAGATGTATATGAAGGAAGAACAAATTCTGTCTATGCTTCATCAACTGCCAGTGTATTATGATGAACCGTTTTCGGACTCTTCGCAACTTCCTTCTATGTTAGTTTCAAAAATGGCGGCGGAGTATGTTACCGTGGCTTTATCCGGTGATGGGGGAGATGAACTGTTTTGCGGCTATACGGCGTATGACTTGACATGGATTGCACAACATGTTGACATTTTTGGAGCTATAGAAAACAGAATGCCATGGAACAGGAAAATATTGCCTTATCTTCCTGCGGAATTGCGCGCTTTTATAAATAACCGTAAACAGGATATTAAGTGTCAGATGTCTGCGGATGTAATAACAGAGGAGACAAAAAAGATATTAATACCTGAAGTAGCCAATGTAAAATATAATCATGAAAGAAGAATTCATACGAAGAATCTTCAGGAAAAAAGAATGTTGCTTGATATGGTGACGTATCTTCCGGATGAAATACTGGCGAAAATGGATCGTGCCTCTATGAAATATTCACTGGAAGTGCGATGTCCTTTGTTGGATTATCGCATTCCGGAATGGTCGTTTCAAGTTTCCCATGATTTGAAGTATCATCATTTTGATAAAAAATATTTATTAAAAGAATTGACATATGATTATGTGCCGAGAGAATTGATGGACAGGCCGAAGCGGGGATTTGGAGTTCCGCTCCAAAAGTGGCTTAGAACAGTGTTGAAATCGGAAATATTAAGATTGTCAGAGCCGGAAAAACTAAAGCGGCAAGGTATATTTCAATTGGAGGGAATTAAGAATCTGATTAAAAAACAGGAAAAAACAAACAAGATTATATATAGTTCTTTATTATGGTCTTTTTATGTCTTTCAGATTTGGTATAGTGAGTATATAGAAGAATTATAAATATAATATATATTGGGCAGGGAGCGGAGGAAAGAGAGGCGCTACATGTATTTTCATAATTTTAAAGAGTTTTTTAGGGAAATCGTATTGGTCTTTAAGCAAAAACGCTTTTTTTATTCGGTAAAGTATTGCTTATGGGTTATTTTAGACCGATTGCAGGGAGTGGATTTTGTAAAAAATGAGGGATATGACAAAATAGGTATGACAAGGGAACAGGGATGTGTATATCAGGCAACCAGAGATACTTCCTGCATTAAACAGATATTACGGAAACTTGATATAACGGAAAATGATTCTATATTGGACATGGGGTGTGGGAAGGGGTATATGCTGAAATTTTTTTCTGGTTATCCATTCGGGAAAGTAGATGGCGTAGAATTGTCAGAGCGTTTGTGTGAGATAGCCAGACATAATATTATAAAAAAGAAAATGATTAAATGCACAGTATATCATGCAGATGCGTCGGAGTTTACACAATACGATGAATATACATTTATTTATACTTTTGACTCTTTTCCGCAGAATGTTATGGAGAAGGTAATGGAAAATATTAAAATGAGTTTGCAGAGAAAAAACAGGAAAATAGTATTGATCTATAAAAGCCCGGTATGTCATGAAATTATAATGAACAGTGGCATATTCAAGCTGCAAGAGACAGTTATGGGAAAAACACTGCCCTATAATATCTATGTAACGAAATGATGGAGCAGATTGAAAGGCGGATGGAAAGTGCACCGTATTAAAAAAATTGGGTTTATAAAATTATTGGATATCTGGTTTGACGAAGCTCTTTTTGAGAGTGTGAAAGATAAGATAGTATCTCTTCATACGAACAGTGTATTAGAACGATCTGACTATGATTTTAAATTGACGGGAAAAACCTTTTTGTTGGATATTACAAGGGCAGAGCATGATATTTTTTCTGGATTTGATTATAAATCGTGTAGATATTGCATAAACAGAGCTGAAAGAGATGGAATTCATGTGTGGAAAGCACAAAATGAGATAGAAAAGACCAAATATTTGGATTTTCAAAATTCTTTTTGCGAAGAAAAAGAAATACCTAAAGTAGACGAACGTGAATTGAACGAACTGGAAGTATATTGTGCAGAGACACCTGAAAAGGAATTTTTAGGAGGATGCGCATTTATCATTTCGGCGGATAATAAGACTGTCCGATATAAATATGGTGCAACAGCACACAGATTTAACGCAAATGAGGCCATCCTGTGGAAGGCAATCTGCGATTATCATAGAAGAAGTTTTGAGATATTTGATTTTGGCGGGTGTGTTCAGACAGATGACCGGGAAAGTTATTATTATCGCCATTACCACTTCAAGAAAAAGTTTGGGGGAGAGCTGGCAGACAGTTTTACCTACTTTAAAGTAAGAGGTATTTATAGAGTGTATTATTGGCTCTTTGTTAATTTCGTGCAGATATTTTTTCATAATGATGTGAACGGTTTTGTCGTATGGCTAAATAAGAAAGGGTTTATTCAATGAAAAAAGTGCTGTTTGTCATTTCTTATTTGGACAAAGGGGGTACAGAAAGAGCGCTATCTAATATTACAACCCATTTTCCGCGGGAATGGGATATCGATATTCTGGTAAACGATAACAGCGTGATAGATTATCCTTTTCGGGGAAATATTTTGACGCTGGGGATCACTGAAAAGCCCAAAACCGGTTCCGTAGTATTTCAGTTAAAAGTACTTGTAAAACGAATTAAAAGATTAAGACAACTTAAGATGAGAGGAAATTATCAGGCGTGCATCAGTTTTTTGGATAGTGCGAATGTGGCAAATCTTTTATCGGGAAAGCGATATTGCCGTGTTATATTATCGGTAAGAAGTTCGCTTAAGCATGCATCAAAGCTGCCACAATATAAATACGTTGTGAATCCTCTGGCAAGGATTTTATATAATCATGCCGATCAGATTGTTGCTGTTTCGGAAGAAGTAAGAACGGAACTCGTTAATTATCTGGGACTACAGTCGGAAAGAGTAGTTACTATTGAGAATGGCTATGATATCGACAATATAAATAAACTGGCACAGGAAAAGTTAAATGAGAAAATGTTGTCATTACTTACGGGGAAAAAGGTAGTAATGACGGCAGGCAGGCTTGCAGAGCCAAAGGGCCAGTGGCATTTGATTAGAGCCTTTACCGTAGTAGCTAAGCGTGTCCCGGAAGCAGTGCTCGTGATTCTCGGGACCGGTGAGTTGAAAAAGTACTTAGAGGAGTTAGTAAAAAGGTGTAATTTAGAGGACCGGGTAATTTTTGCCGGATATGTATCCAATCCATATCAGTATGAGAAATACGCAGATGTTTTTGTTCTGCCATCTCTTTATGAAGGGTTTCCCAATGCATTGGCGGAAGCAGTGTGTTTGGGCTTACCTTGTATTGCAACTGATTTCAGGGCAGGAGCAAGGGAAATTCTTGCGCCGGAGATGAAAATGGAAATTAAGGAAATAGAAAGTATAGTGGAAGCGGAATATGGGATATTGACACCGATATGCAGCGGAATACAATATGCAGACGCAAAGGAGCCGCTGGAGCAATCGGAACGTTTTCTTGCTGATGCAATATGTGGTATGCTGACAGACGAATCTAAGCGGAAATTCTATGGGCAAAAAAGCAGTATGCGGGGAGAAAGACTGAAAATTGAAACGGTAATAGATAAATGGGTCAATGTCATAGAGGAATCAAAGGATGGTGAGAGAGCTTGAAAAAAGCTTATATATGCACGTATGCGGATTTTCCTAGAAAGGATGCAGCCGCCAACTATATATATAGCTTGGCAAAATGCTTGCAATTAATTGGATATAAGGCTATGATAGTGTCTAGAGGCTGTAATCGGGAGGAGGATTGGCACGATGAGGAAGACAAATATGTCTATCGGGGGATATGCTATGAGACTATAGGTGAACGTCCGAAAAGTTTGATGGGAACTGTTCGCGGATATTTTTACGAAAGTAGACAGGTGTTAAGAAAATTAAGAAGTAATACGGTAACGGAAGGAGATTGTATATTTGTTTATTCCGATAACTATTTCTATGTTAGAGATATTTATAAATATGCAAAGAAGGAAAAGTTAGATTTGTTTACATGTATTACAGAACACTATCAGCCATTTCAATACATGGGGGGAAGATGGAATCCTGTATTTTGGATGGAACGTTTAGGATTTTGGTTTGGCACTCCCATTAATAGAAAGGTAATTGTTATAAGTCAATATTTGCAGAATTATTTTAATCAAAAAAAATGTAAGACATTTATTTTGCCTCCCTTGGTGGATGTTGAAGAATACAGATGTGCAGAGAGCAATCGATCAAAAACAGAATTTTGTAATATTATTTATTCGGGAAATCCATCCGGTAAGGATGATATGAAAGTTATGGTACATGCAATTCAAAAAGTAAATAATGAAAATAATGAAAAAATAAGATTTCATATCACGGGATGCAGTGAGAACCAGATAAAGATAAGCGGTGATTTTACAGATGAGGAATGGGATGATTTAAAACAAAGCGTTTGCATTCATCCATGGATGGATTATGAGAAATTAATAAAGCTGTATTGGGACATGGACTTCTTTTTACTTGCCAGACACAAAAATAGAGTTACATTGGCAAATTTTCCAAGTAAAGTGCCGGAATTAATGACATGTGGGGTTATACCGATCGTAAGTGATGTGGGCGATTATACGCAGCTATATGTACAGGATGGGCAAAACGGAATCGTTTTTCAAAATTGTTCGTTGGAAGAGTGTGCGGCTGCAATAGAGCGGGCGGTTAAGTTGACTGATGATGAGAAACACGTTTTGTCCTGCAATGCGCAGACAATGGTCAGGGACAAGCTTGACTATCATGTGTGGGGGGAGAAAATAAAGGGTTTTTTAGAATGATATGGATGGTTTAAGGAAACGATCTGAGAAACTATATAGTGTTGTGCATACCAGAGTTTATGAATATTTTTTAAGGCATCCCTTTTTGGATGCTGTTTGCACGTTACTAAAAAATGCAACGGATATGGAGTTTTGTAAAACCGTTGCAAATAGAAATACGTTTTCGTTGGTGTGCAGTAGTTACGGAAGATTGAATAAAAATAAAAATATATATTTTATTCAACATGGAGAAAAAACAACTGGTTTTTTTGCTGAGATAAGGATGTTACTAAAATATTTTGCCTATGCAGATAGATTTGGCTTTGAACCAGTCGTATTGTGGGATTCCTCTTTTCCATATGCAGAGGAGAAAGCGATACAGGGGACGCACAATCCGTTTGAATACTATTTTGTGCAACCATCCGGTATATCGGTAGAAGAAATGTATCAAAGCTATAACGTGTTTCATGCAAAAGAAATTCATGTATCACAATCTTTTCTAAATAGGGAGATTACAGATGGCGAAAATGGCTATTGGATGTCAGAAAAATATATGGAAAGATTAAGCGAATATGCCCAAAAATATATTCGGTTAAATTCATATACAGAAAAGTATGTAAATGACAATATTGAGCAATTGATTAAGGGAAAGGCAACGATCGGGGTTCATATCAGGGGGACAGATTTTAATAACCACTATAATAACCACCCAATTAGTGTGGCGGTTGAAAAATACTTAAATGCTGTTGATGAAATGCTTCAAAATAATAAATATGAGCAGATTTTTTTAGCAACGGATGATTTAAGAATCCTGCGGCGGTTTATGGGTCGATACGGTAGTAAGCTGCTGTATTATGAGGACGTCACCAGAGCAGATGTGAATCAATCGGTTGCTTTTTCTGCAAGCGAAAGGGAAAATCATCAATATTTACTCGGACTTGAGGTTTTGAGAGATATGTATACACTGACTGCCTGTGAGGCGCTAGTTGCGGGGATATCACAGGTGAGTTTGATGGCAAGAGTGTTTAAGAAAAGTACAGGATGTGATTATCAGCAAAAGATAATATTGGATGAGGGGTATTACAAAAATAATAATGTTTTTGTGATATAGTGTGGTTGGATGTTGGATTGGAAGAGAATTAGGGAAAAATACAGTTATTATGAAATATATGAGATTATTTTAAGAAGGACGTTTGCTTCACTGCCTGTTATATGTTCCACATTCTTGAATCGGTGTCAGTTTATAGTAAAAAGAGTGCATTGTGAAGGCGGTTTCTCGTCCAGGGGGATTATACTGATTAGCAATGGCAGCAGAATTCCATTCACTGGCCCTGTTAACGTAGAAATGGGAAAAGGTATAACAATTAATTCATCTAGGAGAGCGGATGCTATTGGTGGAGATACCAAGACGATCATCAGAACTATAACGACAAAAGGGCGCATAGAAATTGGCGATTATACAGGCATATCTAATTCTGCTATTATAGCCCAAGAATTAATAAGGATTGGGTCTAATGTAAAAATAGGGGGAGGGGTTAAAATATATGATACGGACTTTCATGCGTTGGATGCGAAGGACAGAAAGGAAGAAAACGATAATGTTAAGAGCAGCGCTGTGATTATTGAAGATGATGTTTTTATAGGAGCGCATTCAATTATATTAAAAGGAGTAACGATAGGGCGGGAGGCTGTTGTTGGGGCAGGTTCTGTCGTATCAAAGTCTATTCCGGCAGGAGAAGTATGGGCGGGGAATCCGGCGAGATGTATTAGAAAATGTAAAGGAGAATAATTATATGAGTTTAGCATTTTACCGTATAATATGGTTGCTGAGAAAACTGGTGGCGAAGAATATAGAGAAGTTGAAATTTTTAGGGGGGGGGTATATGGAGGAAAATTTTTACCTGGTGATTTAGATATGACGGAATCAGATGTTTGTATTTCGGCAGGAGCAGGAGAGGATATATCGTTTGAATGCGAATTGGCAGGACTGTATAATTGTTCAATAGTGATCACAGATCCGACTCCGCGAGCCATCGCACATTATAAAAAATTATGTGAAATGACTGAAAAAGGTAAAAAAATGAGTGTTAATAATAGCAAGGAAATGTTTTATGAAGTGACAAAAGAGACATTAGAGAAGATTGTTTATTGTGAATATGGATTAAGCGGCGAATCAAAGAAAAAGAGATTCTATTATCCTGAAAATCCAGAATGGGTTTCGTGTTCGGAATTTACTAAGGAGGAGGGGGACTTTTTTATAGCTGACTGTCTTTCTTACGTAGATTTTCTTCAACGTTGCCATATTAATCCAAAGGATGTGAAAATCTTAAAGATAGATATTGAAGGTTCAGAATATGAAGTTATTAAAAATATAATCGATAATAATATTTTGCCGGATATATTAACTTTTGAAGTGCATAAGCTTCCAAGGCAATCGCTTTACTTTTTGGTTTCTTTATTATGGAGTCTAAAAAAAGCTGGTATGAAGTTAGTTTTTATTAAGGATTATGATTTCCTGTATATTAGGGAATCGGCAATTGTGCCAAAAGCAAAGAGAAAGGAAAAGGCATGAAGATAATATATGTGATACAGAATATGTTGGTTAAAATAATTAGATTTTTAGCTGAGGCGGGAATGTGGCTTGATGGAGTGCTGTATAAAGTTTTATATATAATGGAGTGGAGATTGCCTTGGCGGAAAGAGCCGTTGAGCTTTGATCATAACATTGATTTGATGTATATGTGGAATAAGGGAGAGATTGGGTGGCTTGAGAGGGCCCAGAGGAATCTTTTTTGTATTTGTAAATTTGAAAAACCTTTAATTGTTGAACTTGGGTGTGCAGACGGATTTTATACGTTTAAATTTTATTCTGTAGTTTCGGATAGCCGGGTTATAGCCTGTGATAAGGATAGGAGAAATATTAGACGGGCTATGGTCAAGTATAATCGTGATAATATTACATATAAATGTTGTGATTTTTTACATGAAATGCCACATGTAGAAGGAGTGACAAATATTATTTGGGATGCATCCATAAATTTTTTTAACAGAAAAGAACAAGAAAAAATCTTAAAAGAAATTAGTGATATGTGTAAAAAGAGGAGAGGGATATTGAGTGGATGTGCGGTGATTGAAAAGGATGGATCAAAGTGGGCGCATTATAATTCATCATTTCAGTCGATAGAAGAAATAGAAGTTTTATTAAAGAAATTTTTTATGAACATTTATGTTTGTGGTGGCGCAAACAAAGGTGGAGTAGCGTATTTTTGGGCGTCGGATGGAAAACTGCCTTTTAGTTTATGAATAGAGTGCCAGAGCATGTGGGAGGATTTTGGATGCGTGTTTTGATTATAAATACTTTGTGGATGGGTGCAAGTACTGGTAAGATAGCCACGGGGCTATATCATAAGTTAATACAACATGGGCATCAGGCTATATTAGTTTATGGGTATGGTGGAATGCAGTCTGAAGATGAAAATATCAAAAGCATAGATACTCATTATGAAATAGAACTTCATAGATATATTAATAGAATATTGGGATATCATGGGACATTTGCGCCAAACGCAATGCGGAGATTAAAGAAGATATTTGAGGATTTTAAACCAGATATAGTTCAGCTATATAATTTGCATGGTCATTATATAAATATTTACGGATTGTTTGCATATCTTAAAAAAAACCATTATGCGACTGTATATGGAATGTTGGATGAGCATCCTTATCTAGGCTATTGTTGCTATGCCTACGAATGCAATCAATTTAAAACAGGCTGTAAAAATTGCAATGGCATAGAACGAAGCGGATATATAGGCTCGTGGTTTTTTAACCGTGCCAGAAAAACTTTTTTAATGAAGGAAAAGGCTTATTCTAATTTTGACAACTTGATTTTTACCGGTCCGGAGTGGGTTATTAAACGAGCGCGAGAATCATTACTTTTAAGGGATAAGCATTTAGAAATTCTAGATGAATTTGTTGATACGGATACAGTTTTTTTCCCAAAAGATACAACTGAACTTAGAAAAAGAATAAATATACCACTGGATGCTGTTGTGATTCTCAATGTTGCGCCTTCAGCAGATAAAAGAAAGGGCGTACATTTTTTTATTGAATTGGCAAAAAGGTTTGAGGGTAAAAAGTATGTTTTTATTAATGTGGGATACAGTGATTCTACAGTGATGCTCCCATCGAATTATATACCCATTCCGTATGTAGAAGATCAGGATGAACTGGCGCTATATTATTCTATGGCCGATTTATTAGTTTGTACAAGTATTGCAGATACAATGCCTAATGTATGTCTGGATGCATTGGCATGTGGTACGCCTGTTTGTGGTTTTAACATAACGGGAATCCCATATGTTGCAGAGTATCCGTTAGGACAGTTTGTTGCAACGGGAGACATTGAAGCGTTATATCATATTGTATCGAACACTTCTATGAAAAATCAGACAATAATCGAAACTTGTAGGAGATATGCAAAACAGAGATATTCACCGGAAACTTATTTTAATAATACAATGCGCTTATATCAAATGCTACGTATATGATAATGAACCAAACTAATAATAGGAAATAGAAGAAGAGAGGAAAAGTATGAACGAGTTGAACTGGGGTAAACAGTTTTGGAATTTCGAAGATGTAAATGATGTGATTGATGAGTTTATGGATATATATTCGAAAAGACCCATAACTAATAATGAGGGAGGGATGCTGTCCACTCATTTGTTTTGGACATGGTATGTTGTCAAAAAACTTAAACCTGTCAATATTATAGAAAGTGGAGTGTATAAAGGACAGGGGACATGGTTGTTTAGACAGGCACATCCTAATATAAGAATTTTTTCCATAGATCCGACATTATCTGCACGGGTTTATATAGATGAGAAGGCAACGTATTTTTCCGAGGATTTTAGTATGATTGATTGGAAGGAGTATTTAGATCCGCAGGAAACCTTTATTTTTTTTGATGATCATCAAAATGCTTATGAAAGATTGCTTCAGATGAAATGGATGGGATTTGAGCAGGCTATGTTTGAAGATAATTATCCGGCTGGTCGGGGTGATTGTTATTCGTTGAAAAAAATATTTGCAGAAAGTGGACATGAGGTGGAAAAACCACATCATCGAGGCGTGCGTCGCCATTTTCAGTCGGTTTGTGGAGAAGCAATTCCACCCAATAAAGTGCATGCAGGGTATGCCAAGAACAATATTGAGACATATACTACATTTCCACCGTTATATAAACCGGAAATTACAAGATGGGGAGATGCATGGGATGAGATCAATTATCCGACTGCAATGGGTATTTTGTCCATGGAGAAGATAGAACAATATCCCCTAATCAAAGAAGAAGCAAAAGATTACACTTGGATATGTTACGTTAAGCTTAACAGTAACGAATAGGTATATGTGCGATAAAAAATGTGCGAGGGAACTGGATGAATACGGTAGAAAATGCTCCAATTATTCTTTTTGTATACAATAGACCGGAGCATACAATGCAAGTTTTAAATGCCTTAGATAACAATTTAGATGTTGAGGAAAGCGAATTATTTATTTTTTCAGATAATGCGAAAAACAATCAGGACCAAAAAGATGTACTGAATGTACGAAGGGTATTAAGGGCATTTGAAAAGGAAAATCATTTTAAACAGATTTATATATATGAGCGGGAAGAGCATAAAGGGCTGGCAGAGTCGGTCATTTCGGGTGTTTCTGATGTTATCAAGCAATATGGGAAAGCGATTGTTTTAGAAGATGATTTAATTACATCCGTCGATTTCCTCAGATATATGAATGGTGCTTTGGAGTATTATAAAACAGATGAGAGGATTTGGTCTATTGCAGGGTACACTCCAGATATAAAACATTTATCAAAATACGATAAAGATGTATATATGTGTTTGAGAGCTGGAAGTTGGGGATGGGCTACATGGAAAGACAGATGGGAAAGTATAGACTGGGAAGTTCATGATTATGATGATTTTAAACGGAGTAAAAAGAAGAGAAAACAATTTAGAAAAAGGGGATATAATCTGCCGGATATGCTAGAACAACAAATGCAGGGAAAAATAGATTCTTGGGCGATTAGATTTTGCTATGAGCAGTTTAAACAGAATAAAATGACGGTTAATCCGACTATTTCTCGAATTAAAAATATTGGTTTTGATGGAACCGGGACGCATGGAGGAGTATCAGAAAAATGGGATGTCCAGTTAAATAAAGAAATAAGGGACATTTGCTATATTCCAGTAAATATAGAGAAATGTTTGGTAAAATCTTATTACAATTTTTATGCAGGTAATATTTTTTATAGAGGATATAGTAAGGTGAAAAGTTTTATCTATAATTTACTTTTTGCGTAAAATATATAAAAAGGTGGAAGTAGAAGAACTTTAAATATACTATGATATTAAACCGTATCTACATTCAGATATGTGCATCGATTTCTACTAGACAGAAGATGTGTTCGAGTACATTGAATTTGGAAAAGTTGAAGGAGGGATACCAATTAGAGAAGAAATAGATTATACTAAGGGATGGATTGAACACTCTCCTGATTATATCGGAGAGGAAGGCAGTGTTTCAAATGTAGTGGATTGTTATAAATAATTTTTATTAATAAATTAAAGAAAGGTAGAGTTTATGGCAACGATAATAGAAAGGCTATCAATTAAGATTAAAAGAATAATCAGGGAGAAGCAGATAAAACATATTGATAAAGAAGAGTGGGAACCTGGCTTAAAAAAGAGGCAGATTTGTTTGGGAAAGTTTTTTGAAGACGTTGAAAAAGGAAATGGGCATTCTCTTAATGATTTAACTTTCAGACTAGGTGGATCAGGAGCACTGGACTATTTGTTTTTAAAAGAAATTGCGATTAAATATGCGCTTAAAAGCTATCTGGAAATTGGAACCTATATTGGGGAATCCATATCCTGCATGGAAGGCGTTTGTGAGAAAAGAATAAGCATAACAGTGCCGCCGGAGCACCATTCATCCATGAGTAATTGGTGTAAAGAAAAAAATATGACAGACTTTTCTAACAGATTAGTAGGGGGGGGGGTAAAACAATATTTGGTTGATTCTTGGGAATTTGATTTTAATACCATTGAAGATGATATAGATTTGTATTTTATTGATGCCAATCACTGCTATAATGGCGTTTATAATGATACGAAAAAGGTTTTTGAGCATAAAAATGATAATTCTTTTGTAGTATGGCATGATTTCAGGTGGGACAGTTTTCCTAATGATGAAGAAGTGGTACAGGCTGTTGTAGACGTAATAGGGTTGAAACAGTTTGGGCAGGTATATTATTGTGATAATAATATGTGCGGTATCTTTGTTCCATTGAAATATCGGGAAGATTTTGAAAAATTATGTAGTTATGATAAAAATATATTATATACATATGATGTGCAAATGCGTATTAAAGAAAGGTGAGGGGAAATTATGATTTCATTAGTAACAGGTGGCTGTGGTTTTATCGGCTCGCATATGGTAGACAGATTGCTGGCAGAGGGGCATACGGTAAGAGTAATTGATAACTGGACGACAGGAAGACCCGAAAATTTGGATCATCAGAAAGAAAATCCGAATTTGACAATACACCATATGGATATCAGAAATAGAGAAGAGATAGAACCGGTCTTTCAGGGAGTTGATTATATATTTCATTTTGCGGCGTTGGCGGATATTGTACCGTCTATTCAGCGGCCTTGGGATTATTATTCTTCTAATGTATTGGGAACATATAATGTGGTAGAATGTGCTAAGAATGCAGGAATAAAGAAATTGGTGTATGCCGCCTCCTCCTCCTGTTATGGTATCCCGGACGAGTATCCGACCAAAGAATCAGCAGAAATCAGGCCACAGTATCCGTATGCATTGACGAAGCGCTTAGGAGAAGAGACAGTTTTGCACTGGGGACAGGTGTACGGACTGCCGGTGGTTACATTGAGACTTTTTAATGTATATGGGACAAGATCAAGGACATCAGGAACCTATGGCGCGGTATTTGGAGTTTTCCTGGCGCAGAAATTAGCAGGTAAACCTTTTACAGTTGTTGGCGACGGAAATCAGACAAGAGATTTTACCTATGTGACAGATATCGCAGATGCTTTTTATACGGCGGCAATGTCCGATGTAGTGCAGGATACTTTTAATGTGGGAAGTGGCGGAACTTATTCGGTTAACCGTCTATGTGAATTATTAGGTGGGGAGATTATACATATCCCCAAGAGGCCCGGTGAACCTGACTGTACCTATGCTGATACGACTAAAATTGAAAACAGGCTTGGATGGAAGGCTAAGGTAACGTTTGAGGAGGGTGTGCAGAATGTTCTCGACAATATTGATTATTGGCGGGAAGCACCGGTGTGGACGCCGGACAGTATCGGTGTGGCAACTGAAGATTGGTTTAAATACTTAGGGAAAGAATAACGGGAGGGGTGAGTCAGATGGGAAAAGAAAGAAAGCCAGTTTGTTCTGTAATTAGGAGGGACGTAACTGTAGATATGATAAGTGAAATTACGCATAATCAGCAAAATACAAAAAGAATGAATGATCGTAAGGGTGAAGAAGATGCTCTTGAAGTTGCCTTGAAAGGTTCGAAGATATATTTAAAAGAACATAATTTATTAGAGGCGAAGGAGGAATAAAATTTGTTACCAAAGATAATTAGTGAGAAGGATTTCATATATAATCCGTTGCCGGATGCAGATATTTATGGTTTTTACCAGAAATTTCAGGAATTGTTAGAAGACTTTTCACTTACTGTAAAACAAACAGGACAGTTAGAGGTTAATTTGCCAGTTATATGTCGTATCTGCATCAGGGTGGATCAGAGAAAAGACTATTATATGTATTATCATTCCACGCCGCAGAAAATTATGAAGATGTCACATGAAAAGGAGTTGGCATTGTTGGCATATTGGGTGTGTAAGTATAAGCCAGTTCGTTTTTATGATGCCAAGGATGATGAACATTTTTTCAATAATAATGGGTGTATGGTGAGTGATGCGTTCGCAGCATATATCATTATTTCGGCAGTATGTGCTAAGAAGAAGAAAAAAGCTAAGTATTTTCAGACATCTGTTGTAGAAGACCTATACTACGATTTGGCGAATAGGGATTTTAGCAAAGAGGCCCTTATATCGAAGGTAAATGATTTAATAAACTAGAGTTGGTGATAAAAATTGACATGGCTGAAACAGATAATAGAATTCTTTTATAAAAACAATCAGGTTATGTGGGATAATGTCTACATATTTGTTACATGGACTATTTTATGTATAGGACTTATGTTGGCGATAAATGTATGGGGAAATAGGCACTTAAAAAGAAAATATGAGGATATAAAGAGCGAAAAGGAACAATTACAGAGTGAGTATAATGAATTAAAAAAGAAATATTCTCAGATGGATGAACGCAGCAGATTGTCAATGGGGACGGGAGAGTTTCCGAAAACGTCAGCAAAAGCAGTTAGTAAACAAATTAAAAAGAAATATAAAAATAAGGGCAAAAAATAGTCTTTGGTAGAAAAGGGAATTTGCATAATATGAACAAAATAGTTTCAAAGGAAGAATTTAAGAGCAGCATTAAACAATCATTAAAAAATGAAGGGAAAACAATTGCGCTCTGTCATGGTGTGTTCGACTTGGTGCATCCGGGACATATCACGCATTTGGAACAGGCCAAGGCGATGGCGGATGTGTTAGTAGTGTCGATTACTGCGGCAAAATATGTACGAAAAGGCCCGGGACGGCCATATTTTAACGATGAACAGAGAATGAATTTCTTGGCAGCACTTCAATGCATTGATTATGTTATATTATCTGAAGGCTATACGGTGGATGATATTGTAGAGAGCGTAGAACCGGATTTGTATATTAAAGGTGCAGAATATGCCAAGGAAGAGGAAGACCTTACAGGCATGATGACCAAAGAGCGCTTACTGGTGGAGGCACATGGTGGCAAAGTGGCATATACTGGTGGAGAGGTATTCAGTTCAACTAAATTGATTAATACTGCAATGTCCGGTTTGCCATCGGAAGTAGTAGCATATATGCAAGATTTTAAGTTACATTATACCATTGAAGAAGTAAAAGCATTTGTGGATAAAGCCGAAAATCTGAAGATTCTGGTTTTGGGGGATGTAATTGTAGACCGGTATACATATTGTGATGTGCAGGGCTTGATTAGTAAAGATATGGCATATTCAGCACGACATAGGTATACAGAGGACTATCTTGGCGGAGCGGTGGCTATTGCGAGGCATTTGGCGAGTTTCTCCCCTAATGTAACGTTGATGTCTATTGTTGGGAATGAAACCGATCTGAATCAGCAGATGCAGAATCAACTTGCGGATAAGATGCGATTGGAGTTGTATTATAGTACAAAAAAGGAGACAATCATCAAACAACGTTTTTTGACGAGAAATAAAAAGCGCGAGGAATATAGGAAAATATTTGCTATTAATAATATCGTGACAAATCAAAATTATGAGCAGTCCGTGTTGGATTTGTTTATTATGGATTTGGAGAATATGATTTCTGATTATGACGTTGTGTTCCTTTGCGATTTTGGACATGGACTGATTGGCCATGATATTATGCGTATTGTGCAAGACAAGGCCAAATATCTGGTGCTAAATTGTCAGACAAATTCTACTAACAAAGGGCAAAATATTATTACAAAATATGACAGGGCAAATGCCTTTTCTTTGGATCAGAGTGAATTGGCACTAGCTTATCCGGGAATCGTGACCGATGAAAAAGAATCCTTATTTAAGCTGCAAAAAAAATTGGGTGGCATTGGCTGGCTGACAAGAGGTTCTTGCGGAGCTTATGGTATTCGGAGCGATGCAAAAACGGTGGATGATCTTGAGGAGTGTCCTGCTTTTACTTTGAACGTAAAGGATACGATAGGAGCAGGAGATGCTTTCTATGCAGTAGCGGGTGTTCTTTCGGCAGCAGGCGCGCCGATGGAAATCGGCATGGTTATGGGAAATGTGGCAGGTGCTTTGGGTGCAAATATTGTTGGTAATAAAGATGCAGTGGAAAAAGTCAATGTGCTAAAATATATGAGTACGCTGATAAATGTATAGGTGATAATTATGAAAAGAGAATCGTCCCTTGATATTTTAAAAATTGTCGCAACTATTATGCTGGTTTTCTCCCATTATCAGCAAAACACAGAAACAACGTTTCGATATTTCAATTTTTTTGGAGGAAAATTTTATTTCGGATTTTTGGTAGAACTTTTTTTCCTGATATCCGGTTATCTGTGGTTTTATAGTATGGAGTATGAGGGGATGATGAAAGGATTTAGACCATATATTATACATAAAGCAATTCGGTTGTTGCCTATGGTTGCAATTAGTGCAACTGTAACACAGCTATTTTTGGGAATATACTATCTTATTTGCGGTGCTCAATTGGGAACAGTTGAAAATATTCGGGGGGGGGGTGTCTTTATGGAGAATTGTTTTATCGGCATTAGGACTTGATGTGGGTTGGTTTACCAGTCAACCTTTTAATATTCCAACATGGTATATCAGTGTGCTAATGTTATGCTATGTACTGGCATATTTTTCTACCTATATTGCGAAACATTTGGGGATTCTTCCTGATTATTTCTATATAGTTGTAATGTTCATTGGACTGGGCATTTTAGAATATGGAATTTCACTTCCTTTTTTAAATGTGTACTCTGGACGTGGATTTAATAGTTTCTTTTTTGGCATATTATTTGCGAAATGCATGAAAAAGGGCTTATTTAAGATAAACAGAAAAATTAAAACTTCTTGTATAATTGGGATAGTTATAGTTTTAGTAGTAATGTATATGGGTTTGGATGCAAATACATATTGGGAAAGAGCATATGTGCTTACTTTTGTTTTGTATCCGATGTTAGTTGTAGCTTTGCATTCTACAAAGGAAAGAAAATGGTTGGGAATGTTAGGTGGGATAGCATTCGATGTATATATTTGGCATTACCCGTTGCTTGTTTTGTATATAGTTATTGCTAAAATCCTAGGATGTTCGACCTATTTGCATACAATTAGCAGTCTGATTATTTTTACAGGATTCGTATGCGGATTTGCATTTTTTTCATATAATCAGATTGAAAAACCAATCACCGCATTTCTTCGCAGAAAATACGATGGAATGATTGAATTTAATAATAAATAGTAAAAAGGAAGTTATATTATGCCTGATAAAATTAGAATGGATTCACACAAATTGATTTATCATCCGGAGACGGTAGCCAAATGGCTGCGGGGAGAAAATATTTATCCCATTGAGATTGAAATATCACCCAGCGGTGCGTGTAACCATCGCTGTACTTTCTGCGCAGTAGACTATATTGGATATAAACCGAATTTCTTGAGTAAAGATATTGTTCTCAGAGATGTGGCACATATGAGTACGCGAGGACTTAAAAGTGTTATTTGCTCTGGAGAGGGAGAACCTTTACTAAATAGGAACTTGCCTGATATTGCAAACGGAATAAAATCTTACGGGGTAGATGTGGCTATGAGTAGCAATGGTGCTCTGTTTACAAAAGACAAGCTGGAAGAGTGTTTAAAAGCATTTACATGGGTGCGCTATAGCGTAGCAAGTATGGAAGAGAAAAGTTACGATGCAATTCAACGGGGAAAACCGGGCGATTTGGAACGTGTGAAAACAAATCTGGCAGCAGCAGTAGAGGTAAAGAGAAGGCAGCAACTTACAACAACCACGTTGGGTGTGCAATGTTTATTAATGCCAGAAAATGCAGAACAATTGCCGCTAATGGCAAAGGCATTGAAAGAAATCGGAGTGGATTATCTGACAATCAAACCATATTCTCAGCATTTGCATAGTGACCATACATGGAATATAGATTATAATGGATTGCTGGAATTAGAAAAAGAAGTGACTGCTTATGCGACTGAAGATTTTGCAGTCTATTTCAGAGCGAATGCTATGAAGAAAATACATAAGGGAAAATGCTATAAGGAGTGTTTAGGGCTTCCTTTTATGACACATATTGATGCGGCTGGCAATGTTTGGCCCTGTATCGCACATATTGGCACAGAACGGTTTAGCTACGGCAATGTGAACGATAATACTTTTGAGGAAATCTGGAATAGCCAACGCAGAAAAGATGTTGTAGAAGCATTGCGTAAGTTGGATATTAATAAGGTATGCAGAGAGGCTTGTAGACTGGATGAGATAAACAAATATCTGGAGGAGTTGAAACACCCGGGTGAACATGTAAACTTTATATAGAGGAGACCATACATTGAAAAGAGAAATCCAAGCGACCCAACCGGTATTGGCGGATAAAGAGTCTTATATACGAGAGATCAGTTCTATATGGGATACGAAAAGCATGACAAATAATGGGGAAAAAGTAAAGAAGTTTCAGAAGATGCTGAATGATTACATAAAATGCCCTAATATAGATTTGGTAGTGAATGGTCATTCTGCATTGCTGCTTGCGATTAAGGCGATGCAGTTAGAAGGTGAAGTCATCACTTCTCCGTTTACATTTGTTTCAACGACGAATGCAATTGTCCAAAATGGATTAACGCCTGTTTTTGGAGACATTGACGAATCTTATAATCTTGATCCCAAACATATTGAGGAATTGATAACAGATCAAACATGTGCAATTATAACACCTCATATTTTTGGGATTCCATGTGATGTTTTGGCAATAGAAAGAATTGCGCAGAAGTATAATCTGAAGGTGATATATGATGGAGCACAGGCATTTGGAACTAGGGTTGGAGGAAAGGCAATAGCACATTACGGAGATGCAACTATCTTTAGTTTTCATGCAATCAAAGTATTTAATTCGATAGAAGGAGGAGCCATCGTATATCAGGAGGAGAGCCTGCGGCGATTGTTTGAATTGTATCGTAATTTTGGGATTTCTTATGGTGAATCTGGAAATGATGTGGAAGTAATAGGCATAAATGCTAAAATGAATGAATTTCAGGCAGCAATGGGAATAGTGAATCTGGAACGGCTGGATAATGAACTGAATTTGAGACGAAACTTGGCCAATACATATTGTGAGTGCTTAAAAGATATTCCGGGTATAGACGCCTATGATTATTCGCAAAAAATTGACTATAATTATGCTTATTTTCCAATTAAGGTAACCAAAGAATATGGAATGACGCGGGACGAATTATGGAGAAGACTTAAGGATCGTGGAATAGGTACAAGGAAATTATATGATAAACTGACATGTGATTACAGCTGTTATAGGAATGCTGATTATGTACGAAAGACGGATTATGCAGACCATATAAAAGAGATTGCCCTAGATCTTCCGATATATGGGACTTTATCTAAAGATGATGTGGAGTATATTTGTGAGACGATTAAAAGCATGAGGGGATAGATGTACAGTGATTAAAGTATTATTTATGGCAAAGGAAACTTTATCGTCGGTGCTTGCATTAAAGTTTTTGTGTGAGAGACATAACAAGGTGGAAATAGTAGCGGCAGTAATTCGCGATAACGATTTAATACTGCAAAAAATGTGCAGGGAAAACGGTATTTCCATTTTGACAGAAAATGAAATAAAAGAACTTTATTTCAAGGGAAAATTGGAAGTAGATTATCTCTTTTCATTTTATTGGAAGCGGGTGAAAAAGGATATTTTAACAGTTCCAAATAAGGGGAGTATTAATTTTCATCCGGGACCATTACCGGAAGCAAGAGGATCGGGATATCATATTGCGATACTGGAAAATTGGGGATATTGGGGCGTAACAGCCCATTATATGGATGAGGAATTTGATACGGGGGCAATCATAGAGTCCAGACATTTTACGATAGATCATGAAATCGTAAATAAGGACTTAGTTCGGATTACGCATGAACGGTTATTTTTACTGTTCGAGGATATTGTAGACAGAATTATTCATGGGGAAGAATTAGGGAAAAAGGAACAGGAAGAGGGAAGATACTTCAGCATACAAGAGTTGGAGGATAGTAAACTAATTAGCCAGTGTGATAATATAGAGGATATTAACCGAAAAATAAGAGCATTTTGGAATCCACCCTATAGTGGGGCACAGATTGAAATAAAAGGAGAAAAGTATACCGTGATAAACGAGAACATTCTTAATTGGATTGCAGAATTATATGAAGAGAAGTATTCAATATATAAATGTTGCGAAAATGCCGCAGAAGATTTGAACGAAAATTCGACCAGGGGGGGGGGTATAACAGGTCTCTCCAATTAACATATCGCATTTTCTCACTTTCTAAGAAACAATGTAATAAAAATACATCTTGTAGAAAGTGGGGTGCGGCATATGTTTAAGGAATTGCTATTGCGTGAAAATATAGATATATATACTGAATATTATAAAAATGCGGTAGTCAAAACGATATATCATGATCCGTATTTTCTGTTAGCGGAAGAAAGGGCGGAAATGTATGATATATATTTGTATATCTATGAAGAGCAGGATGCGTTTGCAGTTTTTCCCAGTGTGAAGAGACGAGTAAACGATATTGATATTTTTGCGAAGGAAACGGTAGATTATTATGATCTCATCACCCCGCATGAGTATTCGGGGATATTATCTAATATAAATGATTTTGGACTATTTCGAAGATTTTATAAGAGCCTTAAAGAATTTTGCATGTGTAATAATATTATATTTCAATTTGTACGATTTAATCCATACAGTGAGGAATATAAGGCTGCGAAAGAAGAAGGGATAAATGTTGTATTCTCAGATTCGCAGAACTGGATAGACTGCACAGATGATGTGTTGCTTCATTTTCAAAAGAGAAAAGCGCGGTATGTTAGGAGCGCCATTAAAAGCGGAATGCAATGTAAAGAGGTTGAAAAGAATGAGCAAAACGTTAGAACATTTTTTGGATATTATACGAAAGCAATGGACAGATTGCAGGCAAGAAGATTTTTGTATTTCAATTATGAATATTTTTTGAAATTGTGTCAGTGTGAATTTACAAAGTTGTTTTTTGTGTCTGATGACAAAATGGAAACTTGTTTTTCCGGAATCATTATTTTGTGTGACAGATATCATAAACGAATGTATCACCATCTAAGCTTCCGAAATGCAGAAGCCGGAAACGTCCATTCGATGGAGTTTATGTTATGGGCAACTTCTGAATGGGCAAAAGAACACGGCTACGAGTGTATGCACTTAGGCGGAGGAAGCGGTCAGCTTCATCAGTTTAAGGATGAGTGTACGGATAAAAGGGTTGATTATTTTTGCGGTAATGTTGTTTATCTGCCATCTGCTTATCAACGATTTTCAGATGTGTTTTGCGAAAAATATCCGGAGGAAAAGGACAGCGGCTATTTACCAATTTATAGAAGCAATGGTGATTAAAGTATTTTTTGAGGCAGGAGGATGTAAATAGAAATGGAAAGATTAGGAGCAGAAAAGGTTATATATAATGCGGAGCGTTTAATGGATATCAAAGCAAAGGGAGATACATACCCGGTGCATATGGCGATAGGGCTTACAGATTATTGTAATCACAAATGTATTTTTTGTAATAGTGAGTTTGCGACTGCAGATATAACAAGGGTTCATTCGATTGACAGAGATGTTTTATTAAAATTCCTAAAAGACGCAAAGGGGGCTGGACTAAAGGCGATTACCATCTGTGGCAGCGGCGAACCGCTAATATACCCGGAAATCGAATCCCTTTTGTATGCGATTCATGACATTGGTTTGGATATTGGTATTTTTACAAACGGTTCAAAGTTGACACAGGAGATCAGAACGGCAGTTTTAGAAACCTGTACCTTTGTGCGCTGTTCGATTAATGCAAGCAATAACGAAGAGCATGAAACAGTTCATAGAGTGAAAAATGAATTTGAAAAAATTGTGAATAATGTGCAGGCACTGGTAAATGAAAAAAAGGCGAAAGGAACGGATCTGCCTACGATAGGGACTCAGTTTGTCTTTTATAATGAAAATTACCAGTCAATTTCTGCTGCAACTAAATTGTGGAAGGAAATAGGCGTTGATTATTTTGAAATCAAGCCGTTGATAGAAGGAGAAGGAAGTTCTGTGGGAAAAACTGTGTTTTCGGCTCAAAATACGGAGGAAGTAAAGGAACAAATGAGACGGGCGAAAGAGATGGAAGATGTATCGTTTCAGGTATATACAAAATATGGACAATACATCAACACTTTGTCTGAAGAACCGAGGCATTATAGGATGTGTTATGGACATGCGATAAGTGCTAATTTATGGTCAGATGGGAACTTATATTTTTGCCCCAATCGCGAACAAAATGAAGATATTCTTGGTAATATTTATGAACAGTCATTTATGGAAATATGGCATGGGGAAAAGCGGAGAAAAAGAATGCAACAAATTAGAGTGGATGAGTGTCCGAGAGGATGTAGATGTGACACTTTGAATGAAGTGATTTGGGATTATCTGTATCCGGACATATTGGTACATCCTAATTTTATTTAAATGAAGGCGGAGGGAGAAGACGCATGAGCATGATTCATATTGAAAAAGGTGATATACCAACGGAACTGGCTGTTTCGAACATATTTTTGTATGGGGGGGGGGATACAGGAAAATTAATTCTCGATCTATTTAGCCAGAAGGGACTAAAGGTGAGCAATATTATTGATGATGATGAAGGATTACAGGGACAGCAGATAAAAGGTGTTTGGGTAATCTCATATACTGACTTTTGCGAAAAGTGTCGATTAATGGATAATGTCAGTGTGGTGATGACATCTATTTATGGCAAGGCAATATTAAAAAAACTCATTGTTCTGTCAGATATAAAAATATATGAGATGTTTGATTGGTATATTCAGATCTTGGAGGATAAGGGGAAACTTACTAATACAACATATGGAGAAGAATTACAGATTTTTATCAGAGAGTGGGAATTACTGAAAAATAAACTTGCAGACGAAGAGAGTCTTAAGGTTATAGAGGGATTACAGAAATATTTCAGCACAAAAAACTTGAAAATGATTGAGGAAATATGTACAGATGAAGAACAATATTTTATTCCGGAGGTATTAGACGCCGTCAGGGAACCGTTATATATAGTTGACGGAGGGGCATATCGAGGGGAACTGTTGCAATCATTGAAAAATAACAAATTGTCTTTGGAAAAATGGTATTGCTTTGAGCCGGATGAGGAAAATTTTGTACTGTTGCAGAAACAGGCGGGACGGAATCATTTAGATGATAGGCAGATATGTGTAAAAAAAGGATTGTGGAATAAAAGCGACCGTTTGTATTTCAAAGGAGGAAATTCAACTGGAAGCCGTATCGTACCCTATGAGACGCCAGATTTTGTAGAGGTAGTTTCTTTGGATGAATATCTTGGAGAACATAAGTGTAATTTTATCAAGATGGATATTGAGGGCGCAGAATTGCCGGCATTAAAGGGTGCAATGGGTATTATTAAAAGAGAACGTCCTATATTGACAATTTGTATCTATCATTCATTGCAGGATTTTTGGGAAATTCCCCAATTTTTGATGAATGAACTTGAGAATTATAAGTATTATATACGGCATCACGCATTAGTTTGCAATGAAACGGTTCTGTATGCCATTCCAAAGTAGAGTTAAAACAAAATGAAAGGATTTACCATATATGATGAATATTGACGTCAGAAGATGTAAAAAGTTTATTATGCCGTTGCTTAAAGGAAATATCACGAAATACAGTAAGACATTTCTGCGGATTAGGGATAAATATTTTCTGGATGATATTTATATGCAGGCAGATGAAAAAAAGTATTTGGAGGAGATCGCTAATTGGTATAAAAATACACACGGGCACTGTAAAACTGATAAAGGAATGATTACAAACCGTTTATATGAAAAGGCGGGTAATAAGAGGAATTCCCGAAAGGTTGTGTTTGTGGTGCAGTCACTACAGCCGAGGACATATAAGATTATTAGTGCTATGTATAAAACCAATATGGACATAACGATTCTGCTTTGCCCGAGAATAGATAACAAGGTAGATGTGAATAAAATTTTATATGAACGATTGCAAAATCTTTGTAAGAAATGTTATGAATGTAAGTGCTTTGAACAGGTCATGTATGAAATAATAAGGAGCAATGCCTCAGTTGTTCATTATTTTACGGGTGCGAATGATTTGACCTATCCATATTTATTGGTGCGAATGAAGGGCCTGTTTGGTAAGATTGTGATTGACCGCTATGATATCTATAACGGTTTATATATCGGAATGCAGCAGGAAGTATATGACAAGGAAAGATATTTATTTGAACATGCAGACGGGATTTCTAATCGTTCCTTTGAACTTCCTTATTTACGGAATCAAGTGGGACTTCATATAAGGGGAAAGGAACTGTTTTTCCCGGATTATATTAATGAGATAACGGATGAAGTTCAAGGAGCAGAGAAGGAATTATCAATAGTATATGCAGGAGGAGTTGCCACGGAAAAAGACCAGATGGATATTCCGGATATTCCGTGGAACTGTCTGCCGGAATTGGCGGATATTTGTAAAGAAAATCATTGTCATTTACATGTATATCCTACCATATGGGACGAGGAGTTCTATATGCAATATATAGAATTGGAAAGGAGAAATAGTTTCTTTCATTTTCACAAACCTGTAGAATGGGATAAGCTGATTCCTGAGTTGGCCAGATATGATTACGCTTGTTTGCCTACTCGCAGGATGGAGGAGGAAAGAGAGGTTTATGGTTACAATACAAAGTATAAGTATAAATATGCAGCAAATAATAAATATTTTGACGCGATTTCAGCTGGGATTCCTATCATTGGTGCTATTCCAAGTGAATCGACAAAAATGTTTGAAGAGGAAGGGATCTGTATTCGTTGGACCATTGAAGAGTATGACTTTGATGAATTGCGTTCGAGGAGAGATGAATTGAAGGCACGAGTGAGAGAGCGAAGGTTACGGTGGCATATAGATAATCATATAGACAAGCTGGTGGACTTTTACCATTCTTTGGAGGAGACAATGTAGTTCGGATATAGAATTATTGTATATAGTGGGAAAATAATATGAAAAACAACATTAAATCATTGAAAAACATAATTGATCAGCTAAATTATGTGTTAAGTAAAAGGCAAAAAAGGAAGTCAATCAATGTATTTTTATGTATGATGATTGCTTCCGGGCTGGAATTATTAGGAGTATCGGCGATTTACCCATTCCTCCAGATGATATTGAATCCAGAAGAACTGGAAAGTAAGTGGTATATTGCGTGGATATTTGATTTTTGTCCTGAAGCAACCAGCATAAATATTTTGCTGATAGTTGGAGTGCTTATTATTTTCCTATATTTATTTAAAAATGTATTTATGATATTTATTGCATATGTACAAAGTTCTTTTGCGGCAGGATTTCAACGTGAGGTATCCGTCAGGATGTTGCATTCCTATTTAAAAAGGCCGTATCAATATTTTCTGAATATCAATAGCAGCACTATTATTAGAGGTATAATGTCAGATGTGAATGGCACATATCAGATCCTTTTGAATATATTTACGATGTGTTCAGAACTGCTGACTGTTTCTGTCATAGGTATTTTTTTATTGGCAACGGATTGGACAATAGCTGTAAGTGCGATGCTGCTGGCGGGAATCTGTTTTTTTTCGATTATTATCTGCTTTAAAGGAAGGTTAAAGAAGGCGGGGAAAGATGCGCAGCAGGCAAATGCCCTTAAATATCAGTATGGCTATCAGGCTATCAATGGAATCAAGGAAATTATTGTATTAGGTAGAAGAGAGAAGTTTGTAAATCAATATGACAAGGCAGCTATGTTAGAACAGAAAACAGTAGTGTTGAATGATTTTCTTGCGGCTTGTCCAGATCGTATTTTAGAGGGGGTGTGTATTGGCGGGTTTATGGGGATTGTCTGCGTTAAGATAGCGACAGGAACAAATCTGGGTACATTTATACCGATTTTGGGTACTTTTGCTATGGGCGCATTTCGGATTTTGCCCTCTATTTCAAAAATTTCGACCAGAATAAATTCAATTATTTTTTTTCAACCCACGTTGCAGAATGTATATGATAATCTGAGAGAAGTGAACGCATATGAGCAATCTATAGAAGAGATAAATACTGGAGTAATGAAAGAAAAGCTGGGAGAAGAACGGCGGTTTCGCCAGGAGATAATGATTAAAAACATTAATTGGAGATATCAGAACGCCCCCAAAGATGTACTGCATCAAGCGTCACTTTGCATTAAGAAGGGAGAAGCGGTTGCGTTTATTGGTGCATCCGGTGCGGGAAAGACAACGCTGGCTGATATTATTATGGGATTGTTGAAGCCCCAGCAGGGCATGGTTGAGATGGATGGTACAGATATCTTTTCCATACTTGAACAGTGGCCGAAGATAATCGGCTATGTGCCTCAGTCGGTATTTTTGATTGATGATACCGTCCGCAGTAACGTTGCGTTTGGATTGGATAAGGATGAAGTGTCCGATGCAAATGTATGGGACGCTTTGGAGCAGGCGCAACTAAAGGAATTTGTAGAAGGGTTACCTTATGGACTTGATACGATTGTCGGAGAACGTGGGGTGAAATTTTCCGGTGGACAGCGTCAGAGAATTGCCATTGCAAGGGCATTATATGAAAATCCGGACATTTTGGTATTAGATGAGGCAACTTCTGCATTGGACAGTGAAACAGAAACGGCGGTTATGGAATCAATAGATGCGTTGCAGGGTTCTAAGACACTGATTATTGTTGCACATCGGCTCACCACGATAAGAAATTGTGACAGGATATATGAGATTGTGGATGGGGTGGCGATTGAAAGAAGCAAGGAAGAGGTTTTAAAAGATTTGTAGACGAGGAAAAATAGATAAAAGGGCGAAAGTATTTTCGACAGGATTGACGCATAATAAATGATAAGTCGGTCAATATATGAGGAATCAAAATGGATAGAATTAAAATGTTTTATAGCAATTTAGATACAAAACCGAGAATACTGATCAATCATTTTTCTCGTTATCTGGGATTTTATGTGGAGGATATTGCCGAGAATACGAGGGAAAGTGATGTAGAATCTTTAATTGACGTATATATTGTCAGTGACGCTTATGTGAAACAAAGCGGACAGTCCTTGGATATCAAAAATAAGGAAAAGACAATCATGATTTATATGGACGGATGGATTTCGAATGAGCAGGAGAAGATACGTTATATATTATACGATGGGCTTAGCGATGAGGAATTTCTGAAACAATTATGGCAGAGTATGTCGGACATTCTTTCGGCACGTTTGAATGTTTCCAGAAGATTAATCGGAAATTTAGCAGTGGCGAATCAGACAATTCCTCTATTTATTAAGATGTATGTCAACAATGATATACTACAAATGGCGGTATTTTCCCGGTGTACACCTGCTCACAGAGATATGTTTAGAATGGCTGCACGAAATTATATCAATTTTATAAGAGAAATAGAAGAGCTGAGCAGTCATTTTTTGGAAGATAAGCTAATTAAATACATGGAACTTTTGGCTTTATATGAGATAGATATGATCTGTATAGTGAATTCTTATCAGATATACAAACTACCCGAGGTGGTGCAGGAAAAATGTGAGGAACTGCTGAGAGAATATGCTGACAACGAAGAACTGCATATTATCCGGGCTGATATTAGTTTACATTTGAATGGGGTCTGGAAACAGGCAGGGAATGAATTCTTGGATATCCGCCTGAAAGAGTGCGCATACGCATGCCTACAGCGGGGGAATATTCAACGTAATTTTGTAAGAGACCGTGACGCTGCTCTATATGAATATGAAAGTGCGGTGGAAAAGAAAAGAGATTATTTTATTGCATGGTTTCAGATGGGTGAATGTGCGAAAGAACAGATGGAGTATCGAAAGGCGGTTAAGGCGTATAGCAAAGTAGTGGAAATTCTTAAGGAAAGACGTCGTAATCATGTTTTGGCGCCGCAGGAAATTAAATATCATTTTAAGGCAGCTTTAGAGATTGCCAATATTTATGAGGTGGTGTTTCAAGATCTGGTATTGGCCAGAAAATATGCCAAATTATCACAAATCGTTCGGAAGGAAACCGGTTCACCCGGATATTTCCGAGCAGTCTGGGATGACGAGACCGCTTTAAAAATGTTTTTCCCTGTTATAAAAAATAAGTTAAATGAAGAATTAGATGCATATGTAAAGCAAACAGGACTGGAGGAAAAAGTATATTATGGGCACAGAGGAAATCAGAATTAAGATACAACAGAGCAATCGAATTGTAAATGAATCTTTGGAGAAGATTGATGATCTGTTTTTTAATAAACAATACCAGCAGGCGGATAGAACGCTGGAGAAAATTATACGCGATAATGAAAAGCGTAAGGAAGGGCTGTGTTTGGATGTGTTGGCGTTTTTGGGCGGAAGGGGACGGGGAAAAACGTCGGCCATGTACTCTTATTTCTCGTATCTGAATAAATTACAGGAGGAGAATGACTGGAGTAAGGTCAGCAAAATTGCGGCAAAAGAGAAGATCCGCTTTTTAACACTTCCCTACATAGATGCGGCAATGTTGGCTGAAGCGGAATATATAATAGATGTAATTCTTGCGGAGATGTGGGATGAGTTTGAAAAGTATGTGAATGAATGCACTAAGGCACATGAGTCAAATTTTGAACGATTGGCACGGGAAATCAAACAGAAATTTATTGATGTGCGTAAGGCGTATCTTCTCTTAAAAGAGCGGGAAGATGGAGAGAAGGTTTCTGCTGAACAGGAAGTACCAGTACCAAGCGCCTTACATGAATTGGCTTCAGGGATTAATTTACAGCAGAAGTTACAGAGTCTGATAGACGATTATCTTTCTATATTTCAGTATGGGAAGGAAATTAACTATTATCTGGTGATAGCGATTGATGATGTAGATATGAGTGGGAAAAAAGCCCATTATATTCTGGAACAGATCAGAAGATTCCTCTGTATGAGGAAGGTCGTGGTGTTAATTACGGCTGATATTGACAGGCTTCAGATTGCCTGTGAGTCTCGGTACAAAAATATCTATGGCGAGGCAAATGACCGTAGAAAATTTATCAACGAATACTTAGAGAAAGTACTGCCCTATAATATGCGGATTTATATGCCGGAAATCAGAGAAAGGCATGATGATATAGCGGTAGAGACGACAGCAGGAGAGAAACTGGGACTACAGTCAAATGACGAAAAGAATATGATTTTAGAGTATATGGCAAGAATGTGCGATATATACTTTGATGGCGTCAGAAGAAAAAGACATTTTTTGCAAAACCAGTCGATGCGCAGTATGGTTAACTATTTTGAACAGATGATCAGAACGGGAAAAATAAAAGAAGACTGTCTTGCATGGCTGAAAGTTGATTTGAAAGAGAGGATTATCGAAAGAATTATCGATATCAGACAAAAGCGTTTCATGAATGAACTGCTGGCCAAGGATTATGAAGATGTGAATAGCAGCATTATAGCCTATGTGAAACGGCATAACGGACAGAGCCGGCGTTTTGCTGATAATTTTTATGAGAATAGTATGGGACAGGCACTATATTTATGCAGAGAATATGAGAATGTTGAAGAGGGAAATACTGACTTGGCAAATGCGGTTATTTTGCTGTATTCTATCATGATGCAGCAGAAAGATGAGGAACTCAAGCAAAGCATTATCGGAGGAAGTTTATGGGGAGAAGCGGAATATGGTCTGGTTTCTGCGGAGGCGGCAGCCTCTCCGTTTTGTATGTCCTTTGATCTTGCTGGCGCATTGAAAGTGTCTGTTGTGGAAATTTCGGAAGTCGAGTTCAAATCAACAAAATGTCAGGACATGTTAAGAAAAATTGTAGAGGATAACAGGGATAGAATTGTAGCGTGGCTTTGCAGTATGCTTTTTATCAATATTGGCGAAGAAGAAAATGTAGAGTTTGAGGTTAATGAACAGAAAAGTGAATCATACGATTGGGAAGAAGAAATTGATTGGGCAGATCTGTATAATTATGAGGATTTTTCCGAGGACTCTCAAGAAGGAGCCCTTGAAAGTAATGATAGTGGGAAGGATGATATTGAAGTTGAAGAGGAAGATGTTTTGTATGATTGGATCATTACATTGAATCCGAAGATCAATGCCAGAAAAAGTTATCTGACAAACGCGTTTGGGAACTATCAGGAGCAGTACAAGGCGCTTAAAATAATGCTTTCAGGCGCGTTAGCGCAGCTTGCCGGATGGGTTCGCGGTATGACGGAAGACCAGGATGCAGGGAAAGAGAAGGAAGAGAAAGAGAAGGAAGAGAAGGAAGAGAAAGATCTCATAAAGAAGCTGATCGAAAATCTGATGGATAATATCAAAGGAATCATCTGTGAAAACCAGCCGGAAAATGAATTGAAAAACCAGGTTGAGATTCTGTACAATATCGGAAAGGTTTTAGCAGAACAGGGAAAAACAGATGAAGCCAATTCGGGAGAGGCATACAGAATGCTTGTCTCTAACTATAAAATCATAAAAAAGGAATTGGAGAAGCGGGACAAATATTTTAATGAGAAAATCAAATTAGAGCAAAAGACAACATTTGCCGAAGCGTTTGGAAACAGCCCTCAGGCAAAGGTGTTATTGCAAGGGACAAGTTTAACCGAAGCGCAAAGGGAATTTTTTGAAGAAAAGATGGGAAATTTGTTGCTTGAGTTTCGAAATAAACTGACTCGTTTTGAAAAGTCTGCCGGTTAATCAAGAAACGGACTTTGGGGGTACATACGTTGGATAACATACGAAACGTTTTGAAAATATTATTCAGATATACATCACCAACGGAGGTGCTTGACAGTAATAGTGACTATCCTTATGTAGACAAAAACAGTTTTCTGGCATTAGGCGCGGCGTATATGCGGCAGTATTCCAGCAATGAAATAGAAAACATGTATCATTATCTGTGTTCGGAATTTGAATGGCATAATAATAAGATGCGGAGCAAAGTAACTGTCAATCATGGGCAGAGAGTGAATGCATTTGATGCGATACTGCTGTTTGTGGATAATGTTTTGGTGGAAGAGAACGGAAGACCGTTGTGCTGTTATGAGCATTTGCTTCGATGGCGGGAAATGACAGTAGAGTTGGATGAAGATTTGCTTATTACGGCTTTTTTTGCACAGAAGGATTTAATTACGGCAACAAAACACAGGAGTTTTTTCTGGGCTCCGGTTATTGGCCATAATAATAAATCTCTAAACCGCCTTATGGAACAGGGAGTCACGGAAAATCATTTTCATCTTAAAGGTTCCGCACCGTTGTTTCATTTGTCGTGGTGTAGTATGATGGTGAACGTCTGTAATGCCGATTTTAAACGAACATTTGATTCTTATGACGATAACAGACTACATATGAATGTTATGTATAGTACAAAATATGCAGACACATCTTTCTATATATCATATTTGCGGGCGGCGCTGATCCGCCTGTACCTTTTTGCCTGTTTGATGCAGGAACCCTTTCTTTTGCAGGAAGAATATATTGAATATGACAGAATTGCTCATTATTTGAAACAGGATAGCGCATCAGAGCGGATGGAGCAGCCTCGCGGAAAAGTACGCTTGTCGGATTACCGGGAACAGTTTCAAGATGGAAAAGAGTATGAGGGATTGGTATGGGGGCTGTTGCGCAGGGAAGTGGAAAAGCTGCTTAGTGATGAGCAGGAGCTGCTGTTTTATTTGAGAAATATACAGAATAAGATTGAGTATATGCAGGAAAAGTATGCGGAAAATCAACCGGATTATACGATATGCCGCCGTGATTTGTCTCAAAATCCGGATCGAAGGCTAAATGAGGTTATCAGTGGAGAACGTTGGTTTTTATATGAAGTTTTTAAGAAAATTTATTCTGATGAACCGCAATTTGCGTCGAACGGAAGGCTGTTTTACGCGTATTTGCTGATGAAAGAAAATATTCGCGCTGAGATGATTCAGGTAAATCATAATGTGGGATTTCATAATTTTTTGAAGTACCAGAATAGAAAAGAATTCTTTATAGAAGGCACACCCTTTGAAGATATCTATTTGCGGATGGCGGTCAGAGATACGATATTGAATCAACATATCAATAAATTAGAAGCCAGAATTACACCGAAGGAAACCGCACAGGAACTGGAAAAAGCGATCAATAAAAATGATAGTACGATTCTGGAGTTGGAGACAGAGAAGGGAGCGCTGGAACTAAAAAAGAAATTTTTTTATGTCTGCCATTTTATTAAGGAGGCGGATAAAAGATTAAATGAGTGGGAGACACAGGAAAATCAGCAGAATTTTGAACCATATTACAGGCACTATGAGCTGCGGCAGAAAGTGATGCGACAAGCGCATGCAATTTTGAACTTTCGAATTAGGAATGAGACGTTAGGGAAACGAATCCGAGGGATTGACGCCAGTTCTGAGGAGATTGTATGCCGCCCGGAGGTATTTGCACAGGCCTTTCGTTTCTTACGAAACAGGGCGGTCAGTCATACGGATTATATGACGGGAGCGGTGCGCCAAATGCCGGATTTATGTATCACGTATCACGTAGGGGAAGATTTTTTGGATCTGCTTGATGGATTGCGTGCAATTGACGAGGCAGTATCTTTCTTAAATATGAGATGTGGAGACCGCTTGGGGCACGCATTGGCTCTGGGGGTTGATGTAGAGGAGTGGTATGCGTCGAAAGCCGGACGTATTTTGATTAATCAGATGGACTATTTGGATAATCTGGTGTGGCTCTATTCTATTATACGTAAATACCGTATTGATGGCTGTGAGGATGCGCTGCATTTTATTGAGAAACGATATGATGAGTATTTCCGCATTATTTATTTAAATAATATGAATGAGAACTATTACGAGATGGTGGTGAAGGATGCGGGGAAATACTATCGAGAGAGACAAATACAGAATATGTACGGAAATACAACCTGCCTGTTCCCGATCAATACGTATTATGATTCTTGGAAGCTTCGTGGGGATAATCCGGAATATTTTAAGAGGGGATATTTTGATCTAGTATGTTGCAAAATAAA
>DKUO01000006.1:0-2233 GCA_002490705.1 Lachnospiraceae bacterium UBA7202
TACCCATAAGGGCAAAAACAAGGGAAAAGGATACATATTTTGAGGCTGGCATTGTGAAAAGCCTTGAAAATAGGGGAAACTTATGGAAAAAGCTTACAAACTGGAATTTGCAGCATACTAAAATTCATTTTAAATATTCGGAAAGGCATTAAACCATGCTCGTTCCTCGAAAGTTCGCTTCTTAGGTAAAGTTGGTTCTATCTCGGCAATACCAATAGGCAAAAAGCACACCAACTCAAAATTGTCGGGAACTTTTAAGATTTGAGCCATTTGATAACCAATTTTATCTTCATCAGTAATGTGTCCTTCATACCAACAACTCTGATATCCAAGTTCAACTATGGCTAGCAGCATATTTTCGATTGCAGCGGAATAATCTTGAACCGCAAAACACTTTTCCCTATATGCTGCTATTCTCTGTGTTAAAACGCATATCATAGCGGGAGCCGTTTCTCCAACTAGTGGATTTATAACTTTATGTAGTTTTTTCAATACGTCTTTATCATCTACTGCTATTAGACTTGTTGTTTGCTTATTACAGCCTGAAGGAGCGTTCAGCCCCGCTTTCATTATTGTTATTAAATCTTCTCTAGGAACAGTATCAGATTTATACTTACCTCTGTAACTATGCCTTTTGTTAATTGTTTCTATGACATTCAATTATATTACCTCCTCAAATCCCGATTTATCTACCAAATTTTATCACACTCTCACCCCCTACATCAATCGCGATCTAAATGACCTGAATTTTATAAACTCTCTCCCACCGGTAAAATATTAAAAGCTTGCGTCCTATAGCTTCCTGCATATTGAAATATTATCGTTTATTCAAAATCCGCATTTTATACGCTTTGATTTTAGCCGCATATTTACTGGTCATGACAACTCCCACAATCATCATTCCAAGCTGAATTCCTATACATAGCCCACCCAAAAAGTTATCCGCACGGTCTGTAAAAATTAAAATCAGATACAATATGGCGGCAAATACTCCACCGATAAATAGCAAATGCATGCGCTTTGTAATCTTCAGTTTATCTTCATTACTATATTCGGCAACCTTTAGCACCGTTTCTTGTAATTCTCTGTTCACGCCCTCGCTTTTCCTTTCTCCGTTTAACAATTCCCGAAGCTCAACCTCGTAATAATCAGCCATTTCAATAAGAATGTCTAACTCGGGGAGATTGCTTCCCGTTTCCCATCTTGAAACAGTTCTTCTGCTTACGTTAAATTGTTCCGATAATTGTTCCTGCGTGAATCCTTTTTCTTTGCGAAGTTCTTTAATAAAAGCTCCGATTTTTATTTGATCCATTGCCTCTCAGCCTCCTTCCAAGAACACAATACACTATAACGCCTCAAATTTACAGGACATAATGTGAGCAATGCCCTTGTAAATAAAAATGAGACATACTATGTCCGGTTATCACTTAATGAGTAAAGCAATCCTGTCAGTATGATCTTTATTGTTTCTACCGATTTCTACGCAAAGCATCAAATAAGATTCTGCGACAGGCAAGCGAGTCAAGGGGCAAGTGAAGCGATACGCCGTAGGGCAACCCTTGATACAGCGGACGAATCCAAAGCAGAATAGAAAAAGAGGGAATAAAAAAGACGCACGATCTTTCATTCCCTCTTGATTACGTTTTTGCTAATTTCGACAAGATATGCTATGCTTGTCCTGTTGTCATACCCAATCCGGCAACGGAAAGGGGGTGCATAATTATGGAAGTAATGGTTTCGTTTTTGATCGCCGTCATGGCTGGTGTAGCTTGCCACTACATCATCAAGTGGTTAGATGGCGATGGTCATGACAACTAGCCCAAAATGAAAACCCCGGAGATGCCGCTCCGGGGTTTTCGTTTGTGCATAAATAGAAATAATGGTTTCTTAATTGCCTACCGGCATTATAGCATATGCAGAAACAGATTGCAAGATTCTTACCTTCACCGATTCTTTTTCACTGTTTGAAAAATATAAACTCTTGCTAATTTGATACAGTGGCAGTATAAGGAAGAACAGGCGGAAGCCATCGACAGGGCACTTGCATTATAGCTGGTACGACTCGTACGGTACGAATCGTACCGAACGTACCGTCGGTTTCGGTGAGACAAAATAAGGAAAACCCTTGATTTTACGGGCTTTCCTTACATAAAAATAAGAGCAGGCGAGGGGAATCGAACCCCCCTCCCAAGCTTGGGAAGCTTGTATTCTACCGATGAACTACGCCTGCAAA
>DKUO01000006.1:2489-56920 GCA_002490705.1 Lachnospiraceae bacterium UBA7202
CTACCGATGAACTACGCCTGCAAATCTACGACTTTATCAGTATACCATCTTATCCAAAAAAAGAAAAGCGTTTTTTTCATTCCCGCATAGACTATAGTAAATATGTCTTTTAGGGATTGCCGCAAAATCTTCAGGCAATCCGAGGAGGATCATGAAAAAAGCAGGCAGTTTATTATTGGCGGCGCTTCTTCTTGCAAGCGCTCTTACAGGCTGTGGAAAAACGCCGAAGGACGGTTCCCCGTCCGGCAAAACCCCTGTGGTGTTAAACGAAGTGGCTCATTCCATCTTTTATGCCCCCATGTATGTGGCCATCGAGGAGGGCTATTTTGCGGATGAGGGTATTGAACTCACTCTGATCACCGGCTTCGGCGCTGACAAAACCATGACGGCGCTTCTGACCGGGGAAGCCGATATCGGTTTCATGGGAAGTGAGAGCACCATTTACACTTACAAGGAGGGTGCTTCCGACTATGCGGTGAACTTCGCCCAGCTCACCCAGCGGGCCGGAAATTTTCTGGTGTCCAGAGAACCCATCGAAAACTTCACCTGGGATATGCTGATCGGCAAGGATGTACTGGGCGGCCGCGCAGGCGGTATGCCGGAAATGGTGTTTGAGTATATCCTGAAAAAGAACAGCATTGACCCGGCAAACGATCTGTCCATAGACCAGAGCATTGACTTTGGTTCTACCGCCGCTGCTTTCTCTGGCGGGCAGGGGGATTTCTCCGTTGAATTCGAGCCCCATGCTACCTCTCTTGAGACAAAAGGCGACGGCTATGTGGTGGCCTCCCTCGGCGAAGATTCCGGTTATGTTCCCTACACCGCTTTCTCTGCGCGGAAGAGCTACATCGAAAAAAATCCCGCTGTGATTGAAGCCTTCACCCGCGCCCTGCAAAAAGGGATGGATTACGTGCAGACCCACACCCCTGCGGAGATCGCGAAAGTGATCGCACCCCAGTTTGAGGAAACGGAGCTTTCCACCATTGAGACCATTGTCGGCAGATACGCTGCCCAGGACACATGGAAATCCGACCTGATCTTCACGGAAGAAAGCTTCACCCTTTTGGAAAACATTTTGGAAGAGGCCGGTGAACTGGATGGCCGGGTTCCCTACGCGGATCTGGTAGACACCACTTTTGCCGAGAAAGCCGCGCCCTGATTGAATAACGGTGCCTCTTTGGCTCGAATTTACTGCATGCATAACGCCCGGCATCTGCGCCGGGCGTTATTTATGTAAACCATTTCGCTTTTATTCTACAATTTTATGTAAACCGAACCACTCGTGCCGTCCGGCGTCTCATTACGCCTCTCCCAGCAGTTCTTTCAAAGCATCCACCACAAACCGGTACTGGGTCAGCATCTCTTCAACACCCACCTCCATCTCGGAATAATTCTCATCCTTCACCGCCTGCTCCTGCTCTGCTGCCAGCTGGGACAGGTAGGTAGCGCCGATAGAACGCATGGCATTTTTCAGCCCATGCACCTCAATACGGTAGCGTTCATAATCTTTCTGCTCATAAACGCTCCGAATCAGCGGGATTTTCTCCTCTCCCTCCTCCATGGCGGCCCAGAGCACCTCCATGTAGATCGCCTCGTCATCCCCGCACAGCCTGATGCCTTCTTCCACGTCAAAGCCCTTGACTACCAGATCCTCAAATGTCCGAATCGTTCCCATTTCACTCTTCCTCCTGCGCTTTTCCCTTTTTCTTTTTCTCTTCTCCGCGCCTGTCAGTAAAACCGTCGATCATTTTCTCAATCAACAATTTTTTGACATAGACGTCGAAGCTTAACATGCAGATAAAGGAGAAAATTTTCAGAAATTCCCGATCCTCCTCAGGGGCGTCCTCAAAGGTTTTCTGGGCAATCTGAAATTTTTCCTCCACATCCGCTTTCAAGACATCCTTCTGCTCCCGCTCCAGACTGAACACCTCCTCGTAAACGCGGGCGAGGTCAAACTCCTCCCCGTTTGCGAAGTAGCGTTCCGTGATCGGCTGTAAGAGCTCCTGAATGTCACTGATTGACAAGATCCCTTTGTAATAGTAAATAAAGATTAAAAGAAGGACATGATCCCTCGAATATTTCTTTTTGGAAGGCGGCGGAAGCAGATCATTTTTGGCGTAATTATTGATCATCGTCTTTGTCAGAATTTTATCCGTAGCAGGCTCTCTGGTCGTATTCTTCAAATGCGCATCCATAAATGTCGTCACCTGATCCATATAAAGGCCGATATCCGGTATATCCATCGCCTTGATGTACTCGATCCTGTCCACACTGCCCTTTATGCTGTTTAACAGATCCTCTATGTTAATTGTCATTTCCGACGCCTTCTCCCTTTCTTTGCTTCTTATTATATAGTTTTCACAACTACATGACAAGTACAGTTTACAAAAAAGCACTTCTGTGATATATTCATACATAACATTAGTAAAGTTTTAACGTGTGAAAGCAATATAGCTTTCCGGAAGGGAATTTCTATGAATAAAAAAATCAAAACCGACGCTGTCGACCATCTTTTTCAGGCTGTTCTCTGTCTGAAAACCCAGGAAGAGTGCTATGATTTTTTCGAGGATCTCTGCACGGTCAACGAACTTCTGTCCCTGTCCCAGCGCTTCGAGGTAGCGTCCATGCTCAAGCAGCACAAAACCTATCTGGAAATTGCGGAAAAAACCGGCGCGTCTACCGCCACCATCAGCCGCGTAAACCGTTCCCTGAACTACGGAAACGACGGGTACGAACTGGTTTTCAACCGTCTTAATCCATAAGTCATAAACGACAGGTTACAGACGCTTTTTAACAAGACCTCTCCCATATTGACACCGATTTGCGAACTTGATAAACTATTGATAACTAACAACCTTTATATGGATAAGAGGGAAGCCGCTATGTATACTTGTTGTCTACAGATATATATCACAGGGCAGCCAAGCCACACTTTGGATGTGATAAAAAAAATGCCCTCTCTTGTGAATTTTACCCATATTTTTTCGGAAAGCGATGAGCCGGAAGCCGCCCTGACGGCAAAGGCTGATTTAATTATCTCGGATCTGTCAAACACAGATCTTCATCATACTGTGCAGTTCCTTCTGGAAAACCGCCGCAAGGAAGCGCAGATCATACTGTTAGCGGACAAAAAGCAGATGCAGACGCTCTGTTCACACCCGATCTTAAAGGATATTACAGACGTCTGGATCACACCCATGTCGGACGATGAAATCCGGTTTCGTTTTTTAAGGTGGCAGGAAACCTGTAAGATGAGCAAGGATTATTGGCAGACCAGCCATTATCTCGAAACCACCATCAACAATGTGCCCAATCTGATCTGGTACAAGGATAAGGACGGCGTTCACGAAAAGGTGAACGACAGCTTCTGTAAGGCCGTTAACAAAACCAAGCAGCAAGTAGAAGGCCGCCGACACGCCTACATCTGGGACGTGGAAGAGGATGATCCCACCTGTATCGAATCGGAGCATCAGGTTATGAGCAGGGAGCAGACACTCATTACGGAAGAAACCATCAAAGCCGGAAACGAACTGCGGACTCTTATGTGCTACAAATCACCCCTCTACAACCTTGACGGCAGCGTTATGGGTACTGTGGGTGTAGCCATCGACGTAACAAAAGAAAGAGCCTATGAACAGGAAATTGTCAATAAAAACCGGGATCTGGAAACGCTTCTCACCACCACAGACTGCGGTATTATGCGTCATTCCCTGAACGATTCCCGTATTTTGAACATAAACGCGGCCGCGCTCAGGATCCTCGGTTACGCAACGCAGGAAGAACTGATCGCCGACGGCTTTAACCTGATTTCCCCCTCTGTCGTGGACGAGGATAAGCAACGCCTCCGCGACAGCATTCGGATGCTGGAAAAAGCCGGAGATACGGTGAACGTGGAATACCGTGTAAAACATAAAGACGGTGAAATTATTCATGTCATGGGAAGCATTAAGCTTTATGAAGAAAACGGTGAGCTCTTCTGCCAGCGTTTCCTTGTGGACTATACCGAACAAAAGCTTCAGGAAAAGAAAAACGAAAGACGCCAGATGGAATTGATTCAGGCGCTCAGCCGGGATTTTAGTCTGGTCTGTTTCATTGAGCCGGAAACCGGCGCGATGGTGCCTGTCCGTACCAATAATCTGGAGTCGAGCGGTACTTTTGACGGCACGATCTCCTTCACGGAAAGTATGAAACAATACATAGAGGACGTGGTCTATGAAGAGGATCGGGAAATGATGCGGCAGTTTACCTCTCTGGACACACTGAAAGAACATCTGTCCGGCGGAAAAATGTTCTCTATCAATTACCGCAAATATATCCATGATGAAATCGTTTACTTCCAGATGAAAGCCGTAAGCGCAAAGACCGATGATTCCAGCGTCGGCATTGTTCTCGGTTTTCGCAGTGTGGACGCGGATATCCGCAAAGAAATGGAGCAGAATACACTGTTGGAATCCGCGCTTTCGCAGGCCAACAGTGCCAGCAAGGCCAAAAGTGTCTTTTTATCCAACATGTCCCATGATATCCGCACACCGATGAACGCCATTGTCGGATTTACGAATCTGGCCCTTACCCATCTGGATCACCCGGAGCAGGTGGAAGAATATTTGAAAAAGATTCAGACCTCCGGCAACCATCTGCTGAGCCTGATCAACGATATTCTGGATATGAGCCGCATAGAAAGCGGCAAGATCCATCTGGAGGAAACTCCCTGCAGCCTCCCCGATATTTTATACAGCCTGCGGAATATCTTACAGGCGGATATCCACGCAAAACAGCTGGAATTACAGATCGATACCGTGGACGTTGTGGACGAAAATATTTATTGCGACAAGCTGCGGCTCAATCAGGTGCTTTTGAATCTGCTCAGCAACTCCGTAAAATATACCAGAGCCGGAGGAACGGTCAGCCTGCGGATCACGGAGAAATCCGGTGCGCCCTCAGGCTATGCCATCTATGAATTTTACATCAAAGATAACGGCATCGGCATGAGCCCGGAGTTCGTGGCGCATATATTTGAACCCTTCGAACGGGAAAGGAACAGTACGATCAGCAAAATTCAGGGAACCGGACTGGGCATGTCCATCACGAAAAACATCGTGGATATGATGAACGGCACCATTTCCGTAAAGAGCGAAAAAGACGTCGGAACGGAATTCACCGTTACCTTTACTTTCCGTCTGCATGCGGAAAAACCGAAATCCCTTACCATCCCCGAACTGCAAAACTGCAAAGCGTTGGTGGTGGATGACGATTTCAACACCTGTGACAGCATTTCCTACATGCTGGGGCAGCTGGGCATGCAGGCTGAATGGACGCTGTCCGGTAAAGAGGCCGTGCTTCGCAGTCACCAGTCGGTCACGCGGGGTACTGACTATTCGGTCTATATTGTGGACTGGCTGCTTCCCGACATAAACGGCGTGGAAGTGGTCCGTCGTATCCGAAAAGAAACGGGAAAAAATGTACCTATTATTATCATGACCGCATACGACTGGTCCGACATTGAGACGGAAGCAAACGAAGCCGGCGTTACGGCATTTTGCGGCAAACCCCTGTTTTTGTCAGAGCTCAGCTCCTGTCTCCGGTCTATCCTGCTGCCGGACCAGCAAGAAGACAAAAAAGGCGAAAAAGAGACGACGACCCGCCATACGGGACGACTTCTCCTCGCGGAAGATGTGGAAATGAATCAGGAGATCGCCGTAGCCCTGTTAGAAAGCGCCGGCTTCCAGGTAGATGTTGTCGAGGACGGCAGTATTGCCTATGACATGGTAAAGAAATCGGAACCCGGCTATTATCAGGCCGTGCTGATGGATGTGCAGATGCCTGTCATGGACGGATACGAGGCGACGCGGCGTATCAGAAAGCTGGAGGATCCTGCCCTTGCCTCCATCCCCATCATTGCCATGACCGCCAACGCCTTTACCGAGGATAAGGAGGCTGCCCTCAAATGCGGCATGAACGGCCATATTGCCAAACCCATCGACGTGCAGGTACTGTTTGAAACGCTGGACGCTGTGCTATAGGCTATAAATTAACGAAAAAAAGGAAAAACAGTGCTTTACATTTTATAAAATGTGTGCTATCCTATCAATGTTGTCAATGTTATTTTTATATTTTTGGAGGTAACTACAATGAACAAAGGTACAGTAAAATGGTTTAACAACCAAAAAGGCTATGGCTTCATCTCCGATGAGCAGGGTAACGATGTGTTCGTTCACTACTCAGGGCTCAACATGGAAGGCTTCAAGTCTCTCGAAGAGGGCGCAGAGGTTGAGTACGAGGTAGTAAACGGCGAGAAGGGACCTCAGGCCGTAAACGTAACAAAATTATAAGAGACATCCTCTTATAACATCGATAATCAGTATCACGATGTGCCTGTTCTTAAATATAATGTTCTTAAAATAATAAGTAAGACTTTGTTATTTAGAATCAGCTATTGTTGTAACGGATTAGAGAAGAACAAAAACCTGTCAATTCGACAGGTTTTTTTCTTTTCTTATTCCTTTATCTTTTCATATAAGCCAGCACATCCTGAAACGCCATTTTCCCGCCGAAAAGATCAAGGGCGCTTCCTATGGTCACGTCCACCCTGTCCTGCCCCAGCGCTTTCAATCTGTCAAGATCTTCAAAGCTGTGCACGCCGCCCGCATAGGTGACCGGAATCTTCCCCCAGTCTCCCAAGAGCTTTACCACCGGCTCCTCAATACCCGCGCTCTTTCCCTCCACATCCACCGCATGAATCAAAAATTCATCACAAAAACCGGAAAGCGTGTCAAGTGTCTGCGTGTTCAGCTCCACGGAAGTATAATTCTGCCATCTGTCGGTCACAATATAATAACGGCCATTCCTGCTTCTCACGCTCAAATCCAGCGTAAGCCTTTCCTTCCCGACTTCCTTTACCAGCGCCCGAAGCCTGTCGTACTGCACCAGCCCTCTGGAAAAAACATAGGAGGTGACGATCACATGGCTCGCGCCCGCTTTCAAAAAAATAGCGGCATTCTCCGGCGTAATGCCGCCACCTGCCTGAAGACCTCCCGGATAAGCTGCAAGCGCCGCAAGCGCCTGCCGCTTCGTCTCTTCGTAGTAAGAGGAAGAGACCGGGTTTAACATGATGATATGCCCTCCGGTCAGTTCGTATTCCCGGTAAAGTTTTGAAAAAAAAGCGGCGTCCTGCACAGAAACAAAATTTTCCTGTGCCAAATTTCCATCATCTGTAAGACTTCCTCCTACAATCTGCTTGACGCTGCCGTTATGGATGTCGATACAAGGCCGAAATTTCATAACTGATCCTTTCTGATTTAAAACAGCTTCCCCGATTGATCCTCACACAACCGGTGTATAAATTCCTGTCTAACTGACATAATAACACAAGAACAGGAAGTTTATCAAACATTCTGTTTACAGGAACCCAAGATTTTCAAATTGAGCAAAGGAGTGAAATCATGAAAAGAATAAAAACAATATTGTTTGTCTCTCTCATGGTGCTTAGTATGACGGCCTTAACCGCCTGCGGCAGCAGAAACGCCAACGGCAATGACAACACTACCCAAAGCGGTACGGGCACTACAACCGGAAACGGTACAGGCACCGGTACAACAGGAACAAATGACGCCGGCAGCACCACCGGCATAGACAACACAAACACCAATGCGGGAACGGGCACTACAACGGACACCGGAACCGGCACAAACGGAACCGGCACAGATAACAACGGCGCTATGGATGATAACGACAATGTAAACGACGCCACTGCCGGCACAGACAATACAAATGGTACAAACGGCAGCTCCGTCGGTGACGGTGTCGGCAACGCCATCGGCGATGCAGTAGACGACGCCGGAAATGCAGCCTCCGACATCATTGACGACGCCGCTAACGGTGTAGAGAACGTGGTGGACGACGTAACCGGCACAGGAACTTCCTCCAAAGCACGGTGACGCAAAAAGAGTTCCCTTGGCAGCCCTTGGGAACTCTTTCTATTATACATTTACAGGATAACTCTCATCCCTTTTCTATCAAAATACCGTCTCTGTACGCCTGCAAAAGCTCCTCCAGCTGGTGAATGCTCTCCCGCAGTTCCGCGCCGATATCCGTATCCGAAATTTTCTGACGCAGGGCGGTTGTCTCCAGGATAAAAGAATCCGAAAAGATGTCCGACTCGTGCAAAATCGCCGACTCCGTGGATTCAAAAGGCTCATGGGCTACCAGCCGCATCCCGTGAGAATTCACCACCAGCGTGTATCCGGCAATGCCCGTCTTATCCTGATATGCCTTGGAAAAACCACCGTCGATGACTAACAGCTTTCCGCCGCAACGGATGGGTGTCTCCCCCTTCTTTCTCTCCACCGGCACATGGCCGTTCACAATATGGGAATGGGCCTCGTTTAAGCCAAATTCCTGCAAAATCCGGTTCACTACCATTTCGCTGTCGAGCAGTCTGTAGTAAGCGTTTTTCGATTCCACATGAAGCGCCTTGTCCGTCAGGAAATACCGCTCGAAGGTGGCCATCTTGTCCTTCCCGAAGACAGGCGAATTCGGTCCCGCCCAGATATACCAGATAATGTCCTGTCCTTTCAGTTTTTCCTGTAAATTATGGGAATAGTAACCCTTTCTCGCATAGTGCTCCAAAACATCATAGAGCGCCTTGCCGCTGTACTCCTCCCCGTAAACGTTCACTTTATTGAAATTGCCCTCCTCATCCATGGGCACACAGCCGTGATAGAGCAGATTGGAATTGTACACCTTATAAAGCCCGCCCTTGGAAAAGAGAAAACGCACATGCTTCTGCAATTTTTCACATTTGACAAAAGCCTGCCGCAGGCGCTCCATCACCTGCTCCTCCTCCGCCGTCAGCTCATAGGGCCTGTTTCTGTTGATCGTAGGGAAATCCACATCCTTCATCGGATAGGATACCCCGTCAAGCACGAGGGCTTTCTTCTCATAATCAATATGCTCAAGCAGCAGCCTGTCCTGCATGGCAAACTCAGGCCGCCGCATAATCAGCTGCCCTTCCAGCTTAAACTGCAAGATCGCGATGGCCTTGTGCATCTTCATGTCCAGGCTCAGGTCCTTGGTATCGTAATCCGTATTGTATTTGATCGCGAAGGCCTCGCAGTCCACATCCTTGTAAGTGTCAAGCGCAAAGGTGGCAAGCGGAATCAGATTGATGCCGTAGCCCTCCTCCAGCGTGTCCAGATTTCCGTATCTGGCCGCCATACGGATCACATTGGCAATGCAGGCAAGATGGCCGCTGGCCGCCCCCATCCATACAATGTCGTGGTTCCCCCACTGCACATCCACCGAATGATAATTGCAGAGTGTATCCAAAATAATGTGAGGCCCCGGCCCTCTGTCAAAGATATCCCCCACAATATGCAGATGATCGATAACCAACCGCTGAATCAAGTTGCTCAGAGCAACAATGAATTCCGGCGCTCTGCCGATTCGGATAATGGTGTGAATAATTTCATTATAGTAGGCTTCCTTATCCTGAATCTCCGCCTTCTCCGTGATCAGCTCCTCAATGATATAGGAAAAGTCTTTCGGCAGCGCCTTTCTCACTTTGGAGCGGGTGTATTTCGAAGAAACCCGCTTGGTAATCTGCACCAGTCTGTGCAGGGTAATTTTATACCAATCTTCGATGGACGTTTCATCCTCCTGCTGCATGACAATATCCAGTTTCTCCTCCGGGTAGTAGATCAGCGTAGCCAGACTCTTTTTGTCCTTAATGCTCAGCGTATTTCCGAATTCCTCGTCAATCTTTCGCCGCACGGAGCCGGAACCGTTTTTCAGGATATGATTGAACTGCTCATATTCCCCGTGAATATCCGTCATAAAATGCTCCGTGCCCTTTGGGAGATTCAGGATTGCCTGTAGGTTGATAATCTCTGTGGAAGCGGCGGCAATCGTCGGGTACTGCTTCGCCAGACTTTTCAGGTACTTTAATTCTAAGTCGTCCATTCGTTCCTCCATTTCGTGCAGAAGTTCTTCTCACGCGATCACATCCGCCATGTCATACATGCCCGCGGGCCGGCCCTTCAAAAACTTGGCCGCCTGAATGGCCCCCTTGCCGAATACCGCCTTGGAGTATGCCCTGTGTGAAAAGGTAACCACCTCATCCGCGCCCGCAAAGATCACGTCATGGTCTCCCACAATCGTGCCGCCTCTGACTGCACTGATGCCGATCTCCTTTGCGTCCCTCTTCTGTCTGACCTGGCTTCTGTCATAGACATACTCATAGGCCCGGTCCATCTCCTCGTTGATGGAATCCGCAAGCGCCAGCGCCGTGCCGCTGGGCGCATCCAGCTTCTGGTTGTGATGCTTCTCCACAATTTCAATATCAAAGCCGGCAGGCGCCAGCGTCTTTGCCGCCTCCTTTAAAAGCTTCAAAAGCATATTGATGCCCAGAGACATGTTGGCGGATTTTAAAACAGCCACCTGCTTTGAGGCCTCCTTTACCTTGTTAAGCTGCGCTTCGGACAAACCCGTGGTACACAAAACGCAGGGCACCTTCTTTTCCACGCAGTAATCTAACAGGGCGTCCACCGCTGCCGCCACGGAAAAATCGATCACCGCATCCGCAGCAACCGTACATTCCCTGATGGAGGAAAAGACGGGATACGGATTTTTCCCCTCGTCTCTGGCATCCACGCCTGCCACAATCTCTATCTCATCGTCCGCCGCAATCAGGGCTGAAATGGTCTGTCCCATCTTGCCGTTGCAGCCATGCATAATCACTTTTACCATTTTTTGTTCTCCTCTTCCGGAAAAAAGCTACAGGATACCGTAGTCCTGCATCGCCTTTTTCAAACGCTCCATGTTCTGGGGCTCCATCTCCGACAACGGCATATGTAAAGGCCCCACTTCCTTGCCCATCAGGTTCAAACCGGCTTTCACCGGAATCGGATTCACCTCACAGAAAAGCGCATCACACAGTTCAATGGCGCGAAGCTGTTCTCTTGCACTGCCTTCCAGATCCCCGTCAAAAAACTTTTGGCAAATCTCATGGGTCTGTCTGGGCGCCACATTGGACAGAACCGAGATCACGCCCTTACCGCCAAGGGACAGAATCGGCACGATCTGATCGTCATTGCCGGAATACAGATCCACCTTGTCACCCGCCAAAGACATCAGCTTGGCAATCTGGGAAATATTGCCACTGGCCTCCTTGATTCCCACGATATTCTCCACCTCTGTACAGAGTCTCGCCGCTGTCTGCGGCTGAATATTACAGCCGGTGCGGCTCGGCACATTGTAGAGAATCACAGGCAGCTTCACGGAATCGGCCACCTTCTTAAAATGGGCATACAATCCGTTCTGGGTCGCTTTATTATAGTAAGGTGTCACTAAGAGCAGGCCGTCCACCCCATACTTTTCCGCTTCGGTGGAGAGATAAACCGCCGTCTCCGTACAATTCGACCCGGTTCCCGCCACAACAGGCACTCTGCCCTTCACCGTCTCCGCGCAGAAACGGATCAAATCCAGATGTTCCTCATGGGTCAGCGTTGCGGATTCCCCTGTGGTGCCACAGACAATAATGGCGTCCGTCCCCCCTGCAATCTGAAACTCCACCAGCTCTGCAAACTTCTCATAATTGATACTGCCGTCCTCATGAAACGGGGTGACAATCGCGACACCCGCACCTTTAAAAATCGCCATGCTAATCTCCTCCTGACTCTGCTTATACGGCACAAAAGAAAACCGACCACACAGGGCCGGTTCCACAGTTCTACTGTTTCCGTTCTGGATAGCGCCCCATCGTACCGATGACAGTCATACAGCTCTTAACTGTATGCCCAAGGTAAAAACGGGCAGGCCGTCCCTCCTTTCGGCGTCTTCTCCTTTCCGGGCGCTTCACCTGTGCCTGTCACATCCATACCCATACTGATAGAAAACGCAACCTCTATCAAAACTCTATAATGTTAAAAACAATCATAGCATTCGTCTTCTCTTCTGTCAATCCCATATCTTAAAATGCATGGTCTCCACCTTCGTCACCTGATCGGCCAGCGCGCAGACCTCGTCATTTAAGGTAATGCCCGTCATGATAATCTCCATCTCATCCGGCTTTCCCGCAAGAAGCGTCCTTAACTCCTCCACCGTAATAATACCGTTGTCGATAAGTCCGAGCACCTCATCCAGAATGAGAAGCGCGCATTCGCCCGTGTTTAGGATTTTTTTGGCAAAATTCAGGCCATTTCGGATATTCTGGCTCTCCTCCGCCTTGCGCTCATCGGAAAGTTTTGAAAAATCTTCCTCCGATTTTTCAAAGCGGAATATCTTGATCTCCGGCTCCAGCCGCTTCACAAACTCCGACTCAGCAAGTCCTCTTCCTTTCAGGAATTGTATAATTACGACATATTCTCCCTCGCAGGCCGTTTGGATTGCACGTCCCAACGCTGCCGGAGATTTCCCGTGGCCTTCCCCGCTATAGATCTGAATCTTTCCCTTTTCCATATCTTTCGCCCTTCCCCGCAGTGCACACACTGCTCACTGCCATCGCGAATATCTTAACACAATCCCCTTATTCGTGCAACTTATTTGCGTTTTCTATTCCTCCTCCACAAGTTCCAATTTGCTGACGGAAACCTCGTAGGCGATCCGTCTCTCCAACTGCTCTTCCGACAATTTCTTCATATATTCACGGCTCTGAATCCTGCCCCAGATCGCGCACCGGCTTCCCACCACAAAATTACTGGCAAATCTGGCGTTACGCCCCCAGCAGATACAGGGTATGTAATCCGATTTCCCGTACGGCCTGTTCACCGCAAGAAGCAGATCCGCAATTTCCCTGCCAAGCGGCGTCTTACGGTAAATCGGCGCTTTGCAGATATAGCCGTCCAAAAAAATCTGATTTGTTTTAGCGCCCTCCCCAATCTCGTCCACAAACTCAATCTCGCGGGCAAAAACGGACAGCACCAGCTTGTTTTTTCTCTCCTCATGCCTGTTGTATGACCGGAACTGCCCTGTAATGCAGATCTTCATGCCTTTATAATCCTCGTTCACGTCTATCAGGCGTTCCGACACCATTACCGGTATGATATCTGTTGACTCACTGAGTCGATCTACACTGATGTCCACCATGTAAAACCCTTCTCCGAAAATCTCATGGCTAAAGGTAAAATCGCTCACGATCTCCCCCATAACCGCCACCTGGTTGTTTTCAATTACCTTATCCGTCATGTTTTCCTCCATTCTGCTCAAGTATTTCAACGCCGTACAGACTTCTGGCCCTGAACTGTTATTGTATTACCAATATATAAGATATCGCATTAAAATAGAACTGTTAGGGGTCGCGCAGGCAATGAAACAGGGAACTTGCAAGAACCCTGCACAAGTGATATAATCGTCGAGGATTACGGAGTCTTTTCCACAAAGTAATGAAGAAAGGCACAATACGATATGAAACAGACAAGAGAAGATGTAAGGAATATAGCGATCATCGCCCATGTAGACCACGGCAAAACCACACTGGTGGACGAGCTGTTAAAGCAGAGCGGCGTTTTCAGAGAAAATCAGGAAGTGGCGGAACGCGTTATGGATTCAGGCGACATTGAGAAAGAGCGCGGCATTACCATCCTTTCCAAAAACACGGCAGTCACCTACAAGGGAACCAAAATTAACATCATCGACACCCCCGGCCACGCCGATTTCGGCGGCGAAGTGGAGCGGGTACTCAAAATGGTGGACGGCGTTGTCCTTGTGGTGGATGCATTTGAGGGGCCCATGCCCCAGACCAAGTTCGTACTGAAAAAGGCGTTGGAATTAGACCTTTCCGTCATTGTCTGCATCAACAAATGTGACCGGCCCGAGGCAAGGCCGATTCAGGTCGTGGACGAGGTGCTGGAGCTTTTCATGGATCTGGACGCCAACGACGAGCAGCTTGACTGCCCTTTTGTCTACGCTTCCGCAAAGACCGGCACAGCCACCACGCAGCTCACGGTCAAGGGCAAGGATATGACCCCGCTCTTTGACACCATCATTGAACACATTCCCGCCCCGCAGGGCGATCCCGACGCGGGCACGCAGGTTTTGATCAGCACCATCGACTACAACGAGTATGTGGGCCGCATCGGCGTGGGCAAGGTGGACAACGGCAGCGTCAAGGTCAATCAGGAGGTCGTCATTGTCAACCATCACGATCCCGATAAGCTGAAAAAAGTAAAGATAAGCAAGCTTTACGAATACGACGGCTTAAACAAGGTGGAGGTAAAGGAGGCCGCCATCGGCGCTATCGTTGCGATTTCCGGCATTGCGGATATCCACATCGGCGACACGCTTTGCTCCCCCGAAAACCCGGAGCCGATTCCCTTCCAGAAAATTTCCGAGCCGACGATTGCCATGCACTTTATCGTCAATGACTCTCCCCTTGCAGGTAAAGAGGGCAAGTATGTCACCAGCCGTCATCTGCGCGACCGTCTCTTTAAAGAGTTAAACACGGACGTATCCCTGCGGGTGGAGGAGACTGATACGACGGAGGCTTTCAAGGTATCCGGCCGCGGCGAGCTGCATCTCTCCGTCCTGATCGAGAACATGCGCAGAGAAGGGTACGAATTTGCCGTGAGCAAGGCGGAGGTGCTGTACAAGACAGACGAGAACGGCAAGAAAACAGAGCCTATGGAGCTGTGCTATGTGGATGTGCCGGAGGAGTTCTCCGGAACGGTCATTGAGAAACTAAGCCAGCGAAAGGGCGAACTGAAAAATATGGGCATGGCCTCCGGCGGTTATACCCGTCTGGAATTCTCCATTCCCTCCCGAGGACTGATCGGCTACCGCGGCGAGTTTATGACGGACACCAAGGGAAACGGCATCATGAACACCATCTTTGACGGCTACGGTCCCTACAAGGGCGATATCCAATACCGCAAACAAGGTTCTCTCATCGCCTTTGAGGCGGGCGAGGCTATCACCTACGGCCTTTACAACGCGCAGGAGCGCGGCACCCTCTTCATCGGCCCCGGCGAAAAGGTTTACTCCGGCATGGTCATTGGGCAGAATGGACGCGGCGAGGATATCGAGTTAAATGTGTGCAAGAAAAAACAGCTCACCAACACCCGTTCCTCCAGTGCGGACGAGGCGCTCCGTCTCACACCGCCCAAGGTTTTAAGTCTGGAGCAGGCGCTTGAGTTCATCGACACTGATGAGCTTTTGGAGGTAACGCCGGAGAGTCTCAGAATCCGCAAGAAAATTTTGGACCCGACGTTGCGGAAGCGGGCGGCCATGTCCGCGGCGGCACGAAAGTAATCAAACTCGCAAATCCGTGCTTGCGCACTCTCTGTCCGCCTTCGTCGGACATTTGCTCGTTGACGCCGCAAGAAAAACAAATGCCTGCTTCGCAGTCGCTTGTTTTTCTTTTGCGGCTGTCAGATCCCTAGCACAATCTCCGCCACGCGGAAATAAATCAACAGGGAAATTGCATCTACAATCGTAGTAATAAAAGGGCTTGCCATCACTGCCGGATCAAGCCCTATTTTTTTTGCTATCATCGGCAGGGTAGAACCCACCATCTTCGCCACGATAACCGCCATCAGCAACGTGAGGCAGACCACCAGCGCCACCTGTACGCTTACCCGGTCAAAAAGCATCAGTCTGACAAAATTGCATACCGAAAGAGTCAGGCCGCACAGCACTGCCGTCCTGATCTCCTTCCAGATCACTTTCGCCCAATCGCTGAATTCTATCTCATCCAGAGAAATACCGCGAATGATAATGGCAGAAGCCTGACCGCCCGCATTTCCGCCGGTGTCCATAAGCATGGGAATAAAAGCCGTCAACACCACATATCGGCTCAGTTCATTTTCAAACGAGGTGATGATGCTTCCCGTAAAAGTGGCAGAGATCATCAAAAGAAGCAGCCACGGAATCCTCTTCTTAAAAGCGTCAAACACCGTCATTTTCAGATAAGGTTTGTCGGAAGGCACCACAGCCGCCATTTTCTCGATATCCTCCGTGGTCTCTTCCTCCAAAATGTCCACCACATCATCGACCGTGATAATGCCCACAAGTCTGTCCTCATTGTCCACCACCGGCATAGCGGTAAATTCATATTTCTTAAACTGTCTGGCCACTTCCTCCTGATCCATCAGGGTATGGATGGAAACCACGTTCCTGTGCATGATATCGCCTATAATGGCGCCCGGATCGCTGAGCAGCAGATAGCGCAAGGCTACGGTTCCCACCAGGGTGCGCTTATTATCCAGCACATAGCAGATGTTGATGGTCTCGCTGTCAACGCCCACCTTCCTGATCCGCTCGATGGCCTCCGCAACGGTCTGATGCTCCTTCAGATCCATATACTCCACCGTCATGACACTGCCTGCGGAATCCTCCGGATAGCGCATCAGGTGATTGATGGCTTTTCTGGTGTCCGCACTGGTGTTGGCAATCAGGCGCTTCACCACATTGGCCGGCATCTCCTCCATCAATTCCTTCGCATCGTCAGACATCATATTATCAATAATGCGGCCCGCATCCTTATCTGACAGGGATGTGATAATAGACTGCTGCTGGTCTATCTCTAAGTAGGAAAACACATCCGCCGCCGTATCCTTTGGCAGAATGCGGAAGATTTTTATCACCTCTTCCTCTTCCATCTCTTCCAAATAATCCGCGATATCCGCGTCATTTAATTCCGTAACAATCTGCCTGAGTCTGGTATACTGCCCTTTCCTGAGAAGTTCCCTGATCTCTTCCACGCCGAAATCGGTATAATCGTCGAATGTCTGATTCTCCCTGGTCTCTTCCACCACCGTCTCAGCCTTTTTTTTCTCGTCCATAGCACGCCGCCTTTCCGCACAGCAAAACCACATTTCGGCGAACGTACCCTGTCAGACCGGACTGTCCTCCAAACTTTCTGCTGTGCTCTTATAATAGAAAGGATCCGAGAGGCTCATCTGCGCCGTGCCTGCGGTGGCCTCCGTGATATCCTTGATTAGTTTGTCTTTTTCCTCGCAGGGCACCTGAAACTTTATAGATACCTTCTGCGTGTAAACAGATTCTTCTATGGGAATCCCGCGCTGTCCCAAAAGATACTGTATCTTGCCGATCCCATTGTAATCTGTCTCAACCGTGACGCTGTAGCCGTAACGCATCACAGCCACCCGGCTGTCTGCAAGTCCCGCCTGCGCCGCCTGTGTGTAGGCGCGCACAAGCCCGCCCGTTCCTAAAAGCGTGCCGCCGAAATACCGGGTTACTACCAAGGTCAGGCCACGGATTCCCGACGACGTAAGCACCTCCAAAATCGGTTTCCCCGCCGTGCCGGAGGGCTCCCCGTCGTCAGAATATCTCACCGTCTGCCCCTGTTCGCCCAGAATATAGGCATAGCAGTGATGTCTGGCGTCCCAGTACCGCTTCTTTTCGGACTCAATAAAGGCGGCCGCCTCCTCCTCGGTTGCAGTAGCCTGCACGTGGGCGATAAACCGCGACTTCTTCTCCACGATCTCACCCTCGCCCCCATATTCAATTATTTTATACGGTGCGTATTTATCCATGTATAAATCCTTACACATTTCTTTCGACAGTGCAAGTATAAATGTGCACAGAATCGCAAACAATTCTTAAGAAAGCATAAAAAACTTTATTTACATTCCAATTTTTGGTATAATAACAAGTCGAGGAGGCAACAGCCATGAACTACAGTAAAAAAGGCGTCCGCAAGAAACAGCAGGCGCTTCATTCTACAGGGAAAAAATGGAGCAGAAAAATCACCTTCACATTTGTGCAGGTATTTCTGGTTGCCCTGATCGGCGTCGCCATTATAGGCGCAAGCGCCGGAATCGGCGCTTTCAAAGGTATTTTGGATACCGCGCCGGATATCGGCAACATCGACGTAACCCCCTCCGGCTTTTCCACCTTTGTATATGATATAGAAGGAAGACAGATCAAAAAACTGGTTTCCAACGACTCCAACCGTATCCCCGTCACCATTGATATGGTGCCGCAGGACTTGAAGGACGCCTTTGTCGCCATTGAGGACTCCCGGTTTTATGACCACAACGGCATTGATATCAAGGGCATCATCCGCGCGGGCGTGATAGGCATCCAAAATCGGCACTTCTCCGAGGGCGCCAGCACCATCACCCAGCAGCTTCTGAAAAACAATGTGTTTACGGATTGGACCAGCGAGGACTCCCTTGCCGATAGGTTCAAGAGAAAGTTTCAGGAACAGTATCTCGCCCTTGAGCTTGAAAAGGTGATGGATAAGGACACGATCCTCATCAACTATATGAACACCATCAACCTGGGGCAGAATACCCTCGGCGTGGAAGCCGCCTCCCGACGGTATTTTAATAAGTCTGTCAGCGACCTTACCCTGTCTGAGTGCGCGGTCATTGCTGGTATTACAAAAAATCCGTCCCGCTTAAATCCCATCACCCATCCGGAGGCCAATGCGGAACGCCGGGAAAAGGTTCTTAAGGATATGATGGATCAGGGCTATATTACTGAAGAGGAGCGCGCGGAAGCGCTTGCCGACGACGTATACTCCCGCATCCAGATCGCTGATTCCGAAAATGAGGACGCCTCCGTCAATACATACTTTGTAGACGCGCTGGTGGATGATGTGATGGAGGATTTAATTGCTTCCGGCTACAACGAGACACAGGCCTTTACCCTGCTCTACAGCGGCGGCCTGAAAATATACTCCACGCAGGACCCCAAAATCCAGCAAATTTGTGACAACGCGTTTGCGGATGAGAGCAATTTCCCCGCCAATACCAAATGGTATCTGAACTATGAACTGACCATCGACCGGGCAAACGGAGACAGGGAAAACGTCAGCACGGAAATGTTCCGCAGCTACTGGAAGGAAAACCGTTCCCCCAACTATAACCTGATCTATGCCTCTCAGGAGGAAGCCTATCAGGATATCGAAGCTTACAAAGCCGACGTTATGAACTCCGGCGACGAAGTTTACGGTGAAAATATCAGCCTGACGCCTCAGCCTCAGGTTTCGTTAGTGGTAGAAGACCAGAGCACCGGCTGTATCGTGGCAATGGTTGGCGGGCGCGGCGCAAAGACAGGAAGCCGAACCCTGAACCGGGCCACAGACACGACCAGACAGCCCGGCTCCACCTTTAAGATCGTGTCTACTTACGCACCGGCATTGGACAGCGCGGGTCTAACTCTCGCTACCGTCATAAACGATGCGCCCTTTAACTATGTAGGCGGACGTCCGGTGGCCAACTGGTACGGTGAACAATACCGCGGTCTTTCCTCCCTCCGGGACGGCATCCGTGATTCCATGAACATCGTGACCGTAAAGACATTGACTTTGATTACGCCGCAGCTTGGCTTTGACTATCTGAAAAGTTTCGGCTTCACCACGCTTGCGGAACGGGAAGAAATCAACGGGGAAATTTTCTCTGATATCCAGCAGACCACTGCCCTTGGCGGCCTCACACACGGCGTCACCAACGAGGAGTTAAACGCCGCTTACGCCTGCATCGCAAATAACGGCACCTATATCAAACCAAAGCTTTATACCAAAGTGTTAGACCACGACGGCAATATCATTCTTGACAATACTATGCCCCAGTCGAAGCAGGTCATCAAAGAGACCACAGCTTTTCTACTGACAGACGCTATGGTGGACGTTGTCACCAGCGGCACAGGCGGCTCCGTAAACTTCGGCAACATGGCGATTGCCGGAAAGACGGGCACGACCTCCGATTACAACGACGTGTGGTTTTCGGGCTACACGCCCTACTACACCGCTACCACCTGGGCCGGCTTTGACAATAACGTGAAGCTGACCGGTGATGAAAAGAATCTGGCCAAAAAGATGTGGCGTGTCGTCATGTCACAGATTCATGAGGATCTTCCCAGCAAGTCCTTCAGCGTTCCTTCCGGTATTGTGACTGCAACCGTTTGCTCACGTTCCGGGAAACAGCCTATCGCCGGACTCTGCGACAGTACACTGCGCACGGAGTATTTCGCGGAGGGTACGGTTCCCACCGAGACCTGCGATGTGCACTATGCGGGACAGATCTGCCAGTACAGCAACCTTCCGGCCCGTGAGTTCTGCCCCTTCAAGGTGGAGGGCGTCATCGAACTGACACCGGTTGAACCTGTGGCACTACAGAGTGGTTCCCCTACAGCGACACAGATCTCTCCCGCTGCTCCTGAAGCCGCAGAGGGAGAAGGCGTCGAAGGCGAAGCAGCGGCACCGGCTCCACAGACCAATCTGTGTCCTCACGACGAGACATTCTTTGCAACGCCGGGTTACGAAGCTACGATTGAAGCCCAGAGGGCCGAAATTGCACAGAGAAACGCCGAGGCGGCGGCAGCGGCAGCCGCGGCGGCACAGGCGGCAGGCGAACAGCCTCCTGCGGAGCAGCCACCGGCAGAGCAGCCGGCACAATAACAAACGAGCGAGCCAGATTGCGGACTCGGTAAAGACTCGGTAAAAAAGTGCGGGGAGTGATTCACTCTCCGCACTTCTTATTTTTTTCTTCCTGAAGGCTTATGGCTTATCTGTCAGATCCCTTTCACCCTCTGAATCTGATCTTCCAGATCCACAATTCCGGCCTTTGCATTGGCAACCGCACGGCAGAACTCGTCGTATTCCTCCTCCGGCTCCTGCCCGTGCTTCTCATAATACAGCCGGCCGATCTCGATATAATTTTTCTTAATCACATCCTCACAGGTGCCGATCTGGCTTTTCAGGTTGGCAATCTCTGCCAGATCCTTGGCCTTACCTGTAACCTCTTTTCCTTTTGTCGTGATCGTATCCCCTAATTTTTCAAAAAAATCCATATGGTCTCCCTTCCGTTTCGCGTCTGTGCGCTACTCCAAACATTCATTTTACCACTTTTCCTCTGCGGCTATTATACCACAAACCGTATCATATTTCACTCCTCTTCTTCACAACTCCGCACCACTTCCGCCGCAATGTGCTCCGCCAGAATCCGGTATCCCGCCTTGCTTGCATGTACGCCGTCCGGCACATAGTCCGCTACGATATCCGCATCATGGGAATCCAGAATATTAGAGTTGTACAAATCTATCACATGAAAATCATATTCTTCGGCCAAAGTCAGTATCACATTCACCAGATAACTCTGGGGCAGCAAATAGGAACGCTCCCGCATCAGATAATCCTGTAAAATGTTCGGAAGCGGTGTGACAAAGTAAATCTCCGCGTCGGGATAATTCTCCTTAAGTCCCCGCATCAGTTCATCCAGATCGCCACAGAGCGTCCATGGCTCCCTCTCTGAGAGCGTGCCGAACTCTTCCTCCGAGAGACAAAAGCCGTCGTTCGTTCCTCCCATGACAATAATGATATCCGTATCTTCCGGGATCTCGGTATAACGCTCCACAAAGGCATCCGCCCAGTAGCGCCCGATGGAGGAACCGCCGATGCCCAGATTATACACCTCGTCCGCCTCCAGAAGTTCGCCGAGCACAGCCGGGTAGGCATAGGAGAGATAGTTTTCCTCATTCTCCAAATTGGCCGCCGCTGTGATGCTGTCTCCCAGACAGGCAATCTTTTTATCGGAGAAATCCGTCCGCCTGTTTTCCAGACAAATTTGGTCATCCATGTTGGTTACAAAAGTCTCCTCCAGAGAACTCCTGCTTCGCCTGCGCTCCTCCAACGTAATTTTCGGCCGCACGAGCCCCCGCAGGACCTCCCTCATGCGCTCAGATACCGCACTGTTGCCTGACATACTCAGTCCGTTATCCGACATCGTGCCATTTTCGGACATGGTACTGTTATCCGACATACTGAGCCCATTCCCTGACATGGTACTGTTGTCCGACATGCTAAGCCCATTGCCCGACATGGTGCTGTTATCCGACATGCTAAGCCCATTGCCCGACATGGTACTGTTATCCGACATACTGAGCCCATCACCCGACATGGTACTGTTATCCGACATGCTGAATCCATTGCCCGACATGGTATCTGTCACGGACACGCCGGACTGCGCCATATCCGCCGGGACGTCCGGCGTATTCTCCGACATACTTTCATTTCCGGACATACCGCTGTCTCCGGGTTCAAACACCTCCGTCATCGACGCCGCAGGAATCGCCTCCTGATTCTCAAGCTGTATCTCCTCCAAAAACTGCTGCAGCTTCTCCTTGTCCCCTGACAACTCCTGAATCTCCTGCTGCATCTGCTTGACACGGTCATTGGCCTCCCGGTTTCTGGACAGTACCTCCTCCTGTTTCCGAATCTGTGTCTCGATCTCTCTGTTTGTAATATAGGAATCGTATGCTCTAAGTCCTACCGCCGCCACAAGCACCGCCATAAGCGACAAAATGACAACGGCTAAAATTTCATTTATCTTTTTCATCTCAATCTTTGTCTGACAATCTCGTAGGCCAGAATACCCGCAGCCACGGAAGCGTTCAGGGAATCAATATCTCCCCGCATGGGAATCTGCGCGTTCATATCGCATTTCTCCCTGACCAGACGGCTTACGCCGTTTCCCTCCGCACCGATCACCAGCCCAATGGGTCCTTTCAAATTCAATTCATACATGGATGTGCCGTCCATGTCCGCGCACACAAACCAAAGCCCCTCTCTTTTCAGCTCCTCAATAGCCTGTCCCAGATTGGTCACCTTGGCCACCGGCGTATAATTCAATGCACCCGCCGAAGCCTTGGCCACCGTGGCAGTCAATCCCACCGCCCGGTTTTTCGGAATAATAACGCCATGGGCGCCCGCCTGATTCGCTGTGCGGATGATAGCCCCCAGATTATGGGGATCCTCTATGCCGTCCAAAAGTAAAACAAAGGGCTCTTCCCCCTTATCCTTCGCCCTCTGTAAAATATCGGAAATCTCCGCATAGCCGTAAGCCGCCACGTCGGCAATCACGCCCTGATGCCTGCCCGTCTCGGACATCTGATCCAGCCGTTCCTTCGCCACATATTTGATCTGGCTTCCCTGTTTTGCGGCTTCCCGCTTAATGGTCATGATAGGCCCGTCCTTACAGCCGTCGAGCACATATATCCTGTCTATGGGCCTGCCTGCCCGAAAAGCTTCGATTACGGCATTTCTGCCTTCTATCATGCCTGTATTGTCTTCCAAATTATGGTAACCTCTCTTTCAGCCGCATTTTTGCGGTTACTAGATCTCCATCCCCACCAGCGCAACCGCTTTTTTGATCAGCGCCAGCATCCGCTCCTGTTTTCCCGTCAGATACAGATAGCCGCACAGCGCTTCAAACCCTGTGGCCTTGCGGTATTCGATCACACTGGCATTCTTGGCGGTGGTGTAGGATTTTGCATTTCTGCCCCGTCTGTAGACCGTCTCCTCCTCCTCCGTCAGCTCGTCGGTCAGCGCCTCGATCATCTGCGCCTGTATGCGCGCATTCACATAGTTGACCGTCTTTTTATGCAGCTTATTCGCCGACGTGTTTCCCCGTTCCACCACAATGGTACGAATCACCAGATCGTAGATCGCGTCCCCGATATACGCTAACGCCAACGGGGAATAGGTGCGGATATCAATCTCCCCGCAGGCAAAATCCCGTTTGATCGCTTCAAGGATTGTCACGCTCTCTTCCATTTCACACCCTCTCGCGTATCCTCCAGAACAATGCCCTTCTGCGTCAGAATATCCCTGATCTCGTCCGCTCTGGCAAAATTCTTTGCCTTTCTGGCCTCCTGCCTTTCCGCGATTAACGACTCAATCTCCGAATCCAAGATCTCCTCTCCGCGCTCCACAGTGAGCCCGCAGATATCCGTCAGGGTTACGATTTTCTCTTTCAAAGCCTTGACAAAAGCCGCGCTGGAACTCTCCTTGGCCGTGGTGTTGGCAAACTTTACCAACTCAAACACCGCAGAGATCGCGTCCGCCGTATTGAAATCATCATCCATGGCCTCGTCAAACTTCTTTGCAAGTTCCGCCGCCTCCGCCGCCTGTTTCTCTTCCTCGGCGCTCATGGCCGTCTCTTGTGCCTTCTCCAAAAGGAAATTCAGATTGGAGACGCAGGTCACAATCCGTTCCAGTCCGTTTTTCGCCGCCTCCATCAGCTCCGCGCTGAAATTCAGCGGGCTTCTGTAATGGGCGGAGAGCATGAAAAACCGCAGTATCTGTAAATCATATTTTTCACCGATATCCCGCACGGTAAAGAAATTTCCCAAAGACTTTGACATCTTCTTATTGTCGATATTTAAAAAGCCGTTGTGCATCCAGTATTTTGCAAACTGCTTGCCGTTAGCCGCCTCTGACTGAGCGATCTCGTTTTCATGGTGAGGGAAAATCAAATCCTCACCGCCCGCGTGAATGTCAATTTCATCGCCCAAATATTTCTTACTCATCACCGAGCACTCAATATGCCAGCCCGGACGCCCCTCGCACCATGGAGACTCCCAGAAAGGCTCTCCCTCTTTCTTCGGCTTCCAGAGCACAAAATCGAGCGGGTCCTCCTTCTGATCCTCCCCGGACACCAAAAGGGATCTGCCGCCGCTCCTCAAATCGTCCAGATTCTTGTGGGACAGCTTCCCATAGCCGGGAAAGCTTCTGGTCTTAAAATAGACCGTGCCGTCCTGCGCCACATAGGCGTGTCCCTTGTCCAGTAACGTCTGTATCATTTCGATCATTCCGTCGATCTCACAGGTCGCCTTCGGATGGGTAGTCGCAGGCTTCACGTGCAGGGATTCCATATCCTTCTTGCACTCTGCAATATACCGCTCGGAAATCACAGACGGATCCGTCCCCTCTTCATTGGCTTTCTTGATGATCTTGTCATCCACATCCGTGAAGTTTGACACGTAATTGACCTCGTATCCCTTGTGTTCCATATACCGGCGCACGGTGTCAAACACAATCATGGGCCTTGCGTTTCCGATATGGATCAGGTTATAAACAGTAGGTCCGCAGACATACATCTTAACCTTTCCTTCCTCAATCGGCGTAAACTCTTCTTTCTTTCCAGACAATGTATTATAAACTTTCATAATCTCCTCTTTCCTTTTCTATTCGCCCTGCGTCTTTTCTTTCCGAAGCTGTTTCATCTCCTGCTCCAGATCCAGCAGACGGTTCGTCAGCTCCGCATTGGCCCGCTGCAAACCCATAATATCCTCCCGCACAGGATCCGGCAAATGGGTCTGATCCAGTTCTTCCTGCGGAAGCGCCATATTGTCGCGTTTCACCACACGCCCCGGCACGCCTACCACCGTAGAACCCGGCGGCACCTCCGCCAATACCACGCTTCCCGCGCCGATTTTACTGTTATCGCCGATCTTGAAGGAGCCGAGCACTTTCGCGCCGGTGCTGATCATCACGTTATTGCCGATGGTGGGATGCCTTTTTCCCTGCTCCTTGCCGGTGCCTCCCAATGTTACCCCCTGATAGAGCGTCACATTGTCGCCAATCACCGTAGTTTCCCCGATGATAACCCCGTGTCCATGGTCAATAAAAAATCCTTTGCCGATCTGCGCGCCCGGGTGAATCTCAATGCCAGTCCTACGCGCGCCCTTCTGGGAAACCCACCGCGCCCAAAAATAGTGGCGGTGCAGATAAAGTTTATGAGCCAGACGGTAATAACACATCACCTTAAAGCTGGGATAAAGAAAAACTTCCATATTGGAGTGAATCGCCGGGTCCCTCTCCCGTATGATACGGATTTCCTCCTTTATATTTCCGATCAAGCCCATTGAGCCGCTTCCCTTCTATCGCCTGCACGGCGTTTGTCCTGACAAACCGCAGAAATTTTCTACCATATTTAAGAATATGCAACTTATGGCATTTTGTCAAGAAAACTCGCCCGAATACAACCGATTCGGGTATTGACAAGGTTTTTCCTTTTTGGTACACTATAACACGGTGACAGAAGGCGTGTCCTTCCTGTCAGGCTGCTGTGGCTCAGTCGGTAGAGCGTCGCATTGGTAGTGCGGAGGTCACGGGTCCGATTCCCGTCAGCAGCTTTTATCGGAACGGAAAAAGGCTTTTCGATGTATGATGCATCAAAAAGCCTTTATTTTTATATTTATTGTTTTTTCATTATCAGTTTGCTATACTCTAATTGAAATTGCATAGAATGATAAAATAGTAGAAAATATGTTTTGTGTACGGGTTAAATCATGGAAAGGATGTGTTTTTATGGCATATGATACGTTGGTCAGAGAAGCAAAAGATCTTCCCGAAGATATGATAGAGCAGATAATTGATTTTATGAGATTTTTAAAGTACACATCGAAAAAAGAAACAGCAACCCATTCTGTCAATAATAATGCTGCGCCCCGCAGATCGATAAATCCGTTAGCGGATGAATTTATTTCTATTGCAGAGGATTTTGACAAGACACCGGAATGTTTTAAGGAGTATCTATAATGTATCTGTTGGACACCAATGCCCTATTATATTTTTTATATGACAGTGAAAAACTTTCCCAAAAAGCATCGGACATCATTTACCATAATGACGCAAAAATCTGTGTAAGTATTGTTTCCATGTGGGAAATTGCAATTAAGTCAAGCATTGGAAAATTGCAAATCAAAAGCTCAATTTCCAAAATTGCAGACACTTGTGAAAAAGAACAATTTGAAATTCTTCCCATAAAACCGTTTCATCTTGACGAAATCGGACGCCTTCCCGCAATTCATGGAGACCCGTTTGACCGATTGATTATTTCACAAGCTATCTCAGAAAACCTTGTAATCGTTACACGGGACGAGACAATACCACTGTATAATGTCAGTGTTTTATGGTAAGGATTATGAATCAGCCAGGATTGAAAAGCTGTAGACACATGGTAAACAATTGTAGACAGTGGTTTCAAAGTTTACAGGAGCGGCGTCATATACAGAGGAAGATAGACAATGCCTTTTTCCTCTTTCACATCTCCCGTATGCATTACATAAGGAATATATGTCTGCTCTTTGTACTTTTCCATGAATTTACACAATGATGAAAGCGTGTAATTCTTGCCGGATTTCACTTCAATCGGTGAAATATTATGTCGGCTGCTTATTTTATCTTTCGCGATCAAAAAATCAATTTCCATTCGAGAAGAGCTGTCAGTTCGAGAAGCATTTGAATAAAAATACAGCTTGTGCCCTTTCGCGGCCAGCATCTGTGCGACAATATTTTCCACAATCATTCCCATATTCACTTCAAGTTTGTCAAACAACAGTTTTTTATAAATCTCCTCACTGACAATTCCGTTCTCATCAAAAGCATGGCTGATCAGCAAACCGGTATCTGCCATATAACATTTTAAAGTCATACGGTCACGGTTCAATCTCAACCCTATATTGGGCGCAGTAGACCGGTAACAGATATTGACAACCATAGCGTCATCCAGCCAAAAAATCGCATCCTCGTACTCCCGTAAACGCGCCTCCTTTTTTAAGGAAGAGAACTTGAATCTCTTCTCATGTTTTTGGAGCTGGGAAGGAATTTCATCAAAGATGCTTTCAACCTTCATTTCATATCCGGCGGCATATTTAATCATATCCGCACGATAAAGGGTCAAAATATCCCGCTTCACGCGATCCACTCTATCGAAGTCCCTTGCTTCGGCATACTCCCGTACAGCCTGCGGCATACCACCAACAATCAAATATTGGCGGAAATAGTCCATTGCTTTCCGATGCAGCGCCTGCCCCATCGGTTTTTTATCTGCAAAATTTTTCTTCACGATTTCCATAAGAGTATCGTTCCCAAGCGCCCATAAAAACTCCTCAAAATCCATGGGATACATCCTGATATGTCTCTCTTCGGATGGAATTACAATATCGCGGACATTTCTTTTAAGAGACATCAGAGAACCCGTTTCCATGTAATCATATCTGCCGTCTTCCACAAGATACTTAATGGCTGTACGGGCTCTGGGAAAAAGCTGCACCTCGTCAAAAATCAGTAAAGATTCCCTCTCATACAGCTTCACATTGTAATAGCCGGACAAATACATAAAAAACGTGTCCAGATCGTTTAAATAAAGGTCAAACAATTCCTTTACACTTTTATCTACCCTGTTAAAATCAATTAAAATATAGCTTTTATATTCTGCCTTTGCAAATTTTTCTGCAATATAGCTTTTTCCTACACGCCGCGCCCCGTCAATCAACAGAGCATTTTTCCCCTTCTCCTCTCTTTTCCATTGCAAAAATTCATCGTAAATCTTACGTTTCATGTATTCACCCCTTCTCTATTTCACAAAATCAAGGTTTTTATACTCCCTATTTTATCACATAATCAAGATTTTTATAATATAATTTTTTACACATAATCAAAATTTTTTAAAATTTGTATTTCTGTGCAGGAACATGCTATACTTAACTAGGGAAAAAGAAAAACCGCTTATCTTCAAAAGGGACGACTATGCAGGACAATTACAACGGCTACAGCGACGAAGAACTTCTGATCCGTCTGCGGGATGGCGAGCAGGGAATCACGGATTACATTATGAATAAATATAAAAATCTGGTGCGCAGCAAAGCCAAGTCCATGTACATTCTGGGCGCGGACAGCGAAGACCTGATCCAGGAGGGCATGATCGGACTCTTCAAAGCCATCCGGGACTACGACAGCGGCCGGGACGCCAGCTTTTTCACCTTTGCGGATCTGTGCGTCTCCAGACAGATGTACACCGCCGTGCAGGCTTCCAGACGACAGAAGCATATTCCCCTGAACAATTATATATCTCTCTACGGAAACGTTTCCACGAACCACGACGGCGAGGGGGAAGAGGAATCCCTGCTCAATGTGCTGACAAACGCCTCCGACCTGAATCCGGAAGCGCTGATCATTGACAAAGAAAATGTCGACCGGTTGGAAATGCTGATCGAACAGGAATTAAGCAGCTTTGAAAAGCAGGTGCTCGATCTGTACCTGACGGGAATGGGCTACCAGCAGATCGCGAAAGTGCTGGGACGGGACGAAAAGTCCACGGACAACGCCCTCCAGAGAATCAAGACGAAACTCCGAAGGGCGATGAAATAAGGGACCGTCTGGCCTTTTCTCACACAGCATTTACTCTGCCCCGGCCTTCCTGCACCCCGGACAGCCCTCGCACCCCCGCGCGCTCACATCCTCACTGTAAAGCTCTCTGGGGCTGGTAAGCAGGCAGACCGCCTGCGCGGAAATCCCCTCACCGCTGCCCGTAAAGCCGAGCCCTTCCTCGGTGGTGGCCTTCACGTTCACCTGACTCACCTCGATGCCGAGGGCTTTCGCGATATTCTCCCGCATCCGATCGATATGGGGCCTCATTTTAGGCGCCTGTGCAATGATCGTTGCGTCGATATTTTCCACCAAAAATAAATTTTCCTCCAAAAGCTTCGCCACATGCTCCAAAAGCTTTACAGAGGAAATCCCTTTATATGCGGGGTCTGTATCCGGGAAATGCTTCCCGATATCCCCCAGCGCCGCCGCCCCCAGCAGGGCGTCCATAATCGCGTGAAGAAGCACATCCGCATCAGAGTGTCCGAGAAGCCCCTTCTCATAGGGAATCTCCACCCCGCCGATGATACACTTGCGTCCTTCCGTCAGTCTGTGCACGTCATACCCAGATCCAATTCTCATACTGTTTTACTCTCTCTTTCTTCCTGTAGGGGAAACAAAATAACAGTCGATATTCAATCCTGTTCCTTTAAAATGAAGTCAAGCAGCTTATCCGCCACCTCTTCCTTGGACAGCAGGGGCAGTTCCACGGCATTGTTCTTCGTGAGGATCGTCACCACGTTGGTGTCCGTGCCGAAGCCAGCGCCCTCCTGCCGCAGATTGTTGGCCACGATCATGTCAATCTTTTTCTTTTCCAGTTTCGCCCGTGAATTTTCCAGAAGATGCTCCGTCTCCATGGAAAAGCCGCATAAAAACTGCCCTTCTCTTCGATGGGCGCCAAGCCATCCCAGAATATCCTCCGTGCGCTCCAAAGCAATGGATAATTCCCCGTCCTTTTTCTTCATTTTCTCCTGCGCCACAGTGGCCGGACGGTAGTCCGCCACCGCCGCCGCCTTGATGATGATATCCTGTTTATCCGCCGATTCTTTGACTGCCTGCGCCATATCCGCCGCCGACACCACCGGCACGAACTGCACACCCACAGGGGGCTGTAAATCCGTTTTTCCCGACACGAGGGTCACCTGCGCGCCGCGCAGCATGGCCTGTCTCGCTATGGCGTACCCCATCTTTCCCGTGGAATGGTTGCTGATATAGCGCACCGGGTCCAGCTTTTCCTGTGTCGGCCCCGCCGTGACAAGCAGTTTCTTCCCTGTCATGTCCTTCGGCGTCAGTGCATATACAATCGCTTCAAACAAGATCTCCGGCTCCGGCATTTTCCCTGCGCCCGTGTCCCCGCAGGCCAGATACCCCGACGCCGGGTCAATCACTTCCATGCCATACTCTTTCAGTTTCTTTATATTATCCTGCACAATGGGATTTTCATACATACGGGTATTCATGGCCGGGGCAAATACCTTGGGACAGCGGCAGGCAAGAAGGGTAGTGGTCAGCATATCGTCCGCAATGCCGCAGGCAGCCTTTGCAATCACATCAGCGGAAGCAGGCGCAACGAGAAAAACGTCGGCCAGTTTTGCCAACGCCACATGCTCTACACTGTATTGAAAATTGCGGTCAAACGTATCCACCAGACATTTATTTCCTGTCAGTGTCTCAAACGTGATGGGATTGATAAAGTGAGTCGCGTTCGGCGTCATAATCACCGTCACATCCGCCTGCTTTTTCACAAGCATACTGGCAAGCGATGCGATCTTATAAGCCGCGATACTGCCGCTCACCCCCAGAACAATATGCTTCCCTTTTAATAACATATGTTACCCCTTCTGTTCCATGTTTTTATGATAAATCAACCCAAGCCCTTTTAGGGTCAACTCGTTGTCACAGACAATTTTTTTCTTGCAATAAGGGACGATGCTTCCCGCAAGGCCGCCCGTCGCCACCACCGGGGCCTCATAGCCAAGCTCGTCATAGATGCGCTCGATCATGCCGTCCAGACAGGCCGCCTGCCCCATCACGATACCGCTCTTCATACAGTCGATGGTATTACTGCCGATCACCTTTTTCGGCGGCTCAAGACTGATCCTTGGAAGCTGGGAGGTACGGTTTACCAGAGAATCCAGAGAAACCTTAACCCCCGGCAGAATCATGCCCCCGATATAATTTTTCTTCTCATCCACCACGCTGATGGTGGTGGCAGTGCCCATATCAATCATGATGATCGGCGCGCCATAGTAATGCAGGCCCGCCACCGCGTTTACCACCAGATCCGACCCCAGCTGGGCCGGATTATCCATCAAAATATTCAGGCCTGTCTTGAGTCCGGGCCCTATCAAAAGGGGCACATGATGAAACATTTTCTCAAGACCGTTCCTTACAACATTGTTGAGGGGCGGCACGACCGAGGAGATAATGCTTCCCGTAATATCCGCTCTGTCAATGTGATAGAGTTCAAACAATGCGTGAAACGCCATCACGTATTCCAGCTCTGTCTTTGACAAATCGGTGGACACACGCTCCACGAAGCATACCTTCTCCCCGTCAATACATCCGATGACAATATTGGTATTGCCAATGTCAATCGCTAAAATCATGCCTTTTCCCTGCTTTCTTTGTATTGTTCTCTGTGTGCTATCCTCGCAAATCCGTGCTCACTAAGCGCGGGCTGCCATTTTATCTACATGCTCGTTTTTTTGCTCACTTTTCTCATAGATGGGCTTTACCCTTGTCAGGGCATAGCCAACGCCTGCCACGATGATCGCCGCAACCACTGCCTCCACAATGCCGTTAAAGGTCACAACGCCCATGATCACATCAAGAACTGCCTCACCGGCAACGCCAACCGCCTGCGCGTAAGCCTCTTTATACAGGATAAAGATACCGCTCATGACAAACAGGGTATTGGTGAACGCGCCGGCCAGTCCTGCGTAAGCAAGCGCAATGTTTGCACTTCCCTTCCTGCTGCCGCTCACCGTGAGTACCACCATCAGCACAACGCCGGCCAAAAGGCCAATCAGGGTACAGATCAGCGGAGTAACTGCCTCCGGCAGTAACCGTATTAAAAATGCCCTTACGGAAATAAACAAAATCAAAGATGCCGCCGCATCAACAACAATACGCGCCGTTTTCTGTTCGCTCTTTAACGCTCTGCGAATCAGGATATAGACAAAATAAGGCACAACGCCGACTAAAATTCTCGGCACAAAGCAGATGTACAGGCTCTTGAAAATACCCGATACACCGACTACATTGTAGGCCAGAACCGGCGAAAATACAAATGCCGATGCCGTAGCCGCCTTAAATGTGTTGTTGATAAAGCTGGTAAGTCCGAATACGAATCCTAAAAATGCACCTTTCTTCGGTCCGAGAAATAGCGCTCCAAGGATGACCGGGATGTGAATGATCGTCGCATTGATCACGACAAGCGGGATATATCCCAGTGGTGTGAATGCCATAATCACGATTATGGCGGTGAACAGTGCCGTAAGCACCAGTTCATAGGTCTTTTCATTTTTCATGGTACAAATCCTCCTGTTATTATTCTCATAAGAGATACAATACGGTCGTATCGTACCACATTGTCTTTTTTTTGACAAGTGGATTTTACAAAAAACTGGAGCCGGTGCAATGCACTGCATTACACCAGCTCCCGAAACCCGATAAAATGATAGCTCTCCATAATCTGCATATACTTGACCACCCGCGGATACAGAGGCTCCACTTCCTCCCCGAACTCCGCTTTCTGGAGATCCGCAAGCTCCATCACGGTCCGCCTGCCGTCAATCAGCGGCCACAGAAAACTTCCGTACTTCTCCATATGCACCTTCGTCACCTTCGGACGCTTAAAAAGCTTTTGTGCAATCCGGTTAAAAGCGCCCGTATTTTCGACTTCCAGGACGACGATTCCCTCGTCGTCCTGTGTCCATACAAGCGCCGCATTTCTCTCCGGTATCAGATCCAGATAGTTTTTCTGCTGCTTTTTCTTCTTCATCAATTCTTACTCTTCTTCCACAGAGAGAATCGTAACAGGCAGAGAATCATCACGGCCATCAGCACAACACCGCCGATATTACCCAGATTCACAGAACCTGACAGATCCATGGTAACGCCGCATACCGCAAGGATCGCCAATAGGATACCTACCAGTCCCTCGCCCGCAATCATGCCGGCACAATACAACGTACCGTCCGTGGACTGTCTCTCCTTCGTCTTCGCATCCACGTTCTTCCTGCCGTCCATGAACATACGGACAACGCCGCCGATCATAATGCTGGCATTCAGATAAATAGGAAGATACAGACCGATGGCAAAGGGCATAACCGGAATCCGCAGGATTTCCAGACCGAGCGCCAGAAATACGCCCACAAATACAAGGTTCCACGGAAGCTCGCCGCCCATGATACCTTCTACGATCATCTTCATCAGGGTAGCCTGAGGAGCCGGAACCTCCGCACCGCCGTAGCCCCATGCCGCGTTCAAAAGGTAGAGCACGCCGCCGATGGCAAGGCCGGAAGCAACCACACCCACCAGTTCACCGATCTGCTGTTTCTTCGGCGTCGCTCCCAAGAGATATCCGGTCTTCAAATCCTGCGACGTATCACCCGCAATCGCCGCAATGATACAGATCACAGAGCCGATGGCAATCGCGCCCGTCATACCTGTAATGCCGCTGTCACCGGTAGCCTTGATCGTAATCGTCGCAATCAGAAGCGTTGCAATCGCCATACCGGAAACCGGGTTGTTCGAGCTGCCGATCAATCCCACCATACGGGAGGAAACCGTGGCAAAGAAGAAGCCAAACACTACGATAAGCAATGCGCCCAGAATCGTAACCGGAATCGCGGGAACAAGCCAGATAATCACGATCATTGCCACGATACCAATCAACACGATGCTCATAGGCAGATCCTGTGCCGTTCTCGCATCACTGGTATTCTTACTGCCCTTCATGCTCCTGATGGAGTCCCGGAACGTAGTCACAATCAAAGGGAACGACTTGATCAGGGAAATGATACCGCCCGTGGCGATCGCGCCCGCGCCGATGTATCTCACATAGGAGCCCCAAAGCGCACCCGCGCCGCCCTCCGCATAAAGCTGTCCAATGGTTACGCCCACATCCGCAGGATACATCCAGGTATCCGCGCCAAACAGGCAGATCATCGGAATAATCACCATCCATCCAAACAGGGAACCTACAAACATATAGGAAGCAATCTTCGGCCCTACGATGTAGCCCACACCTAAAAGCGCCGGATACACCTCCATACCGAGCTCTCCTTTAAAGGACTTAAACTCCGCCGCAATATCCGCCGGGATCAATTTAACACCATCCACAATAAATTTAAAGATTGCCGCAAGACCCATGCCGCTGAACACGGTGGACGCATTGGAGCCGCCCTCCTCGCCTGCCAGAAGCACATCCGCACAGGCCGTACCTTCCGGATAAAGTAAGGTTGCGTGTTCCTTCACGATCAGCGCATTGCGCAGCGGGATCATAAACAGCACGCCCAAAACGCCGCCGCAGAGCGCAATCAATGTAATCTCTACCAGACTCGGCATTCCGCAGAGCCCTTCCTCCGCCCAGAGGAACAGCGCCGGCATTGTGAAAATGGCGCCTGCCGCCAGAGACTCGCCCGCAGAACCGATGGTCTGCACCATGTTACTCTCCAAAATGGAGTTTTTCTTCATGATCACACGGATCACACCCATGGAAATTACCGCAGCGGGTATGGAAGCCGACACCGTCATACCCACACGAAGACCCAGATATGCGTTTGCCGCACCGAACACGATGGCAAGGATCACACCCATGACAATGGATGTCACCGTAAATTCCGGCGTGATTTTTTCCGCGGGAATATATGGCTTAAATTCTTTGTTTTCTCCCATCTTTTCTCTCCTTCTTTTTTATTCGAGTTTAGCCACTCTGATAATATAGATAAAATTATACCGAAATTTAAACGGTTTTACAAGGAATTTTTGTTTCGCCTTGTCAATCCGTGCCACATGTGTATAATCTAAAGTGTACGAAAAAATATATTCCACAGATACTTATCATAGCCGCAAGGTAGAAAACGGAGGAACGCATGACACCATTAAAACCCATTAAAGAAGGAAAAGTACGCGAAATTTACGACAACGGCGACAGCCTGATCATGGTCGCTACGGACCGCATCAGCTGTTTCGATGTAATTTTGAACAATCAGGTAACCAAAAAAGGCACGGTTCTCACACAGATGTCAAAATTCTGGTTTGACATGACAGAAGACATCCTGCCCAACCACATGATTTCCGTGGATGTGAAAGACATGCCCGAATTTTTCAGACAGGAAAAGTTCGACGGCAACAGTATGCTCTGCAAAAAGCTTAACATGCTCCCTATCGAGTGTATCGTCCGGGGCTATATCACAGGCAGCGGCTGGGCCAGCTACCAGAAGGACGGCACCGTCTGCGGCATTCGCCTCCCCGAAGGCTTACGGGAATCCGACAAGCTGCCGGAACCCATCTACACCCCTTCCACCAAGGCGGAGATCGGCGATCACGACGAAAATATCTCCTACGAGCAAAGCGTTGATTATCTGGAAGCGCGTTTCCCCGGGAAGGGCGCGGAATACGCCGCAAAGCTGCGGGATTACACCATCGCCCTCTATAAAAAGTGCGCGGCGTATGCATTGACCCGCGGTATCATCATTGCGGACACCAAGTTTGAGTTCGGGTTGGACGAGAACGGCGAAATCGTCTTGGGCGACGAAATGCTCACCCCGGACAGCTCCCGTTTCTGGCCCGCCGACGGCTATGAGCCGGGACACGGCCAGCCCTCCTTCGACAAGCAGTTCGCAAGGGACTGGCTGAAAGCCAACGAAGGACATAACTGGACGTTGCCCGAGGATATTGTACAAAAGACCATTGCTAAATATTTACAGGGGTATGAACTCCTGACGGGAAAGAAACTGTAAGCGATTGAGCGTTCACACGCTCAATTCGGAGAATGCCCGATATTCTCCTCTCAAAACGGCGCGGATCACCACCGCGCTGTTTTTTTGCACAAATATAAAAAAGCACATTGACATTCTGATATCAAAATGATATCATCAAAATATCAAAAGCGTCATTGCAAATTTCCAACATGGTAAAATGATGCCAATGGCGCAAACCAGCAGGATAACCTGCTTTACAGAAAGGACAAAATATCATGGATGAAAAAGTATTAAACAAAAGTAAAAACGGTATGGCAATGCTGCTGCTTACGCTCTTGCTTTATGCAGTGGCGATTGCGGCGATGATTATCGGCGGATCAGGCTCGCAAAGCCCTTGGGGAATCGCACTTTTTGTGATCGGCTTTGTCTATGCGCTCACCGGCTGGATTCTCTTCTGCGGGCTCAAGGTACTGCGTCCCCAGGAAGCGTTGGTATTGACCCTGTTCGGCAAATATATTGGCACCCTAAAGGAGGAAGGCTTCTACTGGGTAAACCCCTTCTGTACTGCTTTTAACCCCGCCGCAAAGACAAAGCTGAAACAGAGCGGCGATGTGGACGGATCTGCCGGCGGTCTCCTCCAGCTTTCAGCAGGCAGCCAGGGGGCAAGCGCACAAGTATCTGCGGGCGACAACAAAAAAATCTCCTTAAAGATCATGACATTAAATAACAGCCGTCAGAAAATCAACGACTGTCTGGGTAACCCGGTCGAGATCGGCATCGCCGTGATGTGGCGGGTGACAGACACGGCAAAGGCCGTTTTCAACGTGGATAACTACAAGGAGTATCTCTCCTTACAGTGCGACAGCGCCCTCAGAAACATTGTACGCCTCTATCCCTACGATGTGGCGGAGAACGTGGACACCACCGGCGACGGACAGGCGGATGAGGGAAGCCTTCGCGGTTCCAGTGAGGTCGTGGCAGAGCGGATCCGCAAAGAAATCCAGAGCAAGGTAGACAAAGCCGGCCTTGAGATTATCGAGGCACGCATCACCTATCTTGCCTACGCGCCTGAAATAGCAGCTGTTATGTTACAGAGACAGCAGGCTTCGGCCATCATCGACGCGCGAAAAATGATCGTGGACGGCGCGGTCGGCATGGTGGAAATGGCGTTAGACCGCCTCTCCGAAAAGCAGGTAGTCGAACTGGACGAGGAGCGCAAGGCGGCTATGGTATCGAATCTTCTCGTAGTGCTGTGCGGCAATCGGGATGCCCAGCCCATTGTCAATTCCGGCAGCCTCTATTAAATGGCGGATACCGGGAAAAAACAGGTTCCGCTCCGCCTGTCAGCCAAACTCTATGACGCCATCGCAGCCTGGGCAGAGGATGATTTTCGATCTGTGAATGGCCAGATAGAGTATCTGCTGACGGAATGCGTCCGCCAGAGAAAGAAAAACGGGTCGCCCGTTCCCCATGAACTGGACGTCCCGCCAGAGCTTGACATTTAGGTAAAAGAAGACCCGGCATACACTGTCGGGTCTTCTTAATGTCATGTGTTATTTTATTGTACCACGCCGTCGCCGCCTCTGGTCCAGACAATATTCTCACTGATCATCTCGTCGATATCCATACCAATGATCTCCGATGCACGCGCCTTGGCCACGCCCTCGTCTGCTGTACCCAGACTCTTGTAAATATCGTAGGCCGGCTTATGGCTGCCGTCCAGATTGGTAATGCCCAGATTCAGCTTACTCTCCATCTCATGCGCATCGTCCTTCAGACGGAAGAGCATGAACGCATCCACATCCGGCAATGTCGCCGCTTTCAGATAACCGTAAGCCACCGATGCCTCCTGCTTATCATCCCCGAAATAAGAGGTATAGCCAACCTCCGCCAGAGAAATGCTGCGAACTTCCCCTGTCGGGCTTAGGAATTTAGGTTGGTGCATATAGTCAATCAGCACATCAATATTCTGCATCGTGATGTAGGGCGTTGAAACATTCTGCTTCACCCAGACCGCCGGCCCGTTCCACGCATAGGGATCATAGAGGGGCGAGTTGTACGGATGGTAGGAAAGTCCCCAGTCAATATTGCCTTCCCGATTGATATAGTAATTAAACTGATCGAGATACTCCTTCGCAAGGAAACTGCCGGGATTTGACTTCCGTCCCCACTCCTGGTCAATGGAATTATAAATCTGTACGTTGGCATTCATCGCCTTCATTTCATTGTACACAATACGGAACGCCTTGACATAGGCATTCACGTTCACATCCAGAGAAGTGGAATCCATATACCACCAGGAGGTTCTGGCATTGACCTCGTTGCCCACAATCCAGTTATCAATCTGACCGTTGCCGGTGGCGCCTGAATACCGCTGTCCCAGAAAAGCGCCCACCGCTTTCAGGTGCTCCACACCCTCTTCCTCTTCCACATTCAGCGCATAGCTGGGGCATTCCTCCCCCTCTCTCGCCAGAGGATGCACTAGATCCTGAGAACCTTCCGTTCCTCCCCTGTTCAGGATTACCATGGTCACCTGTATCCCCTGTTCGTTAAAGCCCTTCACCATCTGATCATAGTGGGTCATTCTGCCATTGCTGAAATAGTAGGTCCGCCCGTTATAATCAAAGGAAACCGTACCCGAATCGCCGGGCGCCGCACAAACCTCATCCAGATAAAGATTGTAGACCACCTGCTGTATCCCCAGATCCTTGAGCTCGCCTGTGGCAATCGCGGATACCTCCGGCAGAAGCCCTTTGATTCCTCTATGCATCCGCCCAGTCGTAAACGCAGCATTCGCCTCCGGGTTCGTGATATAATGCTCATCGCTGACCTGAACCATCTGGCCGTCACGCTTCACAGCCACCAGAAACTTACGGCTTAAATTGGAGTCCGCCGTATTGTAGTTCAGCGGAAAAGTCGCTGTCACGGAGGATCCGGCATCCACAGTGGCTACCACCGTTCCCACCGGTCCGTCCTGATAAACCTCATTTGCGTAGATATAATATTTCCCGTCGTCGCCGGAAGGAACGCTGCCCGCCTTCAACGTACAGGAGACATTTTCTCCCGAAATCTGACAGGAACTGATCGACACCGGACGGCCCGCCGCCTGCACACGGCTTCCGCCGATCATAACTGACGCAGTCAATATGAACAAGGCCGCAAGACCTTTCCAACGTTTTGTAATTCCTCTTTTGCACGCTCTCATCTGTTTTCTCCTAACCTCTTTTTTAACAATCACGATTATTTTACCATCGAATGGGCAATCGTGCAATCATTGTCAGAAATCCTATTTCTTAAATTTTCATGTACCCCGCGATTACAGACCCTTCACATCGGGAAGCCCCGCAAAGCCTTTCGCCAGATCCTCGTCAGTGGGGATGTAATCCGTCATCTGACCGTCATGGAACTTTCCGTAAGCCACCATATCAAAGTATCCTGTGCCGGTCAGGCCAAAGACAATGGTCTTCTCCTCCCCGGTCTCCTTGCACTTCATGGCTTCATCGATCGCTACCCGGATGGCATGAGCGCTCTCCGGTGCAGGAAGAATGCCCTCCACTCTCGCGAACTCCTCCGCCGCCTGAAACACCGCCGTCTGCTCCACGCTGGTCGCCTCGATCAGACCATCGTCATACAGCTGCGACACAACGGAACTCATCCCATGATAACGGAGTCCTCCCGCATGATTCGGCGCAGGCATAAAGCCGCTTCCCAAAGTATACATCTTAGCAAGCGGACAGACCTTACCCGTATCGCAGAAATCATACACAAATTTTCCTCTGGTCAGGCTGGGACAGGACGCTGGCTCTACCGCTATAATCCGATAATCGGCCTCACCGCGCAGTTTTTCTCCCGCAAAGGGCGAAATCAGGCCGCCCAGATTGGAGCCGCCGCCCGCACAGCCGATAATCATATCCGGCTTGATATCGTATTTCTTAAGCGCCGCCTTCGTCTCCTCGCCGATGATGGACTGATGCAGCAGCACCTGTGACAACACGCTTCCCAACACATACCGGTAGCCTTCCCTGCTTCCCGCTGCCTCCACCGCTTCGGAAATGGCACAGCCAAGGCTTCCTCCCGTTCCCGGGAATTCCGCAAGGATCTTTCGGCCCACCGCTGTCGTATCGGAGGGCGACGGCGTCACCTGCGCGCCGTAGGTGCGCATCACTTCCCGCCGGAAGGGTTTCTGTTCATAGGACACCTTTACCATATATACATGACAATCTAGGTCAAAATAGGAACAGGCCATGGAGAGTGCAGTGCCCCACTGACCCGCACCGGTCTCCGTGGTGACGCCCTTCAGTCCCTGCTGTTTCGCGTAGTACGCCTGTGCAATCGCGGAATTCAGCTTATGACTTCCGCTGGTGTTGTTTCCCTCAAACTTATAATAGATTTTCGCCGGCGTATCCAGCTTCTTTTCCAGACAGTAGGCGCGCACAAGCGGGGACGGACGGTACATCTTATAAAAGTCCAGAATCTCCTGCGGAATGTCAATATACGCATCCGTGTCATTTAACTCCTGTCTGACAAGTTCATCACAAAACACGCCGCGCAGTTCCTCAAAGGTCATGGGCTCTAACGTCCCCGGATTCAGCAGCGGCGCCGGTTTATTTTTCATATCGGCGCGGACATTATACCACTGCTTCGGCATCTCCTCTTCTTCCAGATAAATCTTATAGGGTATCGCTTTTTCTGACATGATTCCTCTCTCCTGTTTCTTCTAAAAACTAACGCGGAGAATGCCGTTTTCTGGCATTCTCCTGCATGAATATTTCTTACTGTTTCAGACGGAAATTGCTGGTCTCATTCTTCATCCGGCTTACCTGCTCAAACAGCTCTGCGCTGACTGCCGCCGACTCCTCGCTGTTGGCGGTATTTGACTGCACCACGCTGGCGATCTGTCCAAGGCCCTCGGCCACCTGCGATACAGCTTCCGCCTCCTCCTGCACCGCATCGGCGATTTCGTCAATGGCGCTGTTAGACTGCTGGACAAGTGTAAGCGTCTTTTGCAGGGTTTTGGAAACCCCATTCACAATCGTGCTTCCTTTCGCAGTCGCCCGAACGGAATTCTCAATCAGCTCCTTGGTGGCCTTGGCCGCTTGATCAGACTTCGCGGCAAGGTTTCGCACCTCGTTTGCCACCACGGCAAATCCCTTTCCGGCTTCTCCTGCCCGGCTTGCCTCCACAGAAGCGTTAAGCGCCAGGATATTCGTCTGGAAAGCAATGTTTTCTATAGTAGAAATAATATTCTCTATCTGCTCGGAGGTGGTACTGATATCCGCCATCGCACTGACTAACTGCTCCATCTGCTGACTGCTCAGGTTCACCTGTTCTCCGGTGACATGCGCATTCTCGCGCACCTCAGAAGATTTCTCAATATTCTGCTTCGCACTCCTTGCAAGCTCATCCAGCGTAGCGGAAAGCTCCTCCACCGCCGCTGCCTGCTCGGTCGCGCCCTGCGCCAGCATTTGCGACCCATTGGAAAGCGTCCTCGCATGCTCGAATACCGTATCTTCCACCCGATGAATATTCGCCATCACAGAAGAAAGGGAGTTTGTAAAGCTGTCTATGGAATCCGCTATGGACCGAAAATCCCCGACATACGGCACGGAGGTGGACACGTCAAAATTCCCTCCGGAAAGCTCTCCCATTATGCGGTTAATATCTTCGATATACTGGTGCGTCTGGTCTATGGATTGTCTCAGCGTATGGGACAAATCGCCAATCTCGTCTTTGGCCTTATAGTTCAAATCCAGCTTCATGCGGCCTTCCTGTAAGGGTTTCGTTTTATCCGTAATCATAAGAATCGGCTTCACTACATCCTTCAAAATATAAAGCACCAGACTCAGCAGGAAAAACAGTGTCAGCAAAAGTCCCACGCCTGTGACCACATGCATGGTAGACACGGTTTTCTCCATATTTTCCTCACTAATCTCGTTCAACTGCGTACCGCGTTCCACAACCTGATCCAAAAGCCCAACCAGTACGCTCAGATTGCTCATGATGGTATCCTGATAATATGCCTGCGCCTGTACCGGGTCTGTCTCATACAGCTCCAGCACATAGATCGCCGACTCATGCAGCTCTTTATGCAGCGGTTCAAGCTGGCTTCGCAAATCAAGAATGGTGGTGTCCGTCGTTCCGGCCTCACCGTAAAGCCACTGTCCCAGCACACAGCCTGTCGGGTCTGTACTGCCGGTAAATTCCGTGCCGCTGTACAAGGCGTTGCTTAAATTGGAAGACCATTTGTAATGAGCCGCCTCCGCTTTCTGCGCTCTCTGTAAAAGAGCGTTCACCGCAACATTGTCCGCCTGTGAATCCTCCATACTGAAAATATTTTTGGTTGTCAACACGCTGAACAGCACTACCGCAAGCAAAGCCGCCACAACTCTGACACCCGCCATGATCTTTATACTTTTCCGCATTTTGCCCTCCCTCTGTTTACGGATACCAAAATCCGGCTCCATCTTTATGGTAACATAGCCGTATTGAGGTTATCCTGCCATGAAATAAAGCCGGTCGTTAAAGAAATTGTACCATAGGCGCTCAGGTATTTCAATTAGTTTCTATTAGAGATAATTGGCATAAAATACATATTATCAGCCGCAGTCCGGCTCCTCCGCGTCGAACAGCTTCCCTGTTGCAAAGGGGCTGCCCACATCGCAACGGCCGTGGTGATACGCCTTTTTTCGATCTCCCTCGGCAATCTCCTCCGAGGTTTCCACCTTGATCCGGCTGACGCCGGTCTGTGTCAAATTATCCAACATTTTAATTACATCATCCGCTTCGTTCATTGCTTTTCCCTCCCGCCCTAAAGGCCAGCTTTCCCTTTCTTTTTCATTGTAGCACACTGTCCGGCTTTTCATCAACAATGCATCAAACCGGCAAAAATAAATTGAGATATATCTGAGGATTGTTTATAATAGAAGTAATAGCATAAGCAACAGAAAGGGGGACGCATCTATGTATAATATCATAACCATCGAACGGCGTTATGCCAGCGGGGGAAACGAGATCGGGAAAAGACTGGCGGAGGCACTGGGGTATAAACTTTATGACCGGAATATCCTGTTAGAAGCCGCCCAAAAACTCGACATCCCGTTTTTTAAGATCGAAGCGCTTGAAGAAAGCAGTTCGGGCAATATCCTTATGAACCTTTCCAAAACACCTCTGGGCGGTTTAGGGGGAAACAAAGACCTGCCTCTGGCAGATAAGCTTTTTCTGGAAGAAAAGCGTATCATCGAAAAAGCCGCCGAAGAGGGAAATTGCGTGATTGTAGGAAGGGCCTCCGGATATATTTTGAGAGAACACGAAAACAGCCTACAGGTATTTATCTATGCCGACCATGAAAAGAGGCTCCAGAGAGCGATCGAACGGGAAGGCATCCAAAAAGCCGAGGCGGAAAACGCTATGAAAAAGAATGACAAAAGAAGAAGAAACTTTTACAATTCCGTTACCAATCAGGAGTGGGACGACCCGAAACACTATGAAATGTACTTAAACGCCGGAAAACTCGGCATAGACATGTGCGTCAGGCTTTTGATGGAGGCTGCGAAAGGGTAACTCTCCGGCCATAACAGCATTTAAGACAAAAACAGATTGATGCCGTCACGCGTCAATCTGTTTTTTACTTCATCCTTTAATGTAATACCAACGCTTTTTTCGGGCAAAGATTCGCACATTTGCCACAGGCAATGCATTTGTCATAGTCTATTTGAGGCGCAGAAAACTCTTTCTGGCTTAATGCGCCGACCGGACAAACTTTTACCGCCGGGCATTTGTGATTTTGAGGACAGTTATCAATTACGATTTCCAATTTTTTCTCCATAAACATTTTCCTTTCACATTTTTCTCTTAATCCAAATTCAAATGAAACATTTCCCTACATATTTTCTTTCCTGCATCTGTTCTGAAGATTTTCTGATAGGCATGTTCTACCGCCCGGTCGGACGCTTCGTCCTCACATAAATTTACAAGGAAATCCGCTTCTACAAGAATCTGATAGTCGATACCGTCTATGTCCTCGTATGTATGATGATGCGCAATCAGATATTGAACCCTTTCGGACACCCGCTCCTCAAAATGCAGATCAGCCAAAAGTCTTTTTGCAATGGCGGGTCCCTCTTTTTCCTGAAGTTTTCCATTGCAGTCGCCGTATTTTTCCTCGCAATAATGGATGCCTATATCATGCGTAAGCGCCGCCGCTTCCAGAATAGAAAGAGTGTCCGCATCGACATTCTCCATTTCCGCAATCAGTTTTGCATAGCTATGAACCTTACAGAAATGCTGTATTCTTTTTGCATCCCCGCTATATAACCTTATCATTTCAAAATGAAGCTTGTTGATCATACCGATTCTCCTATAAAAACAGCAGATTCTCACATTCTTTACATAAAGGAAACAAATTCGTTAAATAGCAATCCACCAGCACACACCATATTTATCAATAACGGTGGCGCAGCATTTACTCCAAGGCAGCTCATGAATCGTTTCTATTACAACACCGCCATCGCTTAATACATTATATGCGTTCTCAACCGCATCCGTATTTCCTAATTCAAACGCATTAAAAGTCATTGTTTGCCATTTCATCCGATGAATCAGGCTTACATCGTATGGTTCTGACGCTTCTGCTACTGCAAGAATCGGTTCGCCGTTGACTGACAGCTCGCAATGTTCATAAGCGGTTTGCGCATCGTTCTTAATTTCAAAGGTTACCTTTGCCCCGGTTTCTTTCTTGTCCATACCTCTCTATATATTCGTACATAGACAAATAGCACCGCAGGAACCCGATTTATCTGTCTAGTGTCTCAGCAAATATCTGTTTCAAAATATGAGATGGAATCGTTTGGTTTATGTATATCTGTAACATCCCTTTGGGAGTCGTTTTATAGCTATCTAATTCCTCCATATGAAGCGTAATCGCGGACGCTTCTATATTTATATGATCTTTAAACGGAATTAATCTTACAAAAAAGTCTCCAACATAATAGCTCGGTAATTTCGCCCATAATTTTTCTTCGATTTCCCGCGAAACACTATCATAAATTATAGTTCTTAATTGTGTATAAAGTTCTCTGAGGTCAATGGGATACTTATCCAAATATTCTTTTATAGATTCATTCATATGCCGTTTTACCCGAATTCAATTAAACATCGAAAAAGCGTCCGATGACATTCTCCTGATTCCTTTCTTTGAAATTATTCGCCTGAAGATAATCCATGATCAGTTTATATGCGTTGGGAATTACATGCTCTTTTCAGTATCTGTGTAACGCAGCGTGTTACATTAGTCTGCAAAACACGAAATGATTTATAAAATTTTATCCAGCTCTTTGTTTAATTTATCTTTTAATATTTCCAGTTCTTCGCTTGTAGGAGTATATTTTTCGTCGACTAATTCCTTGCCGAGCTGCCAGACGGGACCAGCCACCGGAGTATCCCCATCCCTTCTCGGATGTATATGCCAATGCATATGTAACCCGCGGCCGACGCCCAGCAGTGCATAATTCAATTTATCCGGTTGAAACGCGTTATATACTGCCTCAGCCACAACCGCCATTTCATGGAGAAATTCGTCTCTGTAATGTGGTTCTAATTCATGTAACTCATATGCATGCTGTTTGCATAAAAACAAACTGTATCCTTTAAACCTTTGCTGGTCACCAATAACAACATATCCTGTATTCAGTTCACGGACAAAATACGGATTCTTATTTTCTTTTATCAATGCTATTCTTTCACAGATTAAACAATTCTCCACGTTAATCCCCTCTTAAGAACGCAACAATTCGTTCTTTCTCTTTTTGCGGTAAAATGTGCATATGTCCGCTTCCTTTTAGTTCAATCGTCTGACAGTTTGGAATCATCTGCCTTGCCCGCCGCAAAACCTTTCTTGCAGGAAAAAGACAGTCCTTTTCACCGGCAATGATCAATGTGGGAGAACCGTAATGGCTTAGCCTTTTCATCGAAATATTTGTCGGCATGGCTGTTTTGATTTTTACATTGTCAAAACTGTCTTTCAGAATATCTATCGTATCTTCATCAAGAACTTCTTCCCGCAACGCCATATGTAAAGCAGTTTTCACCAAGTACTTTTTCTGTTTACTAATTCTATATTGTAAAAGCGGTATTAACATCGCCACAGAGGAAACCGGGATCGCGTTGCTGATTCCCGCCGGAACAATTAAAACAGCTTTATCTACCTTTTGAGGCGCAACACACATCATTTTAGCTAAAATCCCGCCTCCGAAGGAACCCCCTAAACAAGCAATGCCGGCATATCCGATTTCGTCGATTACTTCACTCGCCCATTTCCCATAATCATATCCTTTATGTGACAAGCATACTTCATCGCTTTTGCCGGGGTGTCCGATTGTATCAACTGCATAGATATGAAAATCATTTAACAGGAACTTACACATCAATAAATTATAGGCAGTTGTAGCATTTCCACCATGAAATACCAGCAATGGTTTCTCCGTCCTGTTACCGGTTTCCACCAGATGCGTTTTCCCAAACGATGTTTTCACATAAATATCCGAAAATGGCATATTTAATTTTAATAGTTGTTTGTCATACAGTGCAAGCGACTTTTCTTTTCCAGCCTGTGATTTATAAATGCTCATAGTAATTTTTAGTGCAATCCTCCAATACAGCTTTATCTGATCAATGCCTCCGCCTTCTCATACTCACTCTTATGAACGAATATTTTGTATTCACACGAATAATCCTGATTGATTCCAAAGCGGCCCGTATAACCCCTTGTACTTTCTGCTCTCTGAAGATCCGTTGTTTTTACCACATAGTCAATATTATTATCCGCCAGAATATTTCGGATATCCGCTTGACGCTTCATATCCATTGTCACGATCAGTTCTCTTCGATTGAAAACAGTAATCATATGCCATCCCCCTCCGCCAAAATTGGCTTCTTTGTTCATGTAGTAATAGGAAAAATTTAAATTTATCGTATTGCCTTAAGCGTGTATGTCGCACCCCAATTCTTCAAAATGTTAACAGCAGAAAATCCCACGCTGCTTAATATTTCCATTTCATGTTCTACTGTCAACGGCGTATATATCTTTTGTCTCTGTAAAATAATCCGTCAAAATAAAATAGCCGTTTACCGCTAACGCTTGCGATAGCTTTCGGTAAAGCGATCTTTTTTGCTCTTCCGTAAAGTGGTGAAGGGATTCAACGGATACCGCGGCAGTATATTTTTTACTTTCAAAGGGTACTTCAAAATAAGAGCCGTGAATTTGTAAAATTCGTTTGCACCTTCAATATCTGCAAGCATATGTTCATCATAGCCCGCCAGTCTGTTTTCAAAGAAAACATCCATTTTTTCTAACATAATAAACCCTCTTGTTTTTATGGCAGCCTCCTGAAAACCCGAATTTAATCAAAAAATTTCCCTCTAAAAAAATTTTCATTTCCTAACGGTTTTGCTGTAATCCTAAATAAGACACATCCGTCAGGGCACATTACAACCTTGCTATATTTACTATCCCCGCCTACATTCAGCAAATCTCCTCCGCTTCTGACAGCTTCCATAATCGGATACATCATCATCATTACTTTGGAACAAATTCCCTGTCCCTGTGAGTTTACCGGACAGCCATATGTACATGTATATTTATCTCCGATTTCCTCTCCGTTTCGGCAAAATCTTTCCGTTTCCTCATTATCTTTATTAAATCCTATCACTTCGATTTCCCATTCATATTCTTCATCATACCATTTCTTCATAGATTTTCCTCCTAAAATTCCAGTTTGTCTTCTTGATCATTTCATAGTGATATACTGCACACAGGCTGATTATATTTCGTTGACGCAATCAACTTGCAGTGACTCGGTTGTTCCCGTGCTTCGATCTCACCATATGCCACACAATTCAGCAGTCATTTATAGTACATTATTTGTCAATCAGATAATTATTTTGTATATTTTCCATTCTACAAACCAGCATCTGTCGGTTTCGGCTTGATAGTTTAGTTTCTCCATTCAACGATATCTTCAAGCTTTTTTCGCGGTCTTTCTTTAGGAAATTCATTCGGATAGCCTAATGCAATAGCAGCGATAAGTTGTCCGTCACTATTAATCCATTTACATAGTTCTGAATATGCAAAATAAATGTCACATATCCAAAGGCTGCCTATTCCTTTTTCAGTAGCGGCAAGAAGCATATTTTGTATAGAAGCACTTATAGATTGAATATTACAGATTTCATAAATATGCTCTTCTGGTGTCAATTCTGACAGAATCCCTTTCCCTAAAGAATTAACAATAAAAATTATAGTTGGCGCTTCTTCCATTATATCCACAGTGTATTTTGCTGCAGATATATGTTGTTTGCTTTGTGGCAGTAATGCGCTTTCGTTTTCTTCCCGATCAATTCCTTGCCGGAAAACTTTTAGCATTTCTTCTTTTGCATTTCCTTGTATCACAATGTATTTCCATGGCTGTCTATTTTTTGAAGAAGGTGCTTTCACTCCACTTTGAATAATATCCAAAATATCCTCTTTAGATATAGGTTTATCTAAGAATTTTCTTATACTTCGTCTATCATAAATTGCAGAAATCATTTTTATTCTTTCCCTTCAAATTCAAATTTGTCCACATAATTTTATCACAATCTCACACCCCACATCAATTGCAATCCAACTAAGAGACAAAAGAAGCATCTCGAGACGATTAATTTCATCCGCAAATGCTTCCTTAGCCCTTTACTATATATCCTCCATCGTCATACATGGAATTTCTTTTTAATTTGCAACGCATCCATAGCTTTATATTTTTTAAAATCTGTCATTATCCCGCAGCTCCCTTACATATTTATCTGCATTCTGTCCCCGCTCTGTGGCTTCCATAACAAATTGATTCAAGTCTATAACTTCCTTTTCTCCTATATCAGATGTTCCCAATAATCCGTTCACACCCTGCATGATCTGAATTACAAAACTCAGTTTATCTTCTGGCACTTTTTCCAACATTTGAATTGCTTCCTGTCTGATTGCCGTCATAAAACACCTCCCACTCCTCATTTATATATTTGATTTCCTATGCCAACTCTGGCTTTAGATTACTTTTCGTGAATTTACCACTTGTATTATACTGTTTTTTCTCCACGTTTACAACGTACCATAACAAATCCGAAAATTTGCGTCCTACAGTTTCCCGGCAAACTGGAATTTTGATAAGACACTTTTTATAGCTTTTATTAACTGTTATATCCTTTGCCCTTATGCTACGAACCCCCAAGGGCAAAAATAAGGTAACAAATTATGCTCTATTGAAATAATAGCGTTTTATTTTTTGTGTCTAAAACCGCTCCAGTATTTCAAACAACAGTGGCGATATCTCATCTGAATAGTGTCCAAACAACAAACCTGTTACTTGTTCCATCAACCGGCTTTGTCCAATACAGGTTAAGAACATGCTGACATCTTGAACAGATTGAAATTTATCCAATTCCTCAATAAATAATATATAATTCCTGTCTGCTTGATATGGAAAGAATCTGTTGCCCAGAGTCAAAACAAAATTAAGTAAATATCCGCCAACAAGGCTTCGCAGCATCCCTCTGTTATCGTATACCAATCACTATTACTGATATAATCTGTTACATCTCCATCAATCAAATGCGAAACAAATTGTTTTCTGTCGTATTCGCTGATATTATCAAATAATCCCGGAGTCTGCCCATAGTATGTCGTTATGCCGGTGTTCGCATATATAGCATTAAGTATAGATGTTCCATCACTATAACTCAAAAAAAGCTTCGGAGTTTCTTTTATTCTATTATAATCAATATACGGAAGTAAATCTACACTCCCATAACCCCCGCCAAAGAATACCAGTCTTACATTCTCGTCATATATCATCTCGTTCAAATCATCAACACGCTCTGCTACACTTGCAGTATATTTATAAGTGTCCTTATAAATATTTTTGCCGAATTTGACGTGAAATCCCAATTTTTCAATGCCTTTTGCGTACTTTTCATAATCATTTGGATTTGAAAAAATCTAAGATACAATCTATTCCCAAAAGTGCGTTTTTATCCTCGATTGCAGGTCTTTCATTGGTGTTATGGCTGCATACCACATCGTAAATGTTATAGCAGTTCATATGATGCAAAAGGATACATGCTGTACTATAGGCTTTATCTATATGACCATCACCGCCTCCAACTAATATAACTGCACCCTTTTTAGATTTTGTAACCGGTTCTTCCTTTCTAAAAAATCTGGCACAAAAATATGTTTGAAGCCTGCTTCCGACATCTAATAATTTCCCGGTCAATTCTGAAAAATAGATCGGTGAAGCAATCAAAATGTTGTCACATTCCTGTATGTATTGATATATCTCCTGCATTTCATCATTTATTGCGCATCCGTTATTCTTCCAACAATACCTACAATCAAGGCAGGGTGAAATATTGCATCTGTAGGCATCTACAATTCTGTACTCCCCTGCAATCCTTTCAGTGAATTTATTCATAAGACTGACCGTATCACCATTGACTCTTGGAGAGCCATTTAATATCAAGGTTTTCATAATACTCTTCTCCCTCGCATCAAAAACAGAAATTTCACAAAAGCAACATACTATATCGGCCATAACCGCATTGCCGCATACACCTATATATGCAAAACTTTATCTTCGATTATAGCCTTATTTTCAATCCATCATATGCAAAATGTATTAAGTGCAATTCTCTCTCCAATTCTCTATAATCATCATATGATTTTCCCCAGTCTTCCTCCAAATGTGTAATAAAGACTTCCTTGATTCCATACTGTTTTCGTATTGTATCAATTTCATCTAAAGTAAACAGTTCTTTTCGCAATGGGTTATTTTCATTTAATACAAAGCCATCTTTTAATATATCCCCGACAATTGTATTACCAATAATTAAAACATCTGCACCTTGAAATTTCTCTGACTTTGGAAATGGCTTTACATCACATGGCGCATAAATTACCTTTTTGCTGTTAGAAGAAATAATAAATATTGCCACATGTTCCTGTTCATCTACAGGAACCAACTCAATCAAAATATTGTCTTTTTTGAAAGAACGAATTTCTTTTGTATATATAAGACCGCTTGCTTCATAGTATTCAATGGCTGAGCCATACTTTGTACCTTGCTTTTTAATATCTGCGAGAATGACAGGCAAAGAAGCAACTTCTATCGGATTATCCGGTTTTTTCCCCAACGAATTGGCTAGCCAGTCCATTTTCAATTGTTCAACCACACGCATTCCCATTGTGTGATCGGGATCGCAATGGCTGTATAAAATATATTCAACTTTCTGTATGCCAGAATGATTCAATGAAGCATTAATATCTTCCGGCGTATCAATCAATAGATTCACATCTTCAACAAACAGACTGCACCCCGTTCTTGCATAAGGAAATCCTTTCTGCCGCGCTTCTGTACATACACGACAGTTACAACATGCTCTTGGCGTGCTGACACAGCCTCCGGAACCAAGTATGGTTACATTCATGTTCTGTCTGCCCCCTTTTTTTCATAAAATGTTAATGTAAGTCTTTCGTTAATGACCTTTGTTTTGCCTGTTTGGCGATACCCCATTTTTTCATACAGATGACAGTTTCTAGGCTCCTGCAAAATTGTGTCCAGCTCCCAATTTTCGTTTCCATGCATTTCTTCACACAGCCGGATTGCTTTCTGTGCAATACCTTTCCCTTGAAATTCCGGCAGTATAAATATTGGAGAAATTCTTTTGTTTTTTCCGTTTTCCTTTTTGTCTATAACACGGACAGCTCCTACTTTTTGCTGTCCGATACAAATAAAATAGTAAAATGTAAAGTCCTGTTTCAAGCGTGCCTCTACTTTTTCCATGTTCTCATTTGCAGGACTGGTGTCAAAATCCCGATACTTTTCCAATAATTCCCTGAATGATTCAACCTGCATAGCGTGTAGTTCTTTTGCATCTTTACTATTTGCTCTTAATAATGTTACTTCCATATACAGCCTCCTTTTCAAACAAAAAAGCACTAAACATAAAATATGTCCAGTGCACTTCTAAAATCATCGGCTATTACCAGCATTCTATCATAATTACAACTTACACCTACCGATTTATATGCACAGACATATCAGACCTACCTGCGTAACTGTGCATCCAATCGAAACACAATTACTTTTAAGTACGTCTGTAATACATGTACATATGGTGCATTGTAAAATGTAAGTTCTGCATTTCCATGTTCTCCTAAACTTTTTTAAAATCTACCATAATTCTATTTATATGTCAAGAAATTCATCTGCAAATTCCGATTTATCTGCATAATGCCCTGATAAGATTTTTATATCTTTCAGTTTGGTTATCAATATCTTCCTGCGTTACCCCATAATATTTATGCAGGCGTATCATCATCTCATCAAAGTCTTTTACCGCCCTATCTCCAGTAGCTCCTCCGCCGATATATCCATACTTCGTCTCAATTACAACATCCAGACTTTCATTGATATCCGAATATTCTTTAATATACTTATGCATATCAATATCAAATAGCTCTTTCGGAACAGCCATAGCATGCTGAAATTGCTCTTTGCATTTTTCCAAGTGTTCCATTACCGCTTCCGGTTCTTCACTATCAAGCGGAGGAATCTTAGCGTATTTTCCAAGTAATTCCGGTTTATATTGCAAAATGAAAGATGCCCGTAACTGTTCGTATTCTTCCTTTACCTTAACTGAATCCTTGTCAAGTTCTGCCAAACCGCATTCATTTACCACAAATGCAAGCACATCCTCTATAGAATGATGGTTTTCCCCTGTAATCATTTTTTCAATGCATTTCTTCTTGCGGTTATATTTGATTTGTTGAAATCTTTGCTTAAGGGTACGATTCTTTGTATTCTTAAGTATAAAAACAGATGTGGGTCCATCTTCACCATGAATCCGATATATTTTATTCCCTTTTTTCATTATTCACCTTTTCCAGCCTAGTATGATTGAACAACCGTAAAATCCCATGATTTACCGCTATCCCTATGTGGCCATATTCTTCCCGTTCTGTCTGTAAGATTATAAACTACCGACCACTGGAGTTTATCCGTTTCGCCATCATATACCCCTATTGTATTCAAAAGATTCTCACATTCCTCCATGGTAACGACATGATGATCCCGTAAGACTTCCTCTTTCTCCTCCAGAAAAAATCGTCTATGTGATTCTCTTTTACGAAGTTCCTCAGCAAACCGGAAATTATAGATATCTTACATATACTCTTGAATCTTCTCCATGCATATCTTTCATCATTTCAAAAAACTCATACCCATATTTCTCATATAGCCCATCATGATCTGTTGAAATATATATACTATTAATTCCATCTGTTTTTGCCAATGTCTCAGCATAACTTAACAGCTTTCCAACATAGCGATGTCCTCTATAATGCGGAAAGGTATATACCCACCCAATCCATGGCGTTAATTCCGTTGGTTGAATATCATCTTTTTCAGCAAATGTGCAAAAAGAAATCAAATTTTCTCCGTCTACCAGCATAAGCACCTTTGTATTTTCACCAACATATTCCTTTAACTTTTGACTTTTTAATAGTTCATATAAAAACTGACCGGCTTCCCAATCACTTTCTTTTATCTTTGAAAGCCAATATTCTTTGTTATCTGTACTGAAATATTCGATTATGTCCACAGTGTACCATCCTACAAATTCTAAAATACTTCTTTTGTCCCTCAAATTCCCACACATGGTCACGCTTCCTGTAGTCAATCCTAAACCAGCGATCTCCTGTTATAGTCTGTGATATCACTGCCTAATCTGGCATAAATATCTTTTACGCTCTGTGATGAGTCCAATGTCTTTAATTCCGCATCCGTCATACCGATAAATTCCAGAAATTCAACCTTTCCATTAAGTGTCTCTATGGTATTAACAGATGGATCAGGGACGCATATAAATCCTGTGATATTTGATTTTTGATACGCATCTATTCCTGTCGTCTGTCCTGTATATAAAAACTCATATGGCCGAAAAAGTTCGCCGTTTTGAAAGGTTATTCTTGCTATCGCCTGCAATATGCCGCATATACATCTGCATTCACCCTCTTCATCAGGGTAATTATCCTTTTTTAATTTAAAAGTCATTTCATAGCCAAAGCCGCTTATTCCATCATTGCCTTCTTTCTCTTCGTACAATTCTGTCATACCATATGTAACAAAATGCCAATAATCGCCACCGTCATAAATGCTGATACCATCAAGAGGGTCCTTTCCACCCAACGACCACTTTATAAGAGTCCCATAATGTTTCGGATTCATCTGGTTCGGATATATTCTTTCAAACTCGGCCGTAATTGCCTCCCACCCCAACGCCGATGGATAGGCCGTCTCCTTATTTGCAGATTCTTTCGTCTTTTTGAACTTATCAAACAATCCCATTTTTTTATCCTTTCGTTATCTATCCGAACAGATGTGACATATTAGAGAACACGGTACAATTTTTTCAACATACTATTTCTTTCCATCTTTAGTAATTCTCTCTAATTTCAAATTCGTTCACCCAATTTTATCACAACCTCACACTCCACGTCAATCGCAATCCAAATGCATCCC
>DKUO01000006.1:57231-57792 GCA_002490705.1 Lachnospiraceae bacterium UBA7202
ACTCTTAAACGCAATAGCGAGAGGAGGACTTGAACCGCTCTCACAAAATAAAAATCCAGTAAAGAAGGGAAGTTCAGCACATCGTCGCACCTCTGTATTCAAAAGAAATATTGTATTTTGATAATGGATTAGCAAAATTATATGCCGCCTGCGTTTCCATAGCAACTTTTCCTGCTCCCTTAACTTCGGATCTGCGGCCTTTACCAACATATCATCACCCGCCTTTAAGTCCAAAATATCATACCTATATTATACCCCGATAAAATTTTCAGAGCAAATAAAATATCAAAAGTTTGCGTCCTTCAGCTTCTCGGCAAACTTGAAATTATTTTACTTACGTTCCATAAATCCTGTGATTGAAAAAAACAATCCTGCAATCCCAATTCCAATAGAGAGCAGTTCCATTCCTGATGAACAAAGAGAAATTACAATAGCAAAGAGTAATATTGCAATACCTAATCCAATTTTTTTCATTGTAAATCCTCCTTTGCAAAATCAAATTCGTTCCCCAATTTTATCACAACCTTATATCCCACATCAATCGCAATCCAAATGCATCCC
>DKUO01000006.1:58101-74303 GCA_002490705.1 Lachnospiraceae bacterium UBA7202
ACTCTTAAACGCAATAGCGAGAGGGGGACTTGAACCTGATTTTCATACATACCGAAAACGGTGTATTTACCGAAATCCGCATAAACACTGGCATTGCAGATACATCTTGATAGACTGGAATATAAAAAAATGCCCCGAAATATATTGTTTTATATGGCTATGCAACATGAAATGCAACACGAATCAGACGGCATTCTGTATGCAAAGTATGCAATATTATATTGTTCCAAGAAGGAACATATTATTTCCTGTTGACATCTGCTGCACTTTTCCTTCGTTGACTACCGCCTCAGCCACTTGTTTTCCGTCAAGATACTGCTTTATAATAATTGTCTGCGGATTGCTATTACCAATATTTCCATTAAGACCAAGCCTCGACAGTACATTCAGAACAGCTTCTTCGCTTGCCTGTCTGATCGTATCAAGCGGCGCCTCTATGTTCGTCCCGTGCTTCTGGTCTCCGACAAGTGCAAGGAACTCGCGGTTTGCCGGAAGCACCGCGCCGGTTGCCAATTTCGGTATCTCAATGTTTGACAGCTTCGCGATGGCAGGATGGACGGTTGGCGCGGAAAGGGAGCGCATGGGGTAAGATCGGGAAGAATAGCTTTGGCCGGAGTCTCCACTGCCGCCTCCGCTAAAGAATCCACTTACTTTGTCCTTTACGCTCTGGAATTTGTCGATAATCCAACTTACCTTATCTTCAATCCAAGAAGTAATACTGCCCCACATGTTCTTAAGACCGTTGAGCAGTCCTTGTATGATATATCCGCCCATTTCTGCCATTACGGTTGATGGGCTGTGAATGCCAAAAGCATTTTTAAATCCGTTGATAAAAGGCTCAAAAATATGTTCTTTTACCCATGAACCTATGCTTTTCAGGGAATCAAGAATACCATTCAGCATCCCTTCGACGATAAAGCCGCCAATCTCCGCCATAACCGTAGACGGAGAATGAATGCCGAACAACTCCTTTATCTTTCCGATTAGGCGGCTAAACAGATTTTCCGAACCCGACTCCACATCCGCCTCTTCCATTCCCTTCATTAATCCATCCGATATACTTTTCCCCGTCTCATTAAGAGACTCGCTCGTGTTGTCAGATATTGCACCGATGTTTTCCAGCTTTTCACCAAATACAACCATCGGTGTTTCGCTCTCCATGACACGTTCCATGAATCCACGGGCTTCTTCCGTCATATTGGCAAGATCATCCGGGAGAGGTTCGACACCGTTTGCGATCATGCCAAACCCTTCCGCAATATCCTGTAAAGTCTCCGGGGAAGCATCCTCAAAACCGAGGTTATCGGCAATCTCTCGAAGAATAGGGTTGCAGTCAAGCATTTCCTGACGTAGCATTTCCATATCTTCATCCGTAAGGCTGAAACGGTTTTGCAGCTCTTCCATGTGCTCGTCGGTAAGGATAGCGCCGTTTTGAATATCTTCCATAGCCTTTTCAAGAGCAACACCGGTGCCTACGCAATTATCCGCCGCAAAGCCGTACCCCTCTATCCCGTTCTTAAGCATATCAATCCCGTCTTTTGCAAATCTCGCCGCTCCGTCAAGACCCTCATATCTTTCTTCAAGCCTTCTCCCTTGGTCTGTACTCTTACCAAAAGCAGCAAATAATTCCTCAAGATGTCCCGTAAGAAGTTTGTATGAACCAGCGACAGCCGCAACACCGGCAAGCGCTGTCAAAGCCGTCGATAGGCCTCCTATGGAAGCGGCCACGGTATCCATATTTGCGGCCGTTTTAGCAGCACTCCCTCCAACACCAAAGATAGCCAGAAACGATTTAATGGTCCCGAAAATGCCGGTGACCCCTTTGATTGCGCTATATCCCAATAATGCCAGTTTCAGCGCAATCATCCCTTTCGCCACTAGTTCCAGCGCATCCGCCACATCCTCCGGCTTAACAGAGTCCATCCAGTTTTCCACAGTTACCAGAAAATCCTTGAACTCCTGACTGTTTAAGAAATTAGCCAGTGCATCAGAAACACGCTCAATAAAAATGATCAGCCCCTCACCCACAGTTTCCGCAAAGGGTTCTAAATGGTCCCAGAACTCCGCCAAATTTTTGCGCAGACTCTCCCAATCCACTTTCTCATTAAACTTTGTCAGTACGTCAAGAAGTTCTGGCAGCCCTTTTTCGATTGTCCACGTTCCAAGCGGCAGAAGGACTTTTGTGTAGAAGTCAGACAGGACGCCGCTCAGCGAGTCAGCCAGAGGAATGAGGGATTTTGTATATTTTTCAAAGGATTCCAATAGTGGGCCAAAGTCGAGCTCGTCCGCCCACTCTACGGTCTTATCGGATGCCTCTCTTATGTTCTCAACGATTTTCCCCATAATATCCCGGATATTTTCTAAAATCTTTTTTCCCCGGTCGTTTTCGTTCCATGCCTCACGGAAGTTATGGGCCAGCTTTTCCACCGTAAGTCCGATATTGGAAATGATACGGAGAATATTTTCCAATATCCTGATCGTTTTCTCCTGATTCCATACATCGAGAAAGTCGTTCCCTATGTCTTTTACGAGTTTCCAGACTTCATCCAGCGCCCGCTTCCATGAGTCCATGACGGACTTTCCTTCGCGGTCCCATGCCTCCTTTAACGGCCGGAACAGCTTTTGTAAAACGCTTTTGACCTTCTGCGCCATTTTCGCTATCTTCTTTGACAGCGTAGAGTCATCCAGATCAGGCGTTATCTTCACATCCATGTTGATATCGCCCATCTTGCCAAAATCAATGTCTTCAAGTCCGGAAAGTAAATCCTTATCCTTGCCCGTACTGTACTTGTTGATCTCATCCAACGGGGAAAGATACCCCTCAAGTGCTTTCTCCGCATCCTGTGCCGCATCCGACACATCTTCAAGAGAACCCGCAATATCCTCAGAGGTATCAACATATCCTGCCCCGGAGCTCCCCGCAGAAGTTTTCCCGAAAAACGATTCCGTGAAAGACTTAAAGGCGTTGGCGACTGCTCTTAGTTTCTCCAACAAGGTGTTTAACATCTTCAAGAGCGGATTCAGTACATTGATAAGCCCCTGCCCGATTGTTGCCTTAAGGCTCTCTAACTGCAATTTCAAAACCCTTGTCTGGTTCGCCCAGCTATCCTGTGTGCGTACAAAGTCACCAGACGCGCCAGACAATTTTTCCAAAACAAACTGATACCGAAGCGCAACCTTTTGCTGTTCGGTCATTTTGCTTACGGTTTTCCCTATCCCTTTCGCCATAGCGTAGGAATTAAGGGCATTTTCCGTCATTACCACACCAAGGTCTTTTAGCGTCTCTGTCTCGCCAGTAAACACGGATTTCAGCTTTGTGTATGCCTCATCCTGCGAAATATTGTAAAATGACGCTACATCGCCCGCTAACTGCGTAAGTGTAGTTGACATACCGAAAGCGGCATCCTCCGCAAACCCGAAGGACTTAGACATAGCCCCGAACGTGCCGACGTACCGTTTCGCCATTGTCTCAGAAAGTCCCGCTGATCTTGCGGCGGCTTTTGCAAACTCGTCAACTTTATCAGACATGGTTGAGAAAGTCACATCCACAACATTCTGCACTTCTTCCAGATCAGAGCCTAATTCTGTAAAAGAATTGGAAATTCCTACGATTTTTCGCACAGCAAAAACAGACGCAATCGTCGCGCCTAATTTCTTAAAAGAGCCAGACAAGCCATCCACACTGCCCCTTACGCTTGAAACCTCCTTGCGCATACCGGAGCCCATCTGTTTTATTTTGCCACCGATATCCGTGATTCCTCTGTCTAAGGCAGACATACCGTTATGTATGGAGTCTTTAAACTTCCCGAGATCACCCTTTACCGAGGTAAGCCCACGCTGCAATCCCTTTGTGTCAACCCGTGTATCAATCCTGATACTTCCGTCGTACTGCGCCATAAAAAAGACACCTCCACATAAGCAGAGATGCCTTTGCAAGTCTGCCCGTAACTTTTTCAGGTTAGCGACTGATACCTGTTATCAGCCGGTAATATCTATTTCTTTGCCGAAGGTTTCTTATGATCCTGCGGCATGTACTTATCCATGCGCGCCTTGCTTGCCAGTTTTTCCAGCTTGACCTTGTGGTCGGACAGCCGCTCAATGACAGGGATAAGGGAGTCCCAGAAGTCCATAAAGCACTCCGCATCCGGGCAAAAGTCAGGAATCGCCTCATAAACATCTCCGAAATACTTTCTTGTCGTTCCTTCCCCGAAAACACCGTCCATAATCTCCGCCGCTTTCTCAGAGAACTCTCGCCGCTCCGCAATCTTTTCCTTTGCGGTCTTTTCCTCGGCCTCTCTTTTCTCCATAACATCAGCCAGCGCCTCCAGTTCTTCGCCGGCAGCTTCAAACCGCTCGATGATGGAGATATCATTGCCGGAGACAGTGATCTTCTCGCCGTTACAGAACTCCACATCCATCAGCCAGACGTGGTTCTCTGCTTTCATGGTTTCTCTGTTGGTTCCCCCGATTTTCATTTCTTCTCTTACTTCTTCCATCACTTACATCCTTTCTTTTTCCTGTCGCTTGCCGCCATAACAATTGCCGCACCCACAAGCGATACACACTCAACTACTACCGTCACGATCACGCGCACCAGAATGCCGGAATTGTAATTGTCATACTCTCGTCCCCTATCTTATATACTGAGTCATGGACTTAACGGCTTTCTTGTCCCGTTCATCAATCTTCCGTCCAAACAGCTTCTCCAGTACAGGAACCATCTGCTCAAAAAAATCAATAAAGTATTCAGTTCCCGGCATGAAATCAGGGATTTTCTCGTAGTGTTCGCGAAAATATTTCTTAAGTGTTCCCTGTCCAAAAACGAGGTCAATCTTTTCAGCCGATTCCCCGCAGAATCTCACATTTGCCCTGATCTTTTCTACCGTTTTGTTCTCATGCCCGGGTATAACACGAACCTTTTCTATCTCACGGTATCTTCTGGGAAGTTCTTTCGCCGCGCTTACAATCTGCCTGTATGTTTCCACAAACCTGTCAAAGAGCCCCGTGTCCGCTGTTGATATCTCGATATAATCGCCCATATTGTTTAATTCGATTTTGTACAGTCCCGACTTACTTTCTTTACTCATTTACCCAATTCCCCTTTAATCTTCGTTTCTTCACCCCTCAATGCACAGTCCAGATAATGAAAGAACAGCCGCTTTGCCCCATAGAAATCTGTCCTTCCCAGCGGGCACCTGCCAAGCCGGTCATGGTACTCCAAGCGATCATAGGAAAGATTTTTCTTTACTGACAAGAGAATATGCTCCGCCGCCTTTTCATCCGCCATATGGGCAGCTTGACGCGCCAGAGTCTCATACTTCCCCGATCTGACAATCTCCATCAGCTCGTCTACTCTTTCCTGTGTGATACCGTAATCCTTCCAAGATGCGCGGATATTACCAGCCTTTCCCGCCTTGCGCTCCCAATACTGCGCCTGATATTCCTTTACTTTGTCCGGATTCTTCTTCCTCCACATTCTCTGTTGGAAATTGATCTTCTCCCGGTTACGAATCCGATATTGTCTTTTGTAATTCCGCCTGACCTCCTGTGCCTGTGCTGACATCCCATCCATCCTCATCCCTCCAATCCCTTTATTTCTTTCCTATCTCCATTATCCGATATTTAGGAAAAAACGTTGTACCATTTTTACGGGATATTTTACCCCGGATGATCTGCCAGGAAATATAAAAACAGTGCAGTTACCATCGCTGATTTCTGCACTGTTCTCCGCTGCTTTATTCTGCTACCTGAGTATGCGGCGTTTCCGGTCGCACAAAGAACTCACCCATAGCGCCGATCTGCTGGTCACTGAGCCTCTGAAAATGGGACTCCGATTTCGACCAGATATCCGCTGTCACTTCATTTTCACTGACTGCCTTCTCGACCATATCCGCGATCACCTTAAATGCCTCTCTTTCATCTGCTCCGCCTTTTCTTGCAAGGCTTCCGTATACTCTGGCATTTCGATTCTCAATTTCCATCTTCTCACAGTGATCCGATATCAGCCGGAGCATTGTCGGATTGCTCCTGTTCTGCTCTACCAAACCATCAATCTCTGATTCCGTCAGCTTAATACCAGAATTTAACAGGCGAACCGCCGCCTCATCAAGCCGGTTTCCGTTGGCTGTATAGAAATCCGTCACATGTTTCTCATATTCTGCCTGTACCGCCTCAACTTCCTCCCGTGTCCGTCTCTGAAGTTCACTGATGCTTCTTTTGTACTCCTCCTGTGCATCCAGATAACATACTTTCTCCCGTGCCAGAAAATGTTCATCATTCTTGAACTCCCGCTGGTTTTCCTCCCAGCGCTTCTGTGCCATATCCATCTTCTCCTTGAGCGCTCTCCGCTCCGGCGCAGCCTTGGCGTGGATCTCCTGCAAATCCCTTAAATATCCGTCGAATGTGTCATGTTTCATAGCCGTTTGCTCCTCCTTTTCTTCCCTGCTGTCTTCTGCTGCATAATATTCTTTAATTTCGTTTCTGATCTGTTCGGCAATCCTTTTCGCGTCCTCTACATATTCTGGACAGAGAACTTTGCGTCCTTCTGCTGTCGAATAGAACTCCACAAGATCAAGAGTGAGTTCTCCTCCGGGCGGATACTTTCTGCGCAAACCTGTTTCATCATCCAAGTTGTATTTATAATACAAATCTTCATCCACTACCATGCCGCACACAAGTTTATCCATCGTTATCCTATCCTTTCTGTTAATCCTCTATCACAATCTTTTCCGGCTTCACATAGTAACTCCGAAGCTCCACTTGAAACAGCGGCTCTCCCCTGTCCTCGTAGTATTTTCTGAAATTCTTATTGACCTCCGCAAAGGTATAATAAGCATCAACCAGCCGTTCCCACTGCGTCTTGTCCATCTTTTTCAGACAGTGAGGGCACCTTGGCGGCTTATCGTCGTAATTCATATTGCGGTTGTATAACTCAAATTCCCCTTTGCAGTGGAAACATTTTACTTTCAAATAATCCATATAATATATATTTCTCCTTCCTGTTATGCTGACGTTTCCCATGAGTTCATAATTCTGCTTAACGCATATCTGAGAGCATCAATACAATGATTGTTCTTATCTGGGTAACCGGATAATAAATTCCCGTCTTTATCCCGGTCGTATTCGTATTCAATAATCTCCTTGTATGCACAGGGTGTCCTTGCCGGATCAATAACAATCGTCCGGCGTTGCAGCCACTTCATGCCATATTCCACGCTACCCGGCCGCTTATTGACGGCTTGCGCCCACACATCCCTAAAGCGCAGATCAAATATCGACTTAGGCTCTGCGGAGTCACACATGATATAATAATCATCATAATGCCGCCGTTTAATCTCCTTTGCCAGTTCCTCGTTGCTGATTTTCCGCCCCACATATTCATCCAACAGATACACCTTTTCATGGTTTGGCCTGTAAGAACATCGGATAAATGCCATCGGGTCCGGCATCCATCCAAAATCTATCCCTTGATAAATGCGGTCAAACTGTAGCATCTCCTCATCCGTGATCGTTCGGATTTCCAAAAATTCAAAGACCTGTCCGCCCGTGCCGACCGGTTCTCCTAAATATTCATGCCGGTAGGCCCTCTCATTGACCTCCTTCAAGTGTTCTGCATCATCAAGGAACTGCTGCCCAAGCCATTCCGTCGGCGCATCCAGATAGCTGCTCTTATGTCGCAGGGCATTGGCTCTCGGCTCGTTGATATACTGATTTGCCCAGTTACTGACGCTGATCGGCGGGTTGAAACTCTTAAATACAACAAACTTACTGCCGCCACGGAGAACCGACTGTTGCACCGTTCTGATTTCCTCCGGCCCCTGAAATTCATCCAGTTCCTCAAACCAGAGATACTTAAAATACCCTTGGCTGGCTTTCAGGGACTTTGTTTTCTTTGCCTTGTCCAATCCGCGAAAAATAATCTTTTGACCTGTTGGGCGGTAAGTACACTGCATAGGGTTCACCCCTGCCTCCCACAAATGGGAAACGCCAAGTGTCTCAATCGCCCAGAGTATCTGCCCATAGACGGTTTCCCGCAGCGTAACCGCATATTTACGGAATATGACCGCATTGGCTTGTCCGTCCTTCATCATCCCGAGAATGATCTCCAACGAGATAAACGAAGACTTTAAGCCCCCTCTGCCGCCGTAAAGGTCATAATATGTATGCCCGCCCTTCACGATATCCCTGTGGACTGGATAAAAAGCAGGAACTATCAATTTCCCAAAGTCAATCACTGTCTCCGATGCTGTCAATAATCTTCACTGCCTCCGTCACATCCATCTCCTGCTCCCGCTTGTCTCTCCATTGTCCCGGCTTTCGGTTCTTAAGCCAGAAGATCTGTGCCGTGGTATCCGGCGGGTAGTACCGTTCCACTTCCGTCACAACAGGTTCAGACACTTCCCTGATCCGTTTACCGTTCTCATATTCAACGGTCTTACGGGTACCGACCGCCTGCTCTGTCTCACGAAATCCGAGGGCTTTCTTTCTCAGGGCGTTTTCCACTTCGATGTCCGCAACTTCTTTCCCTGTTTTTAAGGCCTGAAAAATCGGAACACTTTTCTTTTTCCAGTTGTAAAGGCATCGGACAGTGATCCCCATATTTCCAGCGATCTGTTCATCCGTGAGGCCATCCCGCGCCCATGCCTCCAACAGGAGGAGTCCGTCTGTCCCCTCCCATTCTGCGATCGTACTCTTTGCCATCTGCAACCCCCCGCAAGTCCTTTTCTTTCTTTCATACCATTATCCCCCATTTCGGCGTACCCGTTGTACCAATTTTAAGTAGCAAAACGGACGGCATTTACCGCCGCCCGCCCCGCCACTTCTATTTCTTCTTTCTGGAATAGATCACTGCTGCCGCGATCAACGCCGCCATTCCCAGCACGACCGCGGCCAGAACGCCGTCAATAAAGCCGTGTATGTACATTTTAGTCACCTCCCTCATATACGGCAGAGATCAGACTCTCCGCCGGAATTTTCAACGTATTGCAGTATACCCGAAGTTCCCTGAGTGTGATCTTTTCCGGGTTCCGGACATGGCTGAAATAGGTAGACCTCTCAATCCCCGCTTTCTTTGTGAGAATATCTATTCCCACACCTTCCTCAATCCGGTTTGCCCTGATTTTTCTGGTAAAACTCTCGTTTTTATCCGTCCACGCTCCAAATGCCACCTTTGCCATCTTCTACGCCTCCCCTCTTTAAGATGTACAGCAGAAAAAAATAATCATGTACGCCGCGATAAATGCCATGACCATAGCCGTCATGCCCGCTACAAAGTAGCAGAGAAATTTCAGACGCTCAAAACTCATAGACTCACGGCGCGGTTTATTCCTTAGAATAATCTCATTTGCATCCATGTTCATCCAAACACCCTCTCTTTCCTCTTTGTTTTGGCAACGTAAATCACACTTTCCATAAACTGCCGTTCTTCCTGAGGCATCTTCATTTTTTGAACATAATCACAACACATTTTGAAATGTTCATCCATCATCAAAACCAAAACGGCAACCATACACGCTACTTCCATATCAGTTATTTCGCACCTCCTTCGCCGCCCGGCACTCCAGAAAGCCTCTCCGAACAAATCCATAAATCATCTTAATTATTTCCTGCTCAAATTCGCTTTCCGTTCCAATGCCGTCTATAAGCTCCTTTGTCCCTGATTTCAGCCGCTACGCATATTCTTTTCTCTGATTTTCATTCATTCCACTATCTCCGCCTTTCCTTCATTTGTCATATGAAACGCACTAAGATAAATCTGCCAGAGAATCCATATATCTTTTGTCTCGGAAAGAATATCATTTATTAATTTGATGTATTCCTCACGGTCAACCTCGTAATATTTTCTCATGCCGCTTCCCCTTTCTTTTCGATGTGCAGTTTTATCAGTGTCCGTATCTGGTTGAGAAATTTCTCGTCATTGATCTCGGACAGCATAAGAAAAATCTTTTCTTTTAACAACTCACTCATACCACTGCGCCTCCTTCCTTCTTCATCTCTGCCACCGCTGCCCGGTAGCCCTTGGCGTACCCATAGTCAAAAAGTGTACAGAGCGTCCTAAATGGGTCCACTGCCATAGCCTTTTTACACGCATCCAGTTCATTTGTATACAGCTGATCTTCCTCTTTTACCTTGGTTGTCTTGAGAAAATCCTCGACATACCGCTTTATCTTGTCCATAAAACTCCTTTCTTTGACAGAGAGCCGCAGGAATGTTATAATTCCTACATACCCTCACTTTGCTTGGTTGACGGGTTACCTGCCCCTATCAGAGTTACCGCTCTGGTAAGGGCCTTTATTTTGTTTCAAACACCTCCCTTATAAACTTACTATTTTCCCGATCTGTCTCCATAGCGCGGATAGACACTTCGGGGATATGTAACGGCAAACACATAAAATTGATTCTATCCTTGATCCGATCATCAACCTTTAACTGTTCAAGCGGATAGTTACTGGTGAAAATAGTAATTAGCTTATTGGCGTATCTGTAGTTGATTAACTGATAGAGCGTAGTGTTCACCCACTCCTTGCTGACCTCGACACCGATATCATCCAGAATCAAGACCGTGGCTCTCATGATGCCGTCCTTTTCTTCCTTATCCGCAGCACTGCTATATCCCTTTTTTGTCAGATCAAGATACTCAAGCACGCTTGTAAACTTCACATTTACGTCATACCGCGCCATCACTTCATTTGCCAAACAATACGACAGATAAGTTTTGCCGGTTCCTTTCGTACTCGAATGGAGATATAGACCTTTCCCCGCCCGACGAAACTTCTGGAAATTTAGGACAAAAGCATTCGCCATCTTACGACCATTCTCTGAATCTGGATCATCTCCGTATAGAGCCCATTCAAAATCCTGCGCTCTCTTATCCAGGCTCTCAAACGGAATCATAGACCGCGCACTTCTGAACTTCCCGTTTTGTGCTTTGGGATCATCTGAAAAGACCGCTTCTCCGTACTCTTGGATATCGTACTCATCCAAAAGGTAAGTCATCTCGTCGATCGAAATTGTCTCCTGCTTCATCAAGCGCCCGCGAAATTCGTTTCCACCCCTCGTCCGTATTGTACGCATTGTTTCCAACTGCCTCACTCACCTCCTTTCCCCCTTTACTGCCCCCGGAATCCTGCGTTCTGGCAAGCCAGTTGTTGATAAATCTCTCAATACCCCTTCTGGTCTTGCGCTTTGTAGGGTTTGAGTCCAGCCACGCGATCATACGCCTAAGTTCCTGCTCCACATCCACCGCCGGATAGGTTTCTCGCCAGAGGGCAATCTTTTCCTGCGGAACATCATAAAACGATTTGTCCACCAGCGGGAGCAATATGCCGCTTGGGGTCGGAGCGGAATTTTCTGGCTCCGGGCATATATTATTATCTTTTATTACTTTATTTCCTTTATTACTTATATCTATTAGTGTCGTTAGACTGTCGTTGTAATGTCGCTTCTTTGTCTCCTGCGTGTCGCTATGCATGTCGAATGACTGATACAAAGCATAATTTTTGATAGTAAACACGCTAAATTTGTTTGTCGTTTTGACTGTCACTTCGCCTGTCGTTTTTAAGTGCGAAATTGCGGTTCTTATTTCACGTTTTGTCAATCTTGTTTCTTCCGACAGCTTGTCGAGTGACGATACAAAAGAACCACGCGGCACCGTTGTGCCCCTAAAATGGCCCTCCTTCCAATTCGCGATTAAGAGCATGTGGATAAAAAGCCGACAAGTATTGATATCTCCGTACCACTCCCACTCAATAATCTTTCGATGCAGAAGGATCTGGCCCGTCGTATTCATTGATTTTGTTTCACCTCCTACCTCCTTTTGAATGAAATAAAATGTAAAATTGTACATTGTTAATCCTAAAATTAAACTTGGTACAACTTTTTGGTTACTTCATGCTATGATCTCCTTACAGGCTTTGCAGAGCCAAGTTTAACAGAAAGGAGCGCATACCATGACTGAGATTGCTGAAAAAGCACTAAAGCGTCTTTATGATGAATATGTACGCACAGGAGTTAATGATTGGCAAGCCATTGATACTCCTGTTGGAAAACAGCTTGCAGCCATAGGTCTTGTCAAGGAAAATGTATTAGGCGAGTTCAAATTGACAGACCAAGGAATTGCACATGCAGTTTCCTAATCAGTTGCGGCATCTGAATTTTTCGTGTGCCGCTTTTCAAGCCTTGCAGCATACTTATCAAGTGAAAAAATATTCTTCATATTCACCCTTCTCAATACCTAATAGTTCCGACCATTTCTCAATATCAGATTGCGAAAATTCCGTCTTACAGGTCAATTTCTTCGACATTGAGTTTTTGGATATACCGAGCTTCTTAGCAAAACTCGCCTGTGTTCCGTAGCGCTCGGTTATTCTACCCTTAAGCTTGCTGTATGAATACACCGTTTTATCACCCCTTTCTAATGTATCAATTCTTACTCCTTACAATTCGCTAAATATGTGTTATACTCAAATTACCCACCAGAGAAAGGAACAACATGGAATATGAATATCACACATTTACTTGCCGTAAATACAGAATAAATACCACCATAGAAAACGGATATGATACTGTAGACGGCAAGAAAGTTTATAAAACCGCTAAATGTTCACTTATGAATAGGGACGGAAAACATAAATGCCATGGTATGGAATCTCCCGACTTTCCCTGCCCATATGTAAGCCTTGCTACTAATTCACAATCAAATTAACTTTATTCGACTGGTGGGTGACATTTCCAAAATCTTATCATCCTCTTGTTTCCTTATACCTCCATCTTTTTATTTTCAGTCTTCAATAATAACAATGTCTTTAGCTTCAAATCCCAATACTTTGCAAAATGCCGGAACTACCTTGACTTTTCCGACTCTTTTTCCATTCAGTGCATTAGAAACAGCCTGTTGGCTTATACCGCCCTGTTTGGCTATCTCCGTAGCAGTAATGCCGCACTCTGCCATTTTGAGATAAATTTTCTTTGTGTCGAGTTTTAATTTCATTTTTCTCTCTTCTCCTTTCCGAAATTTCAATTTGACATTTTAAAGCCTTTGCTTTATAATCTCATTATATCAATCTTTTGCTTTAAGTCAATAGTTTTTTTAATCATTTGCTTTATTTTTTACCAATTATTTGATATACTTATTTTAATAGGTGGTGAAAAAATGAGCATTGGAAACAATATTCGAAATATACGCAAAGAGAAGGGAATGACATTACAGCAAATAGCTGATATTATTGGATGTTCTCCTCAGCTTATTTCGCAATACGAATCTGGTAAACGGCAACCAAAACTTGAAACGAAAAAGAAAATAGCAGACGCTCTTGGTTGTGAAGTCTCAGATATTGATGAGAGTATTATCGTTGTTCCTCTTCCTAAATATGAACTCACACCAGAAAGACTAGAGCGCTTCAAAAAGGACGCAGAAGCAGAAAAATTGATTGACAAAAAAGCTTCTGGCGAAAACATCACAGCAGATGACCAGAAAAAAATTTCTGATTATACTAAACGAATGTTAAACACTCTAAATGGAACAGAAAATTTGGAGTATGACAACTCCTATTCTTATGCCAGTTCCGCAGAGGAGTTAGACAAGTTTCAAGATGCCAAACAAATAGAACTTGAAAAGAAAAGAGCAAAACCTTTCAAACTTTACGAAGCAGAAGATGACGGACCTCCAAAACCATTTACACGCCCATTGCAGTCATCATATGATAAGCCAAACGAAGATTACCAAGACAACTCACTAAAATTACACACTAATACTCGTGGTATAGATTGGGAACAGCTTGACGACTTTCGCTTTGATGAACTTATGCTAAAATTAGATCGCGGGGAAGAGTTGACTCCGGCAGAAATCAACTTTAAATCTGCATATTTGGAAAGATGCCTAAAAAAAGTAGGTTACATTTTTGCAAAATTCTACTCTATGCTAAATGCAGAAGGTCAGAAAAAAGCAGACGAGCAGATAGACCGGGCTATCGAACAAGTAGAATTATTAACCAAAATACCAGAATACCAAAAGAAGCCCACCACCCCGCCCCAGGAATAACCGCCACACAAAGGAGACCATCATGCCAAGATTAAAACCATCACCCCAAGAAGACCGAAACCGCATCATCCGGGCAATCATAGTCTGTAATCAGGAAAGATATGCTCTATCCGATGAATCAGTCGCAAATTATCTCCATATGAGCCTTGCAACATTCAGAAAGAAAAAAGCCCATCCTGTGAACTTTGACTTAATGGATATCCACGCGCTTTCCAGATATCTAAAATTCACTCCCGTACAAGCGGCGAGCATTGCCCTTGGGCGGGATATCACGGCAAAGGAAGTGAAGGATTTTATCTTGATGTGAGAATGCTTGTGCGATTACAACATAAGGAATAGCTCCACGTTGATGAAATACCGCCAGAGAAATAAGTTTGCAGGACACTATAAAACATTTACAAGAAAGGCTGCAAAATGGCAAATATACTTGATATTTCTGATTTTGACAAAGGGAAAAATTGCATATCTCTTGGAAAGCTAAGTCCAGACAAGATTGCCTTTTTAATCGAAAAAGCCCCTCACTTGTCCGGAATACTTAATTCCGATACAGATATTCTTTTTTGGAAGGACAGAATCAAGCATACCGAATTACATAAAGATGATTTTATTTCAGATAATGAATTTAATCATTGCTTGGAACAAATACCCTCTATCATTGAAAAACCAGATTACCTCAGTATTCATCCTAAAGATAATAGCATCTCATTTATAAAGAATTTTTCCGGTCATGTTTCAGTAGCCATAAGAATTTCTGCATCTGGAGCATTATCTTACCGAACTATGTATCCAATAACAGATGCGCAGCTGACTAATTATATTGATAAAGGCCGGGCATGGGAATGGAATGAAAAAAAGCCTTGACTTGGCTAAAGAATATTGTATAATTAAGTTACCAAATGAGTAAGCTATACTGAATGAAATCTGAGGACGGAACAGGCGGCCGTCACGCCCTATGGGTCTTAAAAGAGATGTGGGATTGCCACCCCACCTATTTCATTCAGCTTTATGGGCAGGTAACTTCGGTTATCTGCCTTTTTTCATTTCTTTAAGGAGGATACCATGGCTACAGCAAAGAAACTCCCATCCGGCTCATGGCGCTGTCAGGTCTACGATTACACGGACGAAAACGGGAAACGGCATTATAAGTCCTTTACCTCCACCGATCAGAGCGCAAAAGGAAAGCGTGAGGCTGAAAGAATGGCTGCAGACTATGCCGCGGACAAAGAACAAAAGAAACATAGTTCAGACGCAAGCCTGTTCTCTGACCGCATGGAGAGTTATATCGTCTCTAAGGAGCCCGTGCTCTCTCCTGCCACGACCAGGGGCTACCGTAATATCCAGAAAATACTCCTTCGCGATTATCCTGCGTTCTGCCGCAAGGAAATCCGCGATATCTCTCAGGATGATGTACAGAAAGTGATAAATGACCTGAGCCGCTTAAAATCTCCGAAAACCGTACACAATTACCATGGCCTCATATCGTCCGTAATCGGCTCTGATTTAGTCCTTAAGACCTCTATGCCACAAAAAGTACGTCCAGAGCTTTATATCCCCTCTGATGACGAAATAAAGGCGTTGGTAGATGCCGTAAGAGATACGGAACTTGAAATTCCTGTGCTCCTCGGTGCTTTCTGTATGATGCGTCGCGGCGAGATATGCGCTCTTACTCTGAATGATATACAGGGAGATGTGATACACGTCCACCACTCCCTTGTCCTTGGAACAGATAAAGAGTGGCACCTAAAGGCACCTAAGACTGGCAGCTCTGACAGGTACATCAGCGCTCCTTCGTTTGTTACCGACAGAATTCGTGAGGTAGGACATATTACTACCCTAAATCCCCACTCTATTACCATCATGTTTCAAAGAGTGCTCACACGAGCAAATATAGAACATTTCCGCTTCCATGACCTCCGGCACTATTCTGCATCCATCCGTCACGCTCTGGGTATCCCGGATGCCTATATCATGCAGGAGGGCGGCTGGAAGACAGATGCCGTTTTGAAATCTGTTTACCGGCACGCCATGAGCGACAGACAGAAAGAAATGGCTAACCTTGCAAACAATCATTTTTCCAAGTTATGCAACACAAAATGCAACACGCAAAAATAAAACACCGCATTTCTGCGATGTTTTTAAGTAGCGAGAGGGGGACTTGAACCCT
>DKUO01000006.1:74479-84049 GCA_002490705.1 Lachnospiraceae bacterium UBA7202
TGGGGCCTATAGGGCTCGAACCTATGACCCTCTGCTTGTAAGGCAGATGCTCTCCCAGCTGAGCTAAGACCCCAATGATAGGCGGGCCGCTTACACAACCCGCTCTGCTAGTATACAATTTATTGTCACTGCTTGTCAAGTGTTTTTTTACATCCTCTCCGGCGCGGAAAAACCAAGCAGGTCAATACAGGTTTCCAGCACATCCCTGGTCAATATCAGGAGGGCAATCCACCCGGCCTTTTTCCCTCCGTCCTCCTCCGTGAGAATCTTTGTCTCATGGTAGAAATGGTTGAACGCATTGGCCAAATCATAGATATAAGCGCAGATCCTGTGGGGCGCAATCTCCTCGCACGCCGCCTCCATCATGGCATTGAATTTCGTCAGTTCCAGCATCAGGCTCTTTTCTGACGTATTTGTCGCTTCCTGTATGACCGTCTCAGTCAATTTTCCGCCCTGTTCTTCATATTTGCTTAAAATTGACTTGATGCGTACAATCGTATAAAGAATATAGGGACCGGTGTCTCCCTCGAAGGAGGTAAAGCGATCCATATCAAAAATATAGTCTTTAGAAGCCTGATTGGAGAGGTCGCCATACTTGATCGCCGCCAGTCCGACAATCTTTGCCGTCTCACGGGCCTGCTCCATATCCACCGCAGATCCCTTAGTCTCCCCATTCTCCTGAATTTTACGGATCATTTCCTCGTTGATCTCGCGGATCAGGTTTTCCAGACGCATCACACCGCCCTCTCTTGTCTTGAAGGGCTTGCCGTCCTTTCCGTTCATTGTGCCGAAACCGATATGCACCAGTTCCGTATTCTCTTTAACCAATTTGGTCTTTCTCGCACAGCGGAATACCTGCTCAAAATACAGATCCTGTCTCTTATCCGTCAGGTAAATCATTTCGTCAGGATGATAATGCTCCATGCGGTCCATGATGGTTGCCAGGTCTGTGGTGTTGTAGAGGGACGCCCCGTCGGACTTTAAAATCATGCAGGGCGGCACTTCCTTCGTGTCAGTCTCCTCCTTCACGTCCACCACCAGCGCGCCGTCGCTCTCATAGGCATAACCGTCCCGTTTCATCATTTCCACCATACCGGGAATGATATCGTGCACATCAGACTCGCCTTTCCAAAGATCAAACTCCACATTTAAATTTTTGTAATTCTTCTTTAGATCCGTCACTGACACGGCAATGATGTGATCCCACAACGCCCGATACCCGCGCACGCCGCTCTGTAGTTTGTATGTCGCCTCCATGGCGTCAGCCTTGTATGCCTCGTCCTCCTTGGATTTCGCGCTTGCCGTAGGGTAAATTTCCTCCAACTCCGATATGGTAAAGGGTGCTTCGGCAGGATACTCTCCTTCGTAGGAATCGTCAAAATATATCAGATCAGGCTGTCTCTTCTGCAATTCCGTGATGATGAGTCCCATCTGTAGTCCCCAGTCGCCCAGATGAATATCTCCGATCACCTCATGTCCCGCATACCGACAGATGCGCTTGATGCTCTCCCCGATAATCGCCGAGCGCAAATGCCCCACATGGAGCGGCTTCGCCACATTCGGACCACCGTAGTCAATAATAATTTTTTTCACTTTCTCCGGTTTTGCCAGCCCGAATTTTTCACTCCCGCTCATTTCCCGCAGATAGTCTCTGACAAAAGATTCCTTAACCTTCATATTCAAAAAGCCCGGCGCCACAGCCGACACTTCCGCCAAAACAACACTCTCCAAAAGATTCTGTGCTGCCTCCTGCGCAATCACAAGAGGCGCCTTGTGGTATTTCTTCGCGCCCGCCATCGCGCCGTTACACTGATATTCGCACAGATCGGGTCGGTTGGAAAGTGTGACTCTTCCAAGCTCCGCATCGTACCCGGCAGCCTCAAAGGCTTTTTTCATTTCCTCTGAAATCAAATCCAATATTTTCTTCATAATTGTTTCCGTGCCTTTCTTATACTCTTACAGCTACCTCATAAGCATCCCATTACAGGCAATGTCTGTTTACTACAAAGCAATTCTTTGGTCTCAGGGTGCTGACCCTGCGACGATTGTACCACAAATGCACACAAATGTCATTTATCTTCCTAAAAAAACTGCGGCAGTCCAACGTTGACCGCCACAGTCACTTCTATTCTTATAATGCTGACATGTCTTATGCCTGCGCCTTCTTCCTCTTCGGGAAAACAGGCGGCAGAAGGCCGATCTTTGCCCCGATCATATGAGAACCGAAAGTACCTACCCAGAACAAGATCACCGCCGCCATATCAAACTTAAACTTGATGTCATCCTCATTGGCGGATTCCAATGCTTCTCCAAACATGTCCACATAGAAGGTGGTATCCGAAAATTCCATACCGCTTCTCTCATCCTTCAGCTGGCTGATCAAAGTCTCCGGAATCTCAAATGGCACAATCTTTCCCACCGGCGTCTGTTTCTTATAACCGTCCACTGTTTGGCTCGCCTTCACATTGGAACGCACGCACACCACTTCCCCGGAAGGAAGTTCCATCGGATTCCACTCCTTATCATCATAAAACAGATGATACATTTCATAGTTCTCATCATCAGTGACCACATAAAAGGTATCGTTCTGCTGCATTTCTGCGATACTCGTCACAAGCGGCGTATCCGCCGAGGGTTCTCCTCCGACCTCTCCCTGCGGCAGTTCCTGTGTCTCATAACGCTCATCGGCAATATCCACATACTTTTGTCCCGCAAAGATAGTCAGTCCGCAAAGAAGCCCTCCGATCAGCAGGCAGGGTACAAAGTCCATTCTGATTTTTGTCATACTCTCCTCCTGTCCAAAACGTCCTGTACCGAAAGACGCTTTCTCCTTTGTTCTTTTTTACACTCACGCTGACTATCTTAGCATTATCCGCTCGCGTATGTCAACTAATTTTTAGTTTTTGTAAGGTAAATAGTTTTTTCAGTTACTTAATTTATTACCCTCTCTCTGTGTGAGTACACGCACCCGCAATAATCCTGCCGGTACAAATCATACTCCTTTGACAGTTCTATCGAACGTTTATATCCATCCCGCTTTTTGAAATCCGAAGGAAGCCACGCCACACCGTACTCCTCCGCCAGCTTTTCGCCGATCTCATTGAGTTTCGCCGCATTCTTCAAAGGGCTGATAGAGAGTGTCGTGGTAAAATAATCAAACTTCTCCGCACGGGCACGCTTCGCCGTCTCCGAAAGCCTGAGTGCATAGCAGGCAAAGCACCTCTCGCCGCCCTCCGGGCAGTCTTCTAACCCCTCCGCGATCTCAAAAAAGCGGCCGGGTTCATAATCCCCCTCAACAACCTCGATGGGATAACCCACACACGCCCGCTTTGCCGCCGTTTCATTATATGCCATGATCAGCCGCTTCTGCTCCGCCACCCGCTTGCGGTACTCTGCATCCTCGGTGATGTTCGGATTATAATAAAAGACGGTGATCCTGAAATACTGCCGCAGATACTCCAATACATAGCTGCTACAGGGCGCACAGCAGCTGTGCAGAAAAAGAGTCGGCGCGCATTCGCCTGCCGCGCCGATATTTTCGATAATTTTATCCAGTTCCTTCTGGTAATTTCTGACCTGATTCATTCCCACTATCCATTCATTACTTTCGTGCTTCCTTCATCCCCGCGATATCCACCAGACTCAGCTCTCCCTGGGACGCCGCGTTTTCCAGGCTGGTCACGAGGGCAGTTGCCGTGTCCATGGCCGTGATACAGTTGACCCCTGTCTCGATGGAAGTTCTGCGGATCAAAAAGCCGTCCCTGTTCTTATCCCGTCCCTGAGTGGGTGTGTCGATCACCAGATCAATCCTGTGTCCCAAAATCAAATCCATGACAGTGGGTGATTCCTGATGAATCTTATTGACCTTCCTCGCCTTCACGCCCGCCTCATTCAAAACCTCCGCGGTGCTTCTGGTCGCATAGATGATATACCCCAGCTTCTCAAAACGGCGCGCCACCTCGATGGCCTCGCCCTTATCCGCATCCTTGACGGTGATAATCATCTGCTTATGCTTGGGCAGGTTGATGCCCGCGCCAAGGAACGCCTTATACAACGCCTCGTTAAAGGTCTTCGCGATACCGAGGCACTCGCCCGTGGACTTCATTTCCGGTCCAAGACTGATCTCCGCACCCCTGATCTTTTCAAAGGAGAATACCGGCATCTTAACGGCAAAATAATCCGCCGCCGGCTGTAACCCAGGCTCATAGCCCAGATCCCGTATTTTCTTTCCGATGATCACCTCCGTGGCCAAATCTACGATGGGGATTCCGGTCACCTTGCTGATATAGGGCACAGTGCGGGAAGACCGGGGATTGACCTCGATCACATACACCTCGTCGCCCATGGCAATAAACTGAATATTAATCAGACCGATCACGTGAAGGGCTTTTGCCAGCCGCCTCGAATACTCCGCAATGGTCTCCTTCACCTTCTCGCTGACCGTGGGCGCAGGGTAGACGGAAATACTGTCGCCGGAATGCACGCCCGTCCGCTCGATGTGCTCCATGATGCCCGGGATCAAGATATCCGTGCCGTCGCAGACCGCATCCACCTCCAATTCCTTACCCTGCAGATATTTGTCCACCAAAATCGGATGTTCCTGCTCGTAACGGTTGATCACCGCCATAAATTCCTCTATCTCTGTATCGGAAATGGCAATCTGCATTCCCTGTCCGCCAAGCACATAGGAAGGCCGAACCAGCACCGGATAGCCCAGCCGGTTCGCCACCTCTTTCGCCTCTTCCGCGGTGTATACCGTGCCGCCTGCTGCCCGGGGAATCTGAGTCTCCTCCAAAATTTTATCAAAAAGCTCCCTGTCTTCTGCGGCGTCCACATCCTCCGCCTTTGTGCCGAGAATCGGCACGCCCATTTTCATCAGGCTCTCCGTCAGCTTGATTGCCGTCTGGCCGCCAAACTGCACCACCGCGCCGTCCGGATTCTCCACATTGACGATATTCTCCACATCCTCCGGGGTCAGCGGCTCAAAATAGAGCTTATCCGCAATGTCAAAGTCGGTGCTCACCGTCTCCGGGTTATTATTGACGATAATGGTCTCATACCCTTCTCTGGCAAAGGCCCAAGTGGCGTGTACCGAGCAGTAATCAAATTCGATGCCCTGACCAATCCGAATCGGCCCGGAGCCCAGCACCAGCACCTTCTTCTTCGGGTGCGTCTCTACCACCTCCGTCTCGGAGCCGAACACAGAATAATAGTAGGGTGTGCTTGCCGCAAACTCCGCCGCACAGGTATCCACCATCTTGAATGCCGCCACGATCCCGTTGTCATAGCGCATCTGTTTGATTTCTTCTTCCGTCTTACCCGTCAGCCTTGCGATCACATTGTCGGGAAACTCAATCCGCTTCGCTTCCTTTAAAAGTTCCACCGTAAGCGGACCTTTTATAAGCGCTTCTTCCATTTCCGTCAAAATCGCAATCTTATCAATAAACCAGGGATCCACCATAGTGATCTCGTGGATGGTGTCGTAGTCCACCCCCTTGCGGATCGCCTCCGCAATGATATAGATTCTCTGGTCGTCCACAATTTTCATCCGCTCCAGCAAATCCTCCGCAGACAGCGCAGAAAAATCATAGCTGCGCAGACAGTCCACATGCTGTTCCAAGGAGCGGATCGCCTTCATCAGCGCGCCCTCGAAATTATTGGCGATACTCATCACCTCGCCGGTTGCCTTCATCTGCGTGGTAAGCGTCCGCTTGGCTGTGATAAACTTATCAAAGGGAAGTCTGGGAATCTTCACCACACAGTAATCCAGTGCCGGCTCAAAGCTGGCATAAGTCTTGCCCGTGATCGCATTTTTGATCTCGTCCAGCGTATACCCCAGCGCAATTTTTGCCGCCACCTTGGCAATGGGGTAACCCGTGGCCTTACTTGCCAGTGCAGAAGAACGGCTGACACGGGGGTTCACCTCGATCACACAGTACTCAAAGCTTTCGGGATGAAGGGCAAACTGCACGTTACAGCCGCCGGTGATCTCCAGCTCGTTGATGATATTGAGGGCGGCGCTTCGAAGCATCTGGTACTCCTTATCCCCCAGCGTCTGGGAAGGGGCCACAACGATGCTGTCGCCTGTGTGCACACCCACCGGATCGATATTTTCCATGTTGCAGACGGTGATGCAGTTGCCAGCGCCGTCCCGCATCACCTCATACTCAATCTCTTTCCAGCCCGCAATACACCGCTCCACCAGCACCTGTCCCACCCGGGAAAGCCGGAGTCCGTTTGCCAGAATCTCCTCCAGCTCCACCTGATTGTGGGCGATGCCGCCGCCGGAGCCGCCCAAGGTGTAGGCGGGACGAAGCACCACCGGGTATCCGATCTTTCTTGCAAAGGCAACGCCGTCCTCTATGTTTTCCACCACAAGAGAAGGCGCGCAGGGCTCCCCGATCTTTTCCATGGTCTCCTTAAATTCCAGACGGTCCTCCGCCTTGCGGATGGTCTTCGCCGTAGTGCCAAGAAGCGTCACGCCGTGGGCTTCCAGAAAACCGGATTCAGCCAGCTCCATGCCCAGATTTAAGCCTGCCTGCCCGCCCATGTTGGGAAGCAAGGAATCCGGTTTCTCCTTTATAATGATCTGTTCCAGCACCTTCGCTGTCAGCGGTTCGATATACACTTTATCCGCAATGTCGCCGTCCGTCATGATGGTGGCCGGATTGGAGTTCACTAAAACCACCTCCATGCCCTCCTCCTTCAGCGAACGGCAGGCCTGCGTTCCCGCATAGTCAAACTCCGCCGCCTGCCCGATCACAATAGGGCCGGAACCGATCACAAGCACTCTTTTTACATTTGGATTCTTAGGCATGGCGTTTTCCCTCCTTTATCCTTTCTATAAACCGGTCAAACAGATAGGAGGAATCCTGCGGTCCGGGACACGCCTCCGGATGAAACTGCACCGTAAAGATATTCTTTCCCGTGTAGGAAAGACCCTCATTCGTACCGTCGTTGACATTGATGAAGGCAGGCGTCGCCACCTTCTTGTCCAGCTTATCCATATCCACCACATAGCCGTGATTTTGGGAGGAAATGTAGACTCTGCCCGTGGCCAGATCTTTCACAGGGTGGTTGCCGCCGCGGTGGCCGTATTTCATCTTAAAGGTGTCCGCGCCGGTAGCTAACGCCATCAGCTGATGGCCCAGACAAATGGCAAAAATCGGCGTATCTGTTTCATACAGTTTACGAATTTCTTCTATAATAGTCGTGCATTCCTTGGGATCACCCGGGCCGTTGCTGAGCATAATGCCGTCGGGCTGATCCGCAAGAATCTCCTCCGCCGTCGTGCACGCAGGATAAACCGTCACATCGCAGCCTCTGGCCGCAAGAGACCTTGCAATATTGTTCTTGGTGCCCAGATCAAGCAGCGCCACACGCAATCCCGCACCACTCTTGGAGAGCGCCCCCGTCGCCGCAACCGTATACTTTTCAGCGCAGCTTACCCGCTCCACCACTTTGCCTGTCGTATATGCTTTTAACTGGGGAATAATTGTCTCAAGATCAAAATTTTCATCGGTCGTGATCATACCGTTCATAGTACCTTTTTCACGAAGGATTCTGGTAAGGGCTCTGGTGTCGATCCCGGCGATACCCGGCACACCATTTTCCTCTAAGAATTGCTGAATAGAAATATCACATCTGAAATTACTGGGAATCCTCGATAGCTCTCGCACGATAAGCCCATCCGGCCATGGCCGTTTCGATTCCATATCTTCCAAACATACGCCATAATTTCCGATCAGCGGATAGGTCATGCACACTGCCTGTCCCGCGTAGGACGGATCTGTCAGCACTTCCGGGTAACCCGCCATCGAAGTGTTAAATACAATCTCGCTGACAATCTCTTTCTGCGCTCCTATATGGCTGCCCGCAAACACGGTGCCGTCTTCCAAAATTAGAAATGATTTCATCCTCTAACCTGTCCCTTTCCACCGATGGAACGCCAAGGCGTGCCATCCAAAGAATGCTCCGCATTCTCCCGCAATGGTTTATGCCACAATATCATGTAGGCGGGGTCTTATGACCACCGCCTATTGTACCATATCTGTGAAAAGTATACTATACCTATCCTGTAATTTTTCTTAAAACTTTCACAAACTCTCTTGCGCTTATCATGGTATTTCATTTCTTCTTTCAATAATCGTAATAGCCAGCATCGGAAGCAAGCAAAAAAACAAGGGAGACACATATCGATATCCCACTCCAATGGGCGTTGCTGCCATAATGCTAATCCAACATAATATCAAAGGAAGTGTTATGCAAAAGCTCCTCAATCCTCTTTTTTTCATTAAATAGATCGATATAATAAGATAAAACCATATTAGAATTCCAGCATTCATTCCTCTTTTCGGAGTAACGATATCTGCAAAAGAAAAACCCGCAATCATATTGAAATAATCTATTCTCTCTATATTATAAGAATTCTCCGTTGGATACAGTTGAACAAAAGCGTAATTTTCATTGACAACGGCAAACGGATTCCAATAATAACATGTCATAATCAAATATTCCTTCATACATATAGAAGGATTCTTTTTAAAGACATCCCACCATAATTCCAGAAACTCTCTTTCATGGTCCTCGAAATATTCATTTTGAAAATCCTCATTCCATTTAATACTATCTACATTTATGTTCCAAAATGCTTCTTTTATCTTTTCTCTACTGATTATGTGATCTATTCTTATTTTATCCTCTTCTGTCAGATTTCCCTCATCAACAACTACTGCGCATATCTGCTGCAATAAAATCCCATATTTTTCTGTTAATGGTGTCCTTTCCACTTTCAAAAAATCATAAATTGGTCCTCTTATAAAGCATATCGTTAAAAACAGAATAATAAGAATAGCACTATACCTATAAGAAACTTTTTTGTAGCAAAGGAAAAAAACAAAAAAGAGAATAATACTTAGTACAATATATGGTCCATTATTTCTTAGAAACGCAATCCCCAATGATCCTATAATAAATTTTACAATATTAGATAGCATACTGCTTTTTTTTATTTCATTTTCGGTGCAAAAAAGTGAGTAATACAAATCATAAATGCTCATAACCCAAAACATCATAAAAATGCAGAAAGGAGTATCCTTCCATACAGATACCCCATATAATGGATATATCGGTAACAGTGCACATATCAGATAAAAAAACAGTATTATATATCTATTAAGTCTGTATTTTACCATCCAGTTAAAGAAATATGCTACTATCAGAACCAATAATAACATTTGAATGAACAGTAAACTGCCACATACCCAATTCATATCTCGTCCAAATAGTTTACCAATCTTCATTACGATCTCTATAAAACAATTATAGAAAAAAGGATGGCGATCTGAACGAATATGATTTTCTCCATAATCAATTGATAACCATGTGTCAAACCAAATTCCACCAGGATAGAAAGATAGATAGTAAGGAATATAAGCTAATACTACTCCTAAAATAGCAAATAACGTAATTCGAGGGGCATTAAAACCTGTTGGTTTTTCCAGCATAGCCAGCTTTTCTAATACATGATCTAAAACACTATGCATCCTAGTACACCGAATAATAATTAAT
>DKUO01000041.1 GCA_002490705.1 Lachnospiraceae bacterium UBA7202
CGACTCGGAAGAAAGCAGTTTGGACGAGAGCGGTTCAGAAGAGCTTTCTATGGATGAATTGTCGTTGGACGATTTAGGAGGAGCAGAAGAGACGGGCGACGGCGTGTCGGATGATTTTACGATAGATGAGTTGTCATTAGACGATTTGTCATTGGAGGAGACCGGGGAAACGGAAGGTGGAGCGGATGCCATGGATGAACTGTCAATGGATGATTTGGCATTGGAAGAGCCTGAAGATATGGAGGAGGATGCGGATGGTTTAATGTCTGAGGAAGATATTGACCGTCTGTTAAGCGGCGATATGTCTACGGAAGAGGAAACGGCACAGGATTTTGCGTCAGAAGAGACGGAAGGCGGGGAGGACGACGATCTCTCTGCATTGCTGGCAGGCATGAATCACGATGAAGATTTGTCTGAGATCAATGATCTTTTAGAAGAATCTGATCAGGGTGTTTCGGCGGATGATGATATGCTGGCGATGTTAGAGGGGGTAGATCAAGACGGCAGTTTCGATTTGTTTGAGAGCGACGAGGCGGCCAAAGAGGCAGAGGGCATTCGAGAGCTTTCACCGGAAGAAGTGGCGGAGCGGGAAGGCAGCGACGGTCAGGATAAGAAGGAGAAGAAAAAGCGTAAGAAGCTGTTTGGCAAAAAGAAGAAGGGCGGTGAAGAGGGAGATGAGATAGACGCTCTTCTGGGGGAAACAGGGGAATCCGAGAATCCGCAGGAAGAGAAGAAACCGGGATTTTTTGCAAGGCTTTTGGATTTCCTGCTTGAGAGCGACGAGGATGATGAAGATCCTCTTGCGGCGGAAATTCTTGCGGGTAACGATGGAGAGACGGGAACGGTTTCCGATGAGAACAAAGAGCTTTTGCAGGAATTGAGCGACGAGGACAAAAAGGGTAAAAAGAAGAAAAAGAAAAAAGATAAGAAGGGAAAGAAAGGAAAAGAAGAGGAAGAAGACGGCAAGAAGGCGAAAAAACCGAAAAAGGAAAAGAAGAAAAAAGAGAAAAAGAAGAAGGAAGAAGAAGTAGATCTGTTTGCGCCGCCGGAGAAAAAACTTTCTAAAAAGAAGGTGATCACAGTCTTCCTGTTCTGCGGTACGATAGCGGCGGGCATTATCGTGTTTTCCATGATCCTGCCTGATACGGTGCAGAAGAGAGATGCGCATACTGCTTACGATCAGGGAGAATATGCGCAGGTATATGATCTGCTGTATGGGAAAGAGTTGAGCGAGGAGGATGAGGTTATCTTCCAAGGCAGCAATTTGATTATGCAAATTAACAGAAAACTTGATTCCTGCGACAACTATATAAACCTTGGTATGCGGTTGGAGGCATTAAACGCACTGATTACCGGCGTGGAAAAGTACCAGCAGATTTTACCCGAAGCAGAGAATTATAATGTAGTTGTGGAGGTCAATGATATCTATTCTCAGATTCTGGAGAGATTGTCTGCGAACTTCGGGTTGTCTGAGGCGGATGCATGGGATATTTTGTCATCAGAGGATGATGAGACTTATACCAGAAGGCTGCAGGCTATCATCGACGGGGAGAGTTATGACGCCGAGGAAGTTGAGGAAGGCACACCGGATGTTCTGCCGGAGGAAGAGGAGATCATAGAGCGGATCGGCGGAATAGATGGCGGGACAGAAACAGAGGTGGAGTCAGCGCCGGAGGAACAGGCACAGGACGAAAACACAGAAGCAGGCGAAGGGGCAGAATAATGGTCGCGATCATTGATTACGACGCTGGTAATATCAGAAGCGTGGAAAAGGCAGTTACGCTGCTTGGCCATGAGGCTGTTGTGACAAGAGACCGGGACGCGATTTTGTCGGCGGATCATGTGATTTTGCCGGGTGTGGGCGCTTTCGGCGACGCTATGGCCAAGCTGAAAACATATGAGCTGGTTGATACAATCCGTGAAGCGGTGGATCGGAAACTTCCTTTTTTGGGTATCTGTCTGGGGTTACAGTTAATGTTTGAGAGCAGCGAGGAGGCGCCGGGTATAGAAGGTCTGGGGCTTTTGCCGGGAAAGATCCTGAGGATTCCTGAGGGGGAAGGGTTGAAAATTCCCCATATCGGATGGAACTCCCTGAGCTTTCCGAATCAGGGACGGCTGTTTCAGGGTATTGCGCAGGATGCATATGTGTATTTTGTGCATTCCTATTATTTGCAGGCGGGGGACCCGCAGATTGTGACGGCGTCCACGGAATACGGTACGGTAATTCATGCCTCGGTGGAGCGGGATAATCTGTTTGCCTGTCAGTTTCATCCGGAGAAGAGCTCGGAGATTGGACTTAAGATATTACAAAATTTCCTGAATATTTAAGACGGAGCGTCATATATGCACACAAAGCGGATTATTCCCTGCCTTGACGTAAAAAACGGCAGGGTGGTAAAGGGCGTTAATTTCATAAATTTTAAGGATGCGGGCGATCCGGCGGAAGTGGGAGCCGCCTATGACAAGTCTGGGGCGGACGAGCTGGTTTTTTTAGATATCACAGCTTCCTCCGATGCCAGGGACACTGCGGTGGAGATGGTGCGCAGGGTGGCAGAGAAGGTGTTTATTCCGTTTACGGTGGGCGGCGGTATCCGCACGGTAGAAGATTTTAAGGCGATTCTGCGGGAAGGGGCGGACAAGGTTTCCGTCAATTCGGCGGCGATTATGAATCCGAACCTGATCAGCGAGGCGGCGGATAAATTCGGCAGCCAGTGCGTGGTGGTGGCAATTGACGCCAAAAGGCGCGCAGACGGAAATGGCTTTACCATTTATAAAAATGGCGGCCGTGTGGATATGGAAATTGACGCGGTGGAGTGGGCCATGAAGGCGGAAAAGCTGGGCGCAGGAGAAATTTTGCTGACCAGCATGGACGGGGATGGCACGAAAGCCGGTTATGACTTGGAGTTGACAAGAGCTGTGGCGGAAAACGTATCCATTCCGGTGATTGCCTCCGGCGGCGCAGGGACGATGGAGCATTTTTACGAGGCCTTCACAGAGGGGAAGGCGGAGGCGGCGCTGGCGGCGTCTCTGTTCCATTTTAAGGAGATGGAAATAAGGGATTTAAAGAAATATCTGAGAGATAAGGGGATTTCGGTAAGGTTATAGCAGGGGGCATAGGAACGGGAAGGAAATGGTTCCATGCCTTTTTATGTGTAGCACCGCGCGGGAAAACGGGGAGAGGCTGCGAAAGAGAAAGGAAGATACGGACATGGCGATGCTGGCAAACGATTGGGCGCAGGCTTTGGACAGTGAATTTCATAAGCCCTACTATAAAAATCTCTATCTGTTTGTGCGGGAGGAGTACAGCAAACGGGTGGTGTATCCGCCGGCGGACGATATTTTCAACGCCTTTCATTTTACGCCTCTATCCAAAGTGAAGGTGCTGCTTTTGGGACAGGACCCGTATCACAATGAACATCAGGCCCACGGCATGAGCTTTTCGGTGCTGCCGGATCAGCGGGAGATTCCGCCGTCTTTACAGAATATTTATCAGGAGCTGCATGACGATCTGGGCTGTTATATTCCGAACAACGGTTATTTGCAGAAATGGGCGGATCAGGGCGTACTGTTATTGAATACGGTATTGACTGTGCGGGCTCATCAGGCAAATTCCCATCAGGGAAAGGGATGGGAGGAATTTACGGACGCGGTGATCCGGGCGGTGAATGAGCAGGATCGGCCGATTGTATATCTGCTGTGGGGGCGGCCTGCGCAGAGTAAGATTCCGATGCTTACCAATCCGAAGCATCTGATCTTAAAAGCGCCGCATCCGAGTCCGCTTTCCGCTTACCGGGGGTTTTTCGGATGTAAACATTTCAGCCAGTGCAATGATTTCCTGAAAGCAAATGGAGTAGAGCCGATTGACTGGCAGATCGAGAATATCAATGAATAGCAGTGGAAAAATAAAAACGGAAAAGGAACTTGTGAAAGGAGTCAGTGCATAAGATGAAAAAAACACCGTTTGTGACAAAAGAACAGATAGAGGAGATCGTAAAAACTTATCCGACTCCGTTTCATATCTACGATGAAAAAGGAATCAGGGAGAACGCGAAGGCGGTGCAGGAGGCTTTTTCATGGAATAAAGGATATAAGGAATATTTTGCAGTGAAGGCCTGCCCGAATCCCTTTTTGATCCAAATCATGCATGAATACGGCGCGGGCTGTGACTGCTCGTCGCTGACGGAATTGATGCTGAGCAATGCGCTCGGCATTAACGGCAGGGATATCATGTTTTCCTCCAATGACACGCCGGCGCAGGAGTATGCATACTGCGCGAAAGTGGGTGGTATTATCAATCTGGACGATATCACGCATATCGATTTTGTGGAAAAGACGCTGGGGAAGCTTCCGGAGACCATGAGCTGCCGGTATAATCCGGGCGGCGTGTTCCAGTTAAGCAATGGCATCATGGATAACCCGGGCGATTCCAAATACGGATTTACCCCGGAACAACTTTTTGACGGATATCGGATTTTGAAAGAAAAGGGAGTGAAGCATTTCGGCTTACACGCATTCCTTGCCAGCAATACTGTGACCAATGAATATTATCCTCAGCTGGCAAAGCAGCTCTTTGAGGTGGCGGTTCAGGTCAAGGAAAAGGTGGGTGTACAGATCGAGTTCATCAATCTTTCCGGGGGTGTGGGAATCGCTTACCAGCCGGACCAGCAGGCCAATGATATCCGGGTTATCGGCGAGGGCGTACATCGGGTGTTCGATGAGGTGCTCGTGCCTGCCGGCATGGGAGAGACTGCGATCTATACGGAGATGGGACGTTTCATGACGGGCCCTTACGGCGCCCTTGTGACGCAGGCGATTCACGAGAAGCATACCCACAAAGAGTACATCGGTGTGGACGCCTGTGCGGTAAATCTGATGCGGCCTGCGATGTACGGCGCTTATCATCATATTACGGTGCTGGGAAAAGAGGACGCGCCCTGCGATCATATGTATGATGTGACAGGATCCCTGTGTGAGAACAATGACAAGTTCGCCATCGACCGGAAGCTGCCGAAGATTGACCGGGGAGATTATCTGGTGATCCATGACACGGGGGCACACGGATACGCTATGGGGTATAACTACAACGGAAAGCTGAAATCGGCGGAGCTTTTGCTGAAAGAGGACGGAAGTGTGCAGCTGATCAGGCGGGCCGAGACGCCGAAGGACTATTTTGCAACGCTGGACGGTTTTGATGTATATAAAAAATTAGGACTGTAATATAAAACTCGGCGGAATTTGGAAGGGATATGGGTTCATATGAAAGGGGAAAATAGAATCAAGGCAGTCTTGCTGTCCGGGCTGCTGCTGTTCCTGACGGCATGTCAAAGCGAATACGGGGAAAAGATAGACGAGCTGCCTGTTGAGAAGGGGGACAGAACCGTACAGATCGAGTCGCAGGGAACGGGCGCTCAGAGTGCGGAGGCGCAGGAAGGGGAAGACGCCGCACAAGAGGCAGAAACAGCAGAAGAGGAGCCGGGGGAGATGCAGATACAGCCCCGGAACAGAATAGAGCCCTATGCGGCCGATGGCGTAAGCTATTATTTCAAGACACAGGGAAAATATCTTGCTGTTTACAACGGAACAGATTTTGAGGATATTTACTTAAAAGGGGTCAATATGGGCCTCGGGAAGCCCGGCTATTTCCCGGGAGAGGCGGCCATTACGAAGGAGGAGTATGCCAGGTGGTTCCGGCAGATCAGTGAGATGAACGCAAACTGCATTAGGGTTTACACCGTGCAGCCGCCGGAGTTTTATGAGGCTTTTTATGAGTTCAATCAGGAGGCGGAAAAACCGCTTTATCTGTTCCACGGCACATGGTACGACGAGACGAGATTAGTGGAGACGGCGGACGCCTTTGATGAACAGCTGTATTCCATTTTGCAGCAGGATATGAGAGATATCGTGGATCTTCTGCATGGCAACTGTACGATTGCAGAACAGACGGGAAAGGCATACGGGACATATCGGTATGATGTCTCTTCGTATGTCATTGGGTGGATTTTGGGCATTGAATCGGATGCGACTTTCGTATCGACGACCAATGAATGCAATCCTGACGTCCACTCCTACGAAGGCACCTATATCAGCGCAGATCATCTGGAACCCTTTGAGGTGTTCTGGGCGCAGACGGGGGATTATATTCTGCGCTATGAAACAGAAAAATACGGTATGCAGAGACCTCTCAGCTACTCAAACTGGCCGACAGCGGATATACTGGAGCATCCGAGTGAGACGATGGCAGAGGAATACAGTGTAGATTTGAATGTGGAAAATCTGGATGTGTCGGACGCATTTCCATGCGGTTTGTTCGCGTCCTACCATATTTACCCGTATTATCCCAACTTTTTATATACGGAGCTCGAATACAGTAATTATCGCGATGAGGAGGGAAAGGTCAATACCTACAAAGCATATTTGGAAGATTTAATGAAAGAACATCATATCCCTGTGCTTGTGGCGGAATTCGGAATTCCCGTATCGAGAGGTATGACACACGCCAATATCTATACCGGTTTTGATCAGGGCAATAAGTCGGAAACACAGCAGGGGGAAATGCTTGTGTCCATGATGGAGGATATTTACGATACCGGATATGCCGGGGGCATCGTTTTTACATGGCAGGACGAGTGGTTTAAGAGAACGTGGAATACGGAGAATCACACGGATCCGAACCGCAGGGCATACTGGTGTGACATGATGACATGTGAGCAGCACTTCGGACTGCTCGATTTTGTAGCGGGAGAGGGAAAGGAGACCGTTGTCATAGACGGTGACGATTCGGACTGGAGCGCAGAGGATATTTTGCTGGAGATGGAGGAAGCTACCCTGTCGGTGAAGCATGACTGTACCTATCTTTACCTGATGGTCAGAGGGGACGATGTGGATTATGATTCGGATAAGCTTTACATTCCGTTCGATATTACGCCGAATTCGGGAAGCCGTACCTATGAGGACAAAGGGCTTAGCGCACCGGCGGATTATATGCTCGTCGTAGACGGACGGGAAGAGACGCAGATGCTTGTGCAGAGCCATTATGATTTATACCAGTTCGAATATGATAAATATGATAAAGAAATTAAGACGACAGAGGAAATGAAGCAGCCGGACAATAGCCTATTCCAGCCGATCTATTATCTTGTGGAGCGGGAACTGGTTTTACAGGACCGTGCAGAAATTATTCCGCTGCAACGTTTCCCGGCGGGGAAGCTTGTGTTCGGAACCAGTGATTTTGATTCGGAGGAATACAATTCTCTTGCTGATTTCTGCTATCAGGATGATATCCTGGAGATCCGCATTCCGTGGCTTCTGTTGAATTTCAGGGACCCGTCCAGAAAAGAGATAGAGGATGATTTCTGGGCAAATGGCAGGCTTTCGGAAACTTTTATTGAGGATATCCGAATCGGCCTTGCACTGGAAGAGGATAAAACAATCCAAATGAATTCGTATACTTGGGAGGATTGGGACTATTACCCTTATTTTGAGCGCCTGCGGAAGAGTTATTACATGTTGCAGGAACAATTTGCTGCATTACCGTAAAATTGTCTGAAAATTGTGGATAAAATTTTAGGAAATTGCATTGCCTGTCGAAAAGAAATGTGCTACTATTAAAATAATAGGTGAAGTGTAGGCAGAATTTTGTGCACAATTTCTGCCTAAGAAAATCAGAAAGCGTCGGGAGCAAATGAAAAAAACTGTCCGCGTGGCTCACAGGGCAAGCAACTACATAACATCGATCGTATTATCTGGTGTCATTGCCGTATGCGTGGGATTTTTTCTCTATGGTTCCGGACTTTATCTGCATGGGGATGCTATTTATGCCCAGTTATACAAGCTGGATGCAGTCGCGAATTCCATGCGAGAGGGCGCTTTATTTCCGGTGTATGTCACAGAATGGTATAACGGTTATGAGATTTTCAGGTACGCCCCGCCTACCGTTTATATCATAATCGTGATGCTTTCCGGCACCTTCAATGCGGATTTTCATATCAGTATTTGTATTTTTTACGGTATCATGGCATTTGTTTCCATGATGGGATTTTTCCTGTTTGGTGTAAAGCAGAGAAAGATCGTGGCGGCCTTTTTTGCCGGAATTGCTTATTTGTTACTTCCGTCCACATTTATGGCGGTTATTCTGGAGGGCAATCTGGATATCGTCATGGGACTTGCGTTGATTCCGGGTATTCTCTACTTTTTACACTGTTTTATTACGTGGAAGAACAGACTGGCGATTTTGCCGTTTTCGGCGTTGACTTGTCTGCTGATTTTATCGCATTATATACTTGCCATTGCGTTCGGCGGGGTGTTGGTGCTCTATCTGATTGTCAATATGATGGCCGTAAAGGAATGGAAATTCGGAGCCGCGGCCATCGGAAATATATTGTTACTGTATGTGGTGATGGGATATTTCCTGTATCCTGCTTTGTCCGGCGGTTTGCTGTCAAGGCCGCATTCTTCACAGTGGGATGTGGAATTGTCTCTGGGCATTCCGGTTTTGGCGGTTGCTATAATCGGTCTTGTCACAACGGACAGGAAACGGTTTGCGGGATTTTTTCTGACAATTGTTTTTTGCGTATTATCCTTTTCTGTGATGGAGCCGGTAAGGAAATTGATATCCTCGCCGACGCTGCAGAGAAGTTACTGGTACTTGATTCCCATAACGGCAATTCTTTTATTTACGTTACTGCTCTGGGATAGACTGAGAATACCCTTTCTTCTGATTGCCCTGTGTGTGATGGTGGGAGAAGGGATTCCGCTGATGCTGTCCACGCAGGAAGGAGAGTATGCGTTACAGGACAGCGAAGCGCTGATTGACGATTACTTATTGGCGGAGGCGGCTTCCTGGACGGACAACAGAATTGCACTTATGGATATGGCGACGCTGGGAGCGTTTCCCCAGTGGTTTTTTGCCCGTCAGGGAGTGGACACCATGTTCGGCTGGGATTATGAGTATGCACTGACGGTGCGGAATCAAATGTCATTGAACGAAGCGTTTTTTGACGGCTTTTATGATTATATGTTTGACAGACTGCTGTTGTATGGCAATGATACGGCTGTTATTTTGAAGTCACTTTTGGAGGAGGGCGCATACGAAAACCTGACTGCGGCTGCCGGACGAAACGGTTATGAGGTTGTGGCGGAAAATGAGAATGTGGTTGTGTTTAAGCAGACAGCGGTGGAGAGCGCCTACGGCGTGATTACGGATTACGAGAATCTGGCGATCGGGGAGAACGCATATTATATCAGCTATATTTACCCTTCTTTCGGATACGGGGCCAGTGCCTGTATCGAAGATTATACGATAGAAGAATTGTCACAGTACCATAAAGTATATTTGTCCGGATTTACTTACCGTGAAAAGGAAAAAGCGGAAAATATGCTGAAAGAATTGTCTGCGAAGGGTACGGAAGTATACATAGATATGCAGCATATTCCGGTGAATAATGTAACGGGAAAAAATGAATTCATGGATGCTTACGCGCAGTTTGTGCAGTTCGTTGAGGATTTCCCGATTTTGGAAAACAGCAATGGAAATCAGTTTAAACTGGATTTTTATGCGGGCAGTTACCCGGTCTGGGATACGGTTTATGTTTCCGGCTGTGAGGATGTGGTGAAGGAAACGGTTTATGAGGATAAGAGCCATCTGGTATATTGGGGACAGAATCATGACCCGAATGTCACATTCATGGGATTTAATTTGATTTATTATTATCTGACGACGCACAATCAGGATTTGAAGAGGTTCCTGGACGAAGAGATGTCGTTGTCGTCGGAAGAGCTGCCGCAGCCGGTTATTGTTCCGGTGCAGATTGAGAGAGACTCCTCACGGATTACCGTACACGCACAAAATGACCGTGTTAACTGTAATATTGCCGGTGTGGATGCGTTGGAGGCAGACAGAATTATTACAATGCAGGAAAATCTTCTTGTCGTTAATCAGGGGGATACGACACTGAGGATCGTTCATACAGGACACAAAGAGGGTATGGCGCTCAGTATACTCGGCATCGTGATACTGGGAATTATGTGGATTGCTATCTATGTCCTGTTGGAAAACAATGAAACAAATGATGGGATGAGTAAGTAAAAGGAGGAGAAAGGTATGAGAAGACAAACAAAGAAGTTGACGCTTACTTTGTTACTGTCAGTGGCATTGATCAGTGCGAATATGCAGTTCGTATCTGCGGAGGAAGAATCTCCGTCAGATGTGGAGGCGACGTCGGATGATCATTCTTCTGACGCGTCTGAGGCTTCCCATGATGCCGGGGAAGTGAAAAATGACAGTGAGACAAGTCAGGCGGAAGATACGAGTCAATCGGAGAGTACAAGCCAGCCGGAGAGTACAAGTCAGCCGGAGAGTACAAGCCAGCCGGAGAGTACAGGTCAGCCGGAGAGTGCAAGTCAGCCGGAGAGTACAAGTCCGGCAGACACAGGGACCGGCATGACAGATGGCGGAAGCGCACCGAGTGGGGAGACACAGGCTCCGGCAACGGACGCCGGTAATGTATCTGAGGCAGGTGGAGCAGATTCGGATACAGAGCAGGAAGAGGGCGCGGGACAGGATGTTCAGAACCCGGATGCTGTTACCGGAGAGGAAGGCGCGCCAGCGGACGATACTGCGGCGGCGGATTCCACCGAGAGCGGACAGCCTGAGCAGACCTTTGTGAATAAGAACGGCGAAGAGGTGAAGCCCTCCGAGCTGGTCGGTGTGGATTACGGTACGATTGCGGATAACTATGACGGCGAAGCCAATGCGGTGAAGCAGTATGTGGTGTCGAATGAGATTCCGGCTGGCACGATTATTGACAGCTATGTGGATGAAAACGGAAATCTCATGATGGTAATCAGTCAGGGGGCACCTGCAAGCATGGTGGAGGAAGCGCCGGAAGAGGAAGAAGATAAGACAGTCTTGCAGGAGGTTGTTGAGACCGTTGAGTATGGATTGGATTCTGTGTTTGGCGACAGCTCGTCTGCTCCGCCGGTGGACGGAAGCTTTTCCGGATGGGACGATGTGCCGGCTTCCTATGAATTTAACTGGAATAAACCGGATGCATGGGTAGACGATACCCATTATACGGAAACGAACAGCACGGATGTGCGTCATGAGATGAAGCTTTACAGCGACGGCGAGAACGTATATTTGCGCATTGTTTATGCACGGGAATTTAAAAACGGGCAGATGGCAAACGGCAATGATTTCCAGTTCTGGATTGATGATCAACAGATGGCGGCATATCAGGTGGAGTGGCCCGACGGCAGCTCCCTTTCCTACAACACGGCAGAGCCGGGTGTATATGCGGTGGATGTCAGACATCGCGACAGTTCCTGGTCCTATGTGCTGACGGACGGCGCGGTTGCTTACTACCGCATTAATGAAAATAACCTGAACAACGAGCTGGAATTGAAGATTCCGCTGTCCGAGTTCGTGAAGCAGAACCCGAATATCAATCTGGATAATTACAGTATGATCGGATTCTTTACACCGAACCTGATGCAGGATAAAATACATACGGCGGGCGCATCAACAGGCGCAGAACCCTTTGCGGCGGCAGCCTTCTTGCTGGTACCGACAAGCTGTATGTGGATCAAAAAGAAAAACGAGAAGGAAGGATTTGGCATTGCATGAATGAACGGCATGAAGCGTATTTATACCATATAACCTTTAATGCGATGCATAATCTGACGCCGGATGATCCTAAAAAGATGCATGCCCACACATTTTGTGTGGGCATCTATGTCATAGAAGAACAGGAAGATCATCCCATTTTTGTAAGCTGTGAAAATGCTCTGAAACGCTATTTTGACCGGTATCGGGGAATCCGGTTAAACGAGCTGTCTCCGTTCAATGAGACGCTGCCGACATTGGAGAATATGGGCGAGGTATTTTATTGGGATTTGAAGTCGGTTTTTAAAAGAAACGGGATGAACCTTCTTCTGCTGGAAATGGGGGACAGCCCGATCTCGACCTATTGTATCGGCGAAAGGCCCATGCTTGGCAATGTTTACAGCCTGGTACAGAAAAAAGCCATGGATGAATATTGCGAGAGGGTTCGTCAGAGATATGCGGAAGGGGAAGAGGAGGTGGACTGGTTAGATGATTAAATTTGCAATATTGTATCTTGTGCTGTTAGCTGTCTGGATCTATATTTTGACGGTCTTTAAAAGAAGGAAGCTTGAATTTTTTTATTTCCTGACAGGCAGTATCGGAACATTTTTGTTTTCCTTTTTCCTGCTGCGCAATGTCCTGACGAAAATTTTAACAACGCTGACCTGCTTCTTGACGGGGCTTTTAGGGAATGCGTTGGGAATCTTTAAGGCTTATACGGCGCATTCGATTCTTTTTGTGGAAAATGCGGACGGCCCGATTTCCCTTTATGTGGATTTTGAGTGCGGCGGTGTGATTGAGATTCTGGTGTTTATTTCTCTGGTATGGTTTTTTGCTGTATATTCGAGAAAAGAAAAATTGACATTGTCGCTGGTAGGCATTTTGTGGATTATAGTCGCGAATATCATCAGGCTGTTTTCCATCTGCCTGATTATTAACTGGTTTGGCAATGAGTCCTATTATGTTGCGCATACGATCGTGGGAAGACTGATTTTCTACGCGCTTTCCATTATTTTATACTTTTATGTTTTCACAAGGGCGCAGATACGCAAACAACGAGTAGGAGAGTTTGGATATGATAACGAGGTTAGCGAATGAGATATTTTTCTGGGCGGCATGGATTATCATTCCCCTTATCATAGAGATCATTCCGGCGGTTGGAAATTTCTTCATTTTATTGTTCAAGCGCGTCAGGCTGGCCAAAGATATTAAGTTGGATTATCTGCCTAATATCACGCTGATGATACCGGTCTACAATTCCGGACAGATATTATACCGCTGTATTGAATCTGTTGACAAGTCCACGTATCCGAATCATCTGATTGAGATTATGCTTGTGGATAACGGGTCTAAGGACGACAGCTTTGAGATTTTCCAGAGGGCGCAGATCGCGTTCCCGGAGCTTGCCATGTGGTGGATGCATTCCAAACAGGGAAAGTCGAAAGCGCTGAACAAAGCGATTTTTAACAGCAACGGTAAATATGTGATCAATATTGACAGCGACGGCGTATTGGACGAACATGCGCTGATGAATATTGTCAGGCAGTTTGAAACCTATTCCGACATAGACTGTATGACGGGCGTAATTCTGATTGAGCCTGCCCTGATCGAGGAGACAAAGGGATTTTTCTTAAAGCAGTTCAGAAAGCTGGAATTTATGGAGTATGCGCAGGCGTTTCTGGCCGGCAGGAATTTTGAATCGCAGTTTAACAGTATCTATACGTTGTCGGGCGCTTTTTCATCCTTCCGCAAATCGGTATTGATGAAAACGTTCTTGTATAATACGAATACGATCTGTGAGGATACGCATCTGACATTCCAGATCAGAGCTATTTTAAAGAAGAAGGTACATTTGTGCAACGACGCCATTTTCATGGTAGATCCGATCGAGAGCATCAACAAATTTTATACCCAGCGGCAAAGATGGCAGATTGGTGAACTGGAAGTTTCCCATATGTTCCTGAAAAATAAGCTGCACAGACCCATCACGGGGTACTTCAATGATTTTGTTATTCGTCTGCTGATGACGGATCACACCTTTGCGTTCCCGCGGATGATCTGGTATTTTGTGTTGATTGCGCTCGGCTGCATGAACTATAATTTCCACAATGTTGTGGTAGCCTGTGTGCTGATTTATGCGCTTTATGTGTTCAGTTCCTTTTTGTATTATCTGAATATTATTTCCTTTTTGAAGGGCTATCCTTCGCTGCGCCGGTATTACGCAAGGAAGCTGTTGTATCTGTTTGCGCTGCCGATTTATAATCTCTTTGCTTTCTTTGTCAGATTTGCGGGGATTATCAATTCCATCAGGCGAAAGAGCAGCTGGAAGACGCTGACTTTTACGGAAGAGCGCAAGATGGTGAACGAGACGGTAAGGCATGATTTCTTCTTTATATTCGGCATACGGACGCTGCTGCTTAAAATACTGGAAAAGCCATTAAAACCATCAAAACAGGGGAGAGGTCATGGAAAACGCATACAGACAATACAAATTTAAGTTTTATCTGAATATGAATCATTATATCACTGTTGACGATAAACCCGGAGAGGTGCATCCGCATACGTGGGAAATTATTATAAGCGTTATTTCAACGCAGAGTGAAATGACGCCGTTTACCAGCATTGAGCGGAAGATGGATGAGATCATGGAGCAGTATCAGGACCAGCTTTTAAACAGCTGTCCGCCCTTTGACAAGACGGTGCCTACGGTGGAAAATGCCGCCAAGTATTTTTTCAGGCTTATCCAGGATAATATTATCAAACTGGGATGGATTTTAATTATGCTCGAGGTGAGCGAAACGCCGACCCGTTCTTATATTATCAATGCGCTTTTTGACGAAGACGATATTTGGGATGAGTGGTATGACAATATCACAAGAAAAAATATGGGCCTTTACGGGGGAAACAGGAAAATAAAGTGAAAAATCAGGAAGCTGGCGTATAAAAAACTTGCCAACGGTTCGACGTTGTGGTAAGATATAACTCGGTTATGATTTATCGTAACCGAGTTTTTCATGGGCTGGTGTGTCGGAATGGCAGACGAGGCAGACTCAAAATCTGTTGTGGGCAACCACGTGTGGGTTCAAGTCCCACCACCAGCATTGTTGAAAAGCCTGCCGTTTTATGGCAGGCTTTTCTGTTATAGTATCCTTTTTTAGTCATATAAGGACGCGCCGTATTTCACTTTTCGATAGATTTTATATCCCAGTACGCCTAAGAAGGACACAAGAAGATAAAGTGTAGACAATCCGCCTGCGGCGCCTCCCACAATAATCAATAATAAAACACCAATATTCATTTTATGATAATCTCCTTTTTCACAAATTTCATCTGATCAAAACCGAAGGGGTGAAAAAGGAATCAGGATTTTTGTCCGTCCTGATTATAGCAGAGTTTTTGACGGGAGGCAATTATTGATCTGTAGATACTGACAGCGCGATGGATTCGCGATAAGCTACAGTTTAAATGGCAGAAAAAATATGATACGATAAAACCGTAAAAGGGGAACATGTACAGAGTATTCCGTACATGACGAAGGAAGCCGCAGGAGCAATGCTACGGCTTCTTTTGGTTTCTTCTGATGATTTTTTAGAAAAAATTAAAAAAATGTTGACAGAACAAAAAAAGAGTGTTAACATTCATTTAAGCTTATTTCATATCAATTTGATAGGAAAAGTATGAAATAAGAAAACCGAGGAAGAAAGGAGCAGAATGATGAGACAGACAGGAACGATGGCGACAGCAATGATGTGTATGGGAAGGGGCATGTGTATATGTATGCGCTGCTGTTGCATTTTCTGCTACAGGAAAGTGGTGGAGTGATTGCGACGGCAGGCTTACGGGCCTGTTTTTTTTGCGCTGATCTGCACCTGAAAAACGGACTGGCAAAGTTTCGGACAGAGATAGAAGCGAAAACAAAATAAAATTAGAAAGAAAAAAGAAAAGAGGGAAAACAAAACATGAGTGATAAAAGAAAACTGGTATTTGACGCATTTGATAATAAGAAGACACAGAGTGTTCCGGTAGGGTTCTGGTTCCACTTCGCACCGGACGATCTGTTCAACGTGAGACCGGAGGTGATTCGCAGGAATGTGGAGGGACATTTTCAGTTTTACGACACCTTCAAACCGGATTTTGTAAAATTGATGAGCGACGGCTATTTCCGTTATCCGAACCCAACGCTTGCGAAGGTGGAAAAGGCGGAGGATTTGTTAAAGGCAAAGAGCGGTCTGGTGGATGCGTGGATTGATGCGCAGACAGCATTGGTGAAAGAGCTGACGGATCATTTCGGGGAGGAGGTTCCAACCTTCTATAACATTTTTGCACCGGCCACCGTGCTCGGATTTGTATTGGAGGAGACCGGCAGCGGGCTTACGCTTGCCGAACTCATTAAAAATGAACCGGAAACGTTGGCCTATGTGCTGAATGTGATTAAACAGGATCTGGCAAGATTGGCCTTTAAGGTGATTACAGAGGGAAAGGCGGACGGCATTTACTTAAGCACCAAAAATATACAGGACAAAGCGGTGAGTAAGGAGTCGTATCACAAGTATATCACGCCGAGCGAGCAGGGCGTCTTGAACGTGGCAAATGCAGTCAGCGATTACAACATCTTACATATCTGCGGCTATGAAGGGGCGAGAAATGACCTTTCTGTCTATCAGGACTATGATGTGAAGGTGATTAACTGGGCAGCGGTTGTGGAGCAGGTGTCCCTGGGGGAAGGGAAAAAGCTTTTCGGCGGACGCGCGGTGATCGGCGGTTTTGACAATACGAAAAACGGGGTGCTTTACAAAGGAAGCAAAGAGGAAGTGGAGAGTGAGACGAGAAGGCTGTTGGAGGAAGCGGGAACTACCGGCGTGATTCTGGGAGCTGACTGCACGATTCCCTCGGACACGCCGCTTGAGAGATTAGAGTGGGTGCGCGGGGCGGCCGGGCGATACGGAAAGTAACAGGAATGACCGGAAGGATGAATCCGGCAAAGGACTACAAAATAACAAGAAAAAAATAAACAAAGAGTGAGGAGAAAGGTTGAAAAAGAATAGTAGAGA
>DKUO01000031.1 GCA_002490705.1 Lachnospiraceae bacterium UBA7202
GAATTTAAAATTTCAAGTCAGCAAATACGGGATAGTCCTAAGTCCTCATTGTATTTGTGCCGCAAACGTGTTACACTCTTATGTATGTTGCATCTGAACACAAATCTGATACGCTCATGGCGGGAAAGGCATGGTTACCCATATTATGAAGAAATACATTTTAAGCTGTTGCTCAACGGCAGATCTTCCTGCGGAACATTTCGCCAGACGAGGCATTTTTTACGCCTGCTTCCACTATGAACTGGACGGGCAGGAATATCTGGATGATCTGGGAAAAAGCATATCCTTTGAACACTTTTATAAAGCAATGGCCGACGGCGCAGAAACCAAAACTTCGCAGGTAAATGTAGCCGAATTTACAGAATACTTTGAACCTTTCTTAAAAGCGGGCAAGGACATCCTGCACCTGAGCCTGTCATCCGGTATCTCCGGCGTGATTAACTCTGCCATGACAGCCAGAGAGGCGCTTCTGGAAAAATATCCGGAACGCACGATTTATATTGTAGATTCTCTCGCGGCATCTTCCGGCTACGGTATGCTGATGGATAAGCTGGCTGATCTGCGCGACGAGGGCATGTCCATCGAGGAGCTTTACCAATGGACGCTTGACAACCGCCTGCGTTTAAACCACTGGTTCTTCTCTACCGACCTGACCTTCTATATCAAGGGCGGCCGCATATCGAAAACCTCCGGGATGGTAGGCAATATGTTAAATATCTGCCCTCTCCTAAACGTAGACAATATGGGACGGCTGATCCCCCGCTATAAGATCCGTACCAAACGGAAAGTAATTCACGCCATTGTTGACAAGATGGAAGAATGTATCGAAGAGGGCCGGGATTACAGCGGTAAATGCTATATTTCTCAATCCGCCTGCTATGCAGACGCAAGACTTGTCGCCGATCTGATCGAAGAGCGTTTTCCGCATCTGGAAGAAAAGGTCATGATCACAAGCGTAGGCACCACCATCGGCGCCCACACGGGCCCGGGTACGGTAGCCGTATTCTTCTGGGGAAAAGAAAGGGTTGACTGAACGTCAACCCTTTTTCTATGCCTCATCGCATCAAATACACGAAATACCCCGCATATCCGAGTAACATCATCGCGCCGCCCAGACGACCCAGCCTCTTGTTTTTGAAAACACAGATCCACAAAAGCACGGCCGCCGCTATGCACACAATACCATCTATCAAAAATTCGGGCGCATACGCCACCGGCGTAATCAGCGCCGAAGTGCCCACAACAAAGAGAATATTGAAAATATTGCTGCCCACGATGTTGCCCACAGCAATATCCGCTTTTCCCTTAATCGCTGCCGTGACAGAAGTCACAAGCTCCGGCAGGGATGTGCCGAACGCGACAATGGTCAGACCGATCAGACGCTCACTCATACCGAAAATCTTTGCAAGTGCCGTAGCCGCATCCACCGCCACATCAGAACCGACTACAATCATCACACCGCCGAGAAGAATCAGCCCTAGCATTTTCCAGACCGGCATCGGTTTCTCCTCGTCCGCCGTCTCTTCCTGCAAACCGCTTCCCTTTTTCGATATCACAAACAAATACCCCAGATAGCCAAGCATAAATGCCCACAAAATCATTCCGTCCGACAAGCGCAGCATCCGGTCGCCCGTACAGCCCAGCGCCAGAAGAATCCCCGTCACCAGAATCACAAAGGGAATCTCATATTTCACCGTGGTCTTTTGCACTGCTATCGGTGTGATGACCGCAGTAAGTCCCAAAATCAGCAGAATATTCATAATATTGCTTCCCACAATATTCCCGATGGTGATCTCCGCGCTCCCTTTTAAAGCCGCCGATACACTGACTGCCGCCTCCGGCAAAGATGTACCCATGGCCACAATGGTGAGTCCGATCACAAGCTGCGGAATCCCGAACTTTTCCGCTACGCGGCTCGCGCCCTCCACAAACCAGTCCGCTCCCTTCACAAGGAGCACAAAACCCAAGGCCAAAAGTACAATCTGCATCATTACTTCCATAATCTCTTCCTCCATTCTTTCCGAAAGCCCTTCCCTACAGATAGATTTCTTCCTGCAAGCCTGCACATAAAAATAGGACGGGCTTTCAACATTTTTCATGCTAAAAGTCTCGTCCTTTCCATGTCGGAAAGCGTGTAAACATGACACAAGTGTCAGGGTATGTTGCCTACACAGGATAACTACTCCCTCTTAACCTTTTACTTTTGAAATAATGTACCATAAGTGTTACCGCTTGTCAATGAATTTTACGCAAAGATTCCTCCGAAAGAATCTTTTTGATATTAAGCAAAAACAGCACACTCGCCGTAGTCGCCGAAATTACGTCAGACACCGGCTCTGCATAGTATACCCCCATCACGCCGAAAAAATGCGGCAGAATAATCGCTAACGGAATTAACAGGATAATTTTTCGGAGCACCGCTATAAAGAGAGAAACCTTTGCCTGACCCAAAGCCAGAAAAGTGGGCTGAATCCCGTTTTGCAGGCCAAACACCAGCATACCCGCCATAAAGACCGGCATCACCCTGCCGACCAGCTCCACAAGCGCCGCCTCTTCCGTAAAAAATCCGGCATAAAATTCCGGGAACAGCATGGTAGTGGCCGTGGAAATCAACATGAAACCGAAACAGAGTCCAATCATCCAGCGGTAAAGCTGCCTCACCCTGCCAAAATTTCCCGCGCCGTAATTATAGCTGACAATCGGCGTCATGCCCTGGGTAAATCCCCCGATCGGCGCAGAAAAAAGCTGCATCACACTCTGCATAATGGTGAGCGCCCCCACATGAAGATCTCCTCCGTAGCTTTGCAGCCCGTGATTTAACACAATGCTAATAAAACTCTCTGTGGCGCGCATGATAAAGGGCGAGATGCCAAGCGAAAAAATGCTGACCAAAATCCCCGCCTCCAGCTTCAAATACCGGCTGCGAATCTTCAAAGATGATTTTTTACTGAGCAGAAATCCCGTAACCCACGCCGCACTGAGGGCCTGTGAAATCACAGTGGCCACAGCAGCGCCCTTCACACCCATGTTAAGGCCGAAGATAAAAATAGGATCTAAAATAATATTTGCCACCGCACCGATCAGCACAGAAAGCATTGCCGTCCCCGGACGGCTCTGACAGATGATAAAAGCGTTCAGACCAAGCGCAAGCTCTACAAACAACGTACCGATCAGGTAAATCGTCAGATAGTCCACCGCATACTCTATGGTAGCGTCACTGGCGCCGAACTGATAGAGAAGCGGTCGCTGAAACGCATAGAAAACAGCCATCAGCGCCACCGTACAGATCACCAGAAAACTCACGCTGTTTCCCAGAATCTTCTCCGCGTGCTCTCTGTCCCCTTTCCCCAGCCAGATAGCCGCAAGGGGCGCCGCGCCACTGTTGATAAAACCTGAGAACGCAGAAATAAAGACGGTAATACAGAAAGTGACGCCCACGCCTGTCAGCGCATTCGCGCCCACGCCCTCCATATGTCCGATATAAATTCTGTCAATAATACTGTATAAAATATTGATGATCTGCGCCAGAATTGACGGCAGCGTCATACTTGCCATGAGCTTTCCGACAGATTCCGTCGCCATACGTTCTTCGCGGGTCATCGCCGATTGATTCGAGGCCATACGTTTTCCCTTCTCTTCCTAAAAAATAAGTTCGTATGTAATCTTACCTGAATTGTTTTGGAATTGCAACCATGTCCCCGTTATGCTACCATGAATGCAAAGATTCCTTTCTCTACAAAGGATGTAAAACGGAGATGCTTATGAAAAAAATAGGTAAAATATTTTCCGCACTGCTTCTCATTTTCGAATTCAGCGCGCTTTGCATACTGACGCCGTATCTCACAGACTCCCATCTGCGGAATGCTTTTTTCACCCCGCACCGGACTATTGCCGTCATTTGGGCCTGTATCCTCGGATTAATTCTCTTTCTCTATATCAATCTTTTTCCCGGATTCACCTTTCGCAAAACCTCTACCCTGCGCAATCAGATTCTGGAAGACGGCGTTATCCTGTTACAGCTGTTCCTCGTCACCACCATCGCAGAATCCGCATTAATAATCCTGCTTCTGCTGTACCGTCTTTCGGGAAAATCCAATATATCCGGCAGTTTTGCACAGGGCGCGGGATTTCTGCTCGGTATCCTTCTTCTGGTTCTGGCGGAGTCCGTCCTTTTCTGGAACGGCATTATCCGCGTATATACGACTTCCGTGCAGCTTGGCCTCAAGTGGCGCGTCATCGGCATCGCCTGCGGCTTTATCCCTTTTGTCCATATCTGGGCGCTGTGCCGGATTATCGGCATTACTTCCCGCGAGGCCGCCTTTGAAGAGGAAAAGTACCTGTTAGATCAGGTACGCGCCCAAAGACAGATCTGCCACACCAGATATCCGCTGCTTTTGGTACACGGCGTTTTTTTTCGGGATTTCCGCTTCTTTAATTATTGGGGCAGAATCCCCTATGCCCTGAAACAAAACGGCGCTGTGATCTACTACGGCAGCCAGCAGTCCGCCGCCTCTGTGGCTTCCTGCGGGCAGGAACTGGCAGAGCGCATCCGCTCCATCGTGCAGGAAACGGGTTGTGAAAAGGTAAATATCATCGCCCACTCCAAGGGCGGCCTTGACAGCCGTTATGCCATAAGCGCCTGCGGCGTTTCCCCTTACGTGGCTTCCCTGACCACCATCAACACCCCTCACAGGGGATGCATTTTTGCGGATTATCTGTTAGAAAAAATACCGGAAAAGATACAGAAAAGCGTGGCCCGAAAGTACAATGCGGCATTGCAAAAATTCGGCGATTCCAGCCCCGACTTTCTCTCTGCCGTACAGGATCTCACCGCCTCTGCCTGTCTCCTCAGAAATGAAGAGCTAGCCGACTGCCCCGACGTATATTATCAGAGTGTGGGCAGCCGGATGAACCGCGCTTCCAGCGGCAGATTCCCTCTCAATATGGCCTATCCGCTGGTCAAACATTTCGACGGCACAAACGACGGGCTGGTTTCCATGGAAAGCGCCCGCTGGGGAGAACATTTCACAGAGCTTGCTACGCCCCAGGGCCGGGGGATTTCCCACGGCGATATGATCGACCTGAACCGGGAAAATATTTCCGGATTTGATATACGAGAGTTTTATGTAAACCTTGTGGCGAATTTAAAAAGCAAGGGGTATTGATTTTTGTATCAGAGCCTGCTGATAAATACCCATTAACCCGTAATAGTTCATAACTGCTGGATAGCGATTAGATGGATGGTAATAGTCCAGCACAACTACATTATGATTATTTAATCTCATTGTATAATAAAGATTCGGATTTGGATGGCTGTAGTCTTTAACAGGTTCTTCCATTATAATATTCAATGAAGATATTGTATATCCGCAAACAATCACCGTTGGATCTACCAATTCTATTTCCTTACGCAATTGCGCTTTATCATATTCAGCATATTTGTTGATAACTTCCATATCAGAGTTTGAAGTTCCTCCACTCTTTTTCACATTGACAACAGCCATTTTTCTCAAATAAGGATTCCCATAATAATTCATTATTTCGTCAACGGGATATGGTGGAAGTACATTTTCTGTAGTTGCCATCAGTCCATAGGTCCATTCTGATACACGCCTCCATGTACCGCTTCCGATTTTTTTATCCGTCAGCAAATGTTCGGAAATCAAATCCCAATTTCCCTCTTCGTGGTATGCTTCTTTTAATAAAAACAAAGGGCGTACATTTTGTGAAAACCATTGTTTTGGACAAACAATACCGTCTGAAATAAACACATTATTTTTATGATCAATTTCGCCGGAGGAAGTCTTTTCTTTCCATTCTTCAAATAGTGATTTTATATCAGATTCATATTGTTTTATTATGTTCATTCCACTACCTCCTTGAAATTTCAATTTGACATTTTACATCATATCAATCTGTTGCTTTAAGTCAATAGTTTTTTAATTACCAGTTATTTGATATACTTATTTTAACAGGTGGTGAAAATTGAGCATTGGAAGCAATATTCGAAACACACGCAAAGAGAAGGGAATGACATTATGGCAAATAGCCGATATTATTGAAACTTGAAACGAAAAAGAAAATAGCAGACGCTCTTGGTTGCAAAGTTTCAGATATTGATAAAAGTATTTACGTTATTTCTACTAAGTACGCACTCACACAAAAAAGGTCAGAGCGATTTCAGAAAGATGCAGAAGCAGGAGAAATTTTTGCAAAATTCCCGAATATCAAAGGGAACCCACCACCCCGCCCTAGGAATAACCGCTGGTACAAATTATTTTTCCAAATAAAAGTTAAAGGAGCAAAACGCTATGAACGAGAAAGAATTTGAAGAGCAGCTACAAGCACTCTCAGAAAGAGTATTATCTAAAGCACTCTCTCCTGAAGAAGAAGCCAACTATACAGAATCTCTCTTTGAATCCATTCGTCATGTTAATGAATACGGTGAGGAATTTTGGTATGCTAGAGAACTTCAAATTGCATTAGAGTATAAGCAATGGCGTAGATTTTGTAGTGTAATTGATAAGGCAAAAGAAGCATGTAAAGGAAGTGGAAATATTATATCAGACCATTTTGCCGACGTTGGCAAAATGGTGAACATAGGTTCTGGTGCAGAGCGTGAATTAGAAGATATGGAATTATCTCGTTATGCGTGCTATTTGATTGTACAAAACGGTGATTCTCGCAAAAAAATTATCGCTCTTGGTCAATCATATTTTGCCGTCAAAACCAGACAGCAAGAATTAATAGAAAACTTTGAGAATCTTGATGAAGATAAAAAACGCCTAGCAATCCGTCAAGAAATGATTGAACACAATAAAATGTTAGTTGCCACCGCTAAAAATGCTGGTGTTGAAACTTCTAAAGACTATGCTATTTTTCAAAATTATGGATATAAAGGATTGTATGGTGGATTAGGTGCTAAAGAAATTCACGAGAGAAAGGGACTAAAGAAAAATCAAAAAATCTTAGATCATATGGGCTATGAAGAGTTAGCCGCCAATCTCTTCCGGGCAACTCAGGCAGAAGCTAAATTACGTCGTGAAAATATTCAAGGAAAAGCCAACGCAAATCAGACACATTATGATGTAGGAAAAGAAGTTCGTAATACAATTGAAAAACTTGGCGGCACAATGCCAGAAGATTTACCCACACCCGAAAAAAGTATACAGCAGCTTGAACAAGCGCAACGAAAAGGCTTAAAATAGAATTTTCTGCCTCTAATGAAATGAAATTATTATTTAAATATTGATTTCACCACACTCTAATGGTATTGTAAAGGCGGATAACAGGACATTGCACCGGTTCAAGTCCTGTCCCACACATTCTTAAAATTTAATGCGGATAACAGGACTTGAACCTGCACGGTCTCCCACTGGAACCTAAATCCAGCGCGTCTGCCAATTCCGCCATATCCGCCTGTCAGGCTGTCTAAATGTTATGACATTTATGTCACTTTTATTCTGCCTGCCCATGTATCATATCATTTTCCCTCTGCCCTGTCAACGCTCACTCCCACCCGCAGCCAAATACCCTGTCATTGCATCAGTCTTCTTCCCCGATATGCCGGATTACCCTGCTGTTAATCCTGATCAGGAAAATTGCCGTCATAGCTAACGACATCACCTCGGCTATCGGGAACGCCCACCACACGTTCGTCACCTCGCCTGTCAAAGCCAGCAGATACGCCGCCGGCAAAAGCACCACAAGCTGTCTGGCAATAGAGACAAACATACTGTAGACCGCATTGCCCAGCGCCTGGAACGCCGTACCGCAGACAATGCCGAAGCCTGCCGGCAGGAAACTGATACAGATAATCCGCAACGCCGGCACCCCGATCCGCAGCATCTCATCCGACGCCTCAAAAAAGCCCAGCAGGACTTCGGGGATCGTCTGGAAAATAACCACGCCCACTGCCATGATACTCACCGCATAGAGAATTCCGCATTTCAGCGCCTGAATAAAACGGTCTCTCCTGCCCGCGCCATAATTGTATGCCAGAATCGGCACAAGACCGTTGTTTAATCCGAATACCGGCATAAAGATAAAGCTCTGTAGCTTAAAGTACACGCCAAATACCGCCGTTGCCGTAGGGGTAAAAGAAATCAGGATCAAATTCATACCATAGGTCATCACCGAACCGATGGCCTGCATAATCATGGACGGCACGCCGATCTTATAAATCTGCCCCACAATTTCCCGTTCCATGCGAAAGCCGCGAAACCGAATCGTAATGTCCTCATTTTTCTTAAAATTCATCAGCATTGCTATCACACCCGCGATCGTCTGCCCCGTCACCGTAGCCACCGCCGCGCCGGCCACGCCCATCTTAGGCATACCAAGCAGGCCGAAAATGAAAATCGGGTCCAAAATGATATTGATGACAGCCCCCGTTCCCTGCGTAATCATAATATAAAATGTTCTGCCCGTAGACTGTAGAAGCCGCTCAAACACAAACTGGGCAAACAATCCGAAAGAGCAGCTGCACACAATACTCAGATACTGTACGCCAAACTCTACGATCTGCGCGTCGCTTGTCTGTGTCAGATAAAAAGGACGGGTTGCAAACAATCCCACCGCCAAAAACAACAGATAGCTGACCGCCATCAGGATAATACCGCTCACCGCCGTATGATCGGCCCGCTCCTGCTCCTTTTCCCCAAGAGCCTTGGAAAGCACCGCATTGATACCGACACAGGTGCCGCCCGCCACTGCAATCATCAAGGTTTGAATGGGAAATGCCAGTGACACGGCTGTCAGCGCATTTTCATTGATGCGGGAAACAAAGATAGAATCTACCACGTTGTAAAGCGCCTGCACCAGCATAGATACCATCATGGGCAGGGACATCGTAATTAACAGCTTGTTCACGGGCATAGTGCCCATCTTATTTTCCTTCGTCTGTTCCATTTGCCGCCTCCTCTGTGAATAAAAAAAGCCTGAAACGCAACGAAACTGCTTCCAAACTTTTCAATCATGATATTCTGTAAATTCCTTCAGTGAACCACGGGGGATGTCGCTCCGGGGTTCGAATCCCCCAACTTACTCTGAGGATCCCTTCAATGAACCACGGGGGATTCGAACC
>DKUO01000028.1 GCA_002490705.1 Lachnospiraceae bacterium UBA7202
AGAAGGTAGCATTTGACACTACCTTGGATAAATTGGAGGATGAATAATGGGAAATATTTTTTTATCCATTTTGGGAATTTCAGTATCTATTGGATTGATCGTTATTGGATTGATTTTTTTGACACCATTTTTAAACAAAAGGTATGCCGCAAAATGGAAATACCTGATTTGGATTTTTCTTGCGTTACGGCTGCTTATTCCTTTTAGCGGAGCAAATGTGCAGGGTGTTATGGATAGGATATCACATCTAAAAGTTGAAACGAGTTCTGAATCGGAGGAAAATGATGCAAACAATTCAACTGATACAGCAATGCCGTATCGGGGAATTGTTGTTGAGATACCGGCGCAGATGACTACCCCAATCAATGCCTCGTCTGAAAAAAGCACAGCGGATATAACCATGCTTGATATAGTGACTCTTGTCTGGATAATTGGCAGCCTTATTTTTATATCTGTACATCTTATCAGTTATTCCCATTATAAACGGCAGGTGTTAAAAAAGGGAAGAATGATAAAAGAAACACGTATTTTAAGCCAGATATTTCGGCTCAGACGCGAATTACATATCAGCCGTACAGTATGCGTGATGGAATATGATGAAGCTGAAAGCCCTATGATAATAGGCTTTATAAAACCTGTCTTAGTTTTGCCAAAAGAGCAGTATAATTCAGGGGATTTGTTTTTTATTTTAAAACATGAGCTGGTTCATTTTAAACGGGGCGATGTATATCTTAAACTGCTTTTCGTAACAGCGAATGCTGTACACTGGTTCAATCCAATAATCTGGATTATGCAGAAGGAAGCTGTTATTGATATGGAGCTGTCCTGTGATGAAAGAGTTACACAAGGCACAAGCTTTGCATTGCGGAAAGCATATACAGAAACATTGTTTTCCATGCTTCATAAGCAATGTGTCAGGAAAACTGTTTTATCAACGCAATTTTATGGTGGAACAAAGATTATGAAAAAACGATTTAAAAATATATTGATAAAAAACAGGAAGAAAAATGGAATATCTATATTGATATGTGCAGTTGTTCTATCAATCACTTTGGGAATGCTGGTAGGTTGTTCTGTTGCAAAAGAGAATACGGGAAAAGAAAATATCGAAAACGAGGACACAGCAATTGAAGATATGGGTAATGTGTACGAACCGTCCGGGTTGGAAGCTGCTCAAACTGCCCCGATGCCTGTCGACAATTCCTTTGCTGATAATAATACATTGGAAAATACAATTACACTTACCTTTTCGAAAGAAGGAGAGCAGGAACAAAAGCAGGCTACACTTGCGATTGGTAATGGCTATTCTTTTTATCTGCCTGACGATGAGAAGTGGTATCTATCTGCTCCTGACCTGTGGAAAACAGATATGAATGAGCAGGTCACACTTTGGGTAACGCATTATGAAGGCGAATCAGAGGGTTCTGTAAATCAAAAACTGGAAGGTGATGGTTATACAGAGGAAGATTCCTATAAGTGGTGGAAACAGGAAGGCGATTTATTATATCATGCCGAACAGAAAGTGTTTGAAAATAACATATGGGTAATATTCTATTCTTATCCAGTAGATTTTGAAGACGGATGGGGAAGAGAATTTCCTGTGATTGTGAATACATTTGCGTTATCAGATGGAGCAGAAAATGGAGAGATGAATAATGCCGTAGGAACAGGCGAATATCTGGGGACTGAAGATTGTCAGAAAATCAGAACTGTTTTAGAGGCGTTTGCGGAATCATATTTTAATGGAGATATTGATGCTATTCAAAAGTTTCTGGCAAGTACATATGAAGGGAATGTTGATATCTATGAAGGTACAGGAAGGATAAGCGATTTAACGGTGAAGGGATTGTCTGATACTGATGAAAAAAAGATGGAAAATGGAAAATATAATGCTTCCATAGAATTCAGGGACAGTAACTATGAAGATATGTTTCTATACCTAACATCTATACTTGTCAAAGAGCAGGGTGAATGGAAAATACAGTTTTATGGTATGGAGGGATAAACGAATTTATAATATAACTATAGAATATCTCCTCATACAAAATTGTTTTATTGGGTATATTGAACATTATGAAGAAAATTTTTAAATATGAAGAACGATTGAAAAAACCATGCTGTAAAAGGTTGTTTGTTTTTTATCCATTTTATTAAGCAATCGTAAAATTTGTTAATCTACTCTTTGTTTGGTGATACAAGTCTTCTGTATCCTAGAATATGCTACAGGATTTATCATAAGACCTTATATGTTTGCAATAGTGCAAATAAGAAATATATTTACTTTTTTATCATATTTTTTGCTTCTAACATAGCATAAAAAGCTGAACCGAGTTTTGTTGTATGTATTCTTTGAGCGGTGGTATTTGGTAATTTTACTCTTTCCATAAAATCAAAACTAACATAATATGGTGCAATATGGTAGAAGATATGCGATTCATAATCTGAACTATCATGAAGATTTGTTACACCAGTAACTAAAGCATCAAAATATATAATAAAGAATTTGAGGGCGTTTACTGTAGAATCCTTTTTTGATTCTGTAAATTGGGCAGGGACTATAAACTCTTTGTTTTGAAAAATTTCCGTTAATTGATTAAAAGTGTAGTTTCCAAACTGTTCATTTGATTTTGCTTTTAGCTGATCTTGTAGTTTTTGTATTTGTTTATTAAGTGAAGCGTTTTCTTCCAGTAAGTTGGCATTATTTTTTAATAATTGGAGAATGTCATTTTCGCTACTATTTCGTACCCATCCAGTAAGATCATATTCACGAATAAATTCGTTAAGTGTTGCATGTGCCTGTATTTTGATATCTTTACAGTCATCTACTTCCTTAATAATTTTGGACATGACAAATGATTTGAAAGATTTGTATTTATCAGGATTGTCTTGCTCAATTATATTTTTTAAACCTAAAGATGTTATCTTTTTAGCTGTGAAAGATTCACTTAATACTAGAGCAAATACAGGAATATTCTTAGTTAAAGCATATTCATATTCAAGTTGTGTGTAACTTTTGCCTGACTTTTCTTCAATAGAACCATAACGCCCGCCAAGAATTAGCATATATACATCTGATTCATCAATCCATTTATATATTGTTTTTAATTGAGACTCATTACCAGCTTTAAACAATTCCATGCCAGCAGGAATGTGTCCTGCATCAAGAATAGCTTCAACAGCAGCTTGACGTTCTTCTTTAAGATCAGTGTATGTAGATGAAACAAAAACTTGTAATTTTTTATTCATAGTAAAGACTCCTTTGTTGATATATGCAAATTATACTATGGTTGTTTTGAAAAGTGAATAGAGATATGATGCGTCCTATTATCAAGAAGATGAAAAGCAAACCAAAATTCCAGGGAGGGAATTGACTTTAGGATCATTGATACGGAATCTGGCAATCAGATCATAGACAGGTGTCTCAAAATGCCCTATAGCGCGCTTACAGATGAAATGATCATAGCGGATTTGCTGGAAATTCTCTGCCGGTGCTGATTGTAAATATGGGGAGAATACAGTATAATATAAGTAATAAATACACGGAAAGATGGTTTAATATCAAGATTGGCATATGAAACCAGATTTAAGGAGTGATGCTCTATGCGGAAATTAAAAGTATACTTAGATACATCGGTTATTAGTTATCTTTCTCAGGAAGATGCGCCGGAACGCATGAAGGATACATTGGAACTATGGAAAGATTTTGTAAATGGAAAATATGACGTATATCTTTCTCAGGTAACATTGGATGAAATAGAGAAGTGTTCCGAGAGTAAAAGGAATAAGCTATATGACTATTTGAGTGATATTGAGTACACCAAATTGGAAATTAATGAGGAAATTGTGGAACTTGCACAGAAGATTATTGATATGGGCATATTAAGACCGAAGAGTTTTGATGATTGCCAGCATATCGCCGTTGCTGTTGTCAATGATTGCGACTGTATCATTTCATGGAATTTTAAGCATATTGTAAATATCAAGACGATTAGAGGCGTGAGAGCGATTACTAATTTGGAAGGTTACAAGGGAATAGATATTATCAATCCATCTGTATTATTGGAAAGTGAGGAATGATTATGGAAGCATTGGTTATTAGTCCAGATTTTACGATTGAGGATATTCATAAAATCAGAGAACAGAACTATGAACGTACAAAAGATATGACAGTAGCGGAAAAGGTTGCGTATTATAACAATTCCGGCAAAGAAGCGGAAAAAGAGATTGAACGGAGAAGGGCATTAAAGCGGAAAGCTGTAGCAAGTATGTAAAAACTTAACGTTTTGGAATCAAATTCCCCCGAAACAAGAAAAGCGGGAAGCCAGTAAAATCAAGGCTTCCCAACACTTAAACCACTGCGGAAGATGGGACTTGAACCCACACGGCCTAACGGTCACTAGATCCTTAGTCTAGCCTGTCTGCCAATTCCAGCACTTCCGCATACGTTTACAACGCAACTAATATAATACTGTTTGACAGGAAAAAAGTCAAGATCTTTTGAGAAAATTATTCATGAATCTTTTACGGCGGGGAGCGGCTATAAAATCTGCCGCTCCTTGCCTGGTCAGGTTTTGAATTAAAAATGTACTTCTGTTTTGAATATAGCGCCTTCGGCGATTTTTTGATCATCACCTTTCAACTCGTCCATATATTTGATATAGTCGCATACATAGATATACACGGTGTCTGTGTTCCGGCCATAAGTGGAGTAGACTTCGGCATTATTGCCCTGGCTCTCCAGACGTTTGCCGTCTGCATCGCAGATCACTACGGCATAGTCGGATAGGGAAGCGCCTGCCGGGAGCAGAAGCTCGGCTTTGATTTCAAAGTCGGTTTTTTCAACGGAGGCAATACCGACGCCGTCTTCGTTGGTCTTGTTGACCGGAATAAGCTGCACCCCGTCTTTGTTCATGGTGACGTCGATGGCAAAGTTCCATGTGCCGTTATAGTGCTTTTGAACTGGATCCTTTATCGTCACCTCGTTGCCGTCCCGGTCTGTGAGCTGCGCTTCCTCATATTCCAGCAGATCCGCATAGATATCCGAAATCTCAAGGTAATAGGTGAAATGTTCCGGGAGCTGTGATACTTTATCTTCCCAGATCAGTTCGGCGTCGGTCTGCGCTGTGGAGGAATTTATGGCGTGGCCGCTGCTTGCCAGATCCTCGTCCAGCGGGACACGGATGATGCCGGTAAAGGTGTGGTCGTCCGCAAATTCACCTTCTATATAATAGGGCGTAGGGTAGCCATATCCGGATGGGCGGTCTGCCTTGGTCAGTCCCGGCACGTCGTAGTAAGTGTCTGTGGTCAGATACAGTATGTCATAATCTAGGACGTAGCCGTCCATATTTTTTGTCTTTATGAAATCTGCGGGAAAACCTTCCTCATTTTCAATGCAGAGCGCCAGATACAGTGCCTGTGCAGAGCAGTTGGCCTCGGAGACGGTGACGGTTATTCCGTTGGAGGTCTGCACGAGAGGATTTGCCGCAGCCTTGTCGGATGAATTACCGGCAGTTTGGCCTGACGATGGTGTCAGATTTTCACCTGCGGAGGGTGTTTCTTCCACATATACTTTAGCGTCTTCGCTGAAATCGCCTTTATAGCTGACCTTTTCCTGTACCATGGAAAAGATGCGCCCGATGAGGGGCAGTCTGGCGGCAAGGGCAGGTTCGGATACCAGGAGTATCCCTGCGCAGAGGGCGGCCAGAAGAGCGGCCGCCGAAGCGCCGTAGCGCAGAGCCGCTTTTTTGCGGTGAAGCCGTCTCTTTTCTCTTATTCCGTTCCGGATACCGATTTTTACAGCCTGATCCAGCTCTTTCGGAATCGGGATTGCATCGAATCTATCATTTTGCATAGCGCTTTTCCTCCTTTACATTGATACCGTCCGTCAGCCATTTGCGAAGCTGCTTTTTTGCACGGTACAGGCTTGCCTTGACGCTTCCCTCGGGAATGTCCAAAATCTGTGAGATTTCCCTGATTTTTAACTCCTGAAAATAGAAGAGTATGACAACGGTTTTATACTGGTCACTCAGGGAGTCGATGGCGTCGTACAGATCAACCTTCTCCTCGATCAGATAATTTTCAATCCCTGTTTCAACATATTCGTCTAAGGAAATGGTTGGAGCCTTTTTCTTATCCTGTCTGATGCAGTTAATCAGAATCCTTGTGATCCAGGTTTTAAAGTATTGCGGCTCTTTTAGCTTTTCAATGCCGAGCAGGCCCCTTGTCACACACTCCTGCACGGCGTCCAGAGAGTCGGCTTCGTTCTTTACATATAAAAAGGCGGTCTTATATAAGTAGACCTGATATTCGGCAATCAGCTCGCCGTAGGCGGACATATTGCCTTTGATGGCTTTTTTGACAAGCTTGATGGTGTCTTTCTTCATCGGTGTCTTTTCCTTTCGTCATATTCCGCGGTGGTTTTTTGTTGCTGCGCGCATGTTACCGGTTTGGTTTTATACTGATTAGACCACCCGGAAAGAAAAAAGGTTGCAATTTTAAATACAATTTTAATATAAAGACTTGACATAGTATATAAAAAACGATAAAATAGCATTTGTTCGCAGGAATGGCGGAATTGGCAGACGCGCACGGTTCAGGTCCGTGTGGTAGCAATACCATGAGAGTTCAAGTCTCTTTTCCTGCATAGAGAGAAGCCTTAGAGATAGGGCTTCTTTTTTTGCGCATAAGCAGAGCCGGAAGGCAGACAAAGCGGGGCCGGAGGCAACGGAACAAAAAAAGGCAAATTATCACATTTCAAGTCATTTTCAAGCGGGCCCGTGTTCTTTATAATGTAAGATAAGAAGGCGGATAGGGCAGCGGACGACTGCCCGGAATGGGGGTTATATGAGATACGGACACTTTGACAATGAAAACAGAGAGTATGTCATCGACAGGGTGGATCTGCCCTGTTCATGGACAAATTATTTAGGTGTGGAGGATATGGCGGCGGTGGTGAACCATACGGCAGGGGGTTATCTGTTTTATAAAACGCCGGAATACCACAGGATCAGCCGTTTCCGGGCCAATGCTGTACCGATGGACCGGCCGGGTTTCTATGTGTATCTGCGGGATAACGACAGCGCGGATTACTGGTCCGTATCATGGCAGCCGGTGGGGAAACCGCTAGATCAGGCAAAGTATACCTGCCGCCACGGCATGTCCTACACGGTATATGAGTGCGAGTATGGGGATATCAAGGCATCTGAGACGCTCATGATTCCGAGGGGCGAGGCGGTGCAGCTTTGGGATGTGAAGGTGAAAAATACAGGAGACACGGTGCGGAACTTAAGCGTGTTTTCCTATCTGGAATTTTCCTTCCACCATATTATGATTGATAACCAGAATTATCAGATGAGCCTTTACTGTGCCGGGTCTTCTTACGAGGACGGCATCATTGAAGAGGATCTGTTTTATGAGGAGCAGGGATATCAATACTTCACGGCGGATTTTACGCCGGACGGCTTCGGCTGTATGCGGGACCGGTTTATCGGAACCTACAACACGGAGACCAATCCTGCGGCGGTAGCGGCGGGCGGATGCTTTTCTTCTTATGAGAAGGGCGGCAATCACTGCGGCAGCCTACAGAAGAACCTGACCCTACAGCCCGGAGAGGAAGTGCGGCTTGTCTTCATGCTGGGTGAGGGCAGAAGGGAAGAGGGCAGGCGCATCCGCGCGAAGTATGCGGATCATAAAACGGTAGACGCGGCTTTTGCAGATCTGAGGGATTATTGGGAAGAAAAATGCGCCAAGCTACAGATTCAGACGCCCAACGAGGGCATGAACACGCTGATTAACACATGGACCCTCTATCAGTCTGAAATCAACGTGATGTTTTCCCGCTTCGCCTCCTTTATCGAGGTGGGCGGCAGAGTGGGACTCGGCTATCGGGATACGGCTCAGGACGCCATGACCATTCCCCATTCCAACCCGGATAAGTGCAGGGAACGGATCGAGCAGCTTCTGCGGGGGCTGACCAGCGAAGGATACGGCCTGCATCTGTTCCAGCCGGAGTGGTTTATGGAAGATACGGGAGCCAAACCGTTTCAGTCTCCCATGGTAGTTCCGGAACCGGATAAAAACAGCATTATACACGGACTGAAGGATGCTTGCTCAGACGACGCCCTTTGGCTTGTGGCTGCGGTGACGGAATATATCAAGGAGACAGGCGAAAAAGAATTTGCCGATCAAAAGCTTCCCTATGCGGACACCTTTTTAGAGGGGGACAGGGAGGGTGAGACGGTCTATGACCATCTGAAACGGATTCTGGACTTCTCGGCAAAACAGGTGGGGAAGACGGGCGTCTGCAAGGGGCTTCGGGCTGACTGGAACGACTGCCTCAATCTGGGCGGCGGCGAGAGCGCCATGGTAAGCTTCCTGCATTACTGGGCTTTAGGACATTTTATCGGACTGGCGCAGTATCTTGGCAGGGATGAGGACGCGGAAAAGTACGCAGAACTTGCGAGGAAGGTCAAAGAGGTGTGCAATACCCAGCTTTGGGACGGCGAGTGGTTCATCCGGGGCATCACGGCAAATGGAAAGAAGATCGGCACGCAGGCGGATGCGGAAGGAAGAGTACACCTGGAATCCAACGCGTGGGCGGTGCTTTCGGGCGCGGCGGACGAGGAAAAAGCAGATCAGGCGCTGGCGGCCATTGACCAATATCTGTACACGCCCTATGGCCTGCTGCTAAATACGCCGTCCTACACAGTGCCGGACGACGACATCGGGTTTGTCACCAGAGTGTATCCTGGCCTTAAGGAGAATGGCGCGATCTTTTCCCATCCCAATCCCTGGGCCTGGGCAGCGGCCTGCAAGAGAGGCAGGGGCGATCTGGCCATGAAGTTTTACGATGCGCTCTGCCCCTTCAATCAAAATGACATGATTGAGACGAGGGAGTCGGAACCTTATTCCTATTGTCAGTTCATTGCGGGAAGGGATCACAGCGCTTACGGCAGGGCAAGGCACCCGTTCATGACAGGCTCCGGCGGCTGGGCATATTTTTCCGCCACCAGATATATGCTGGGGATTCGGCCGGACTATGACAGCCTGACCATTGATCCCTGTATACCGGCGGACTGGAAGGGATTTGAGGCAGTCCGCGTCTGGAGAGGGGCAAGTTACGAAATCAAGGTGAGCAACCCGGACGGGGTGATGAAGGGCGTAAAGGAGATTCGCGTGGACGGCGTGCCGGTAGAGCGGATTGCGCCGATGGAAGCGGGAAGCAGACATAGGGTAGAAGTAGTGATGGGCGCATAGCGGAAGGAGGATATCTTTATGATTAAGTTTGGAACGGGCGGTTGGAGAGCCGTGATTGGAGACGAATTCACCAAGGAAAATATTCAGATCTTATCCAGAGCCATCTGTGATAAGATGCGGGAGGAAAAGGTAGGACAGGAGGGCGTTGTGCTGGGATATGACAGGCGGTTCCTGTCCAAGGAGGCCATGCAGTGGGCCGCGCAGGTTTTTGCGGCGGAGGGCATTAAGGCGTATTTGATCAATAAGTCGGCGCCCACGCCCCTTGTGATGTTTTACGTGATGAAGCATGAGTTCCACTACGGCATGATGATCACCGCTAGCCACAACCCGGCGGTCTACAACGGCATTAAGGTGTTTACCTTCGGCGGCAGGGATGCGGATGAGGAGCAGACGGCGGACATCGAACGCTATATCAACGAGGTGACCGACATTCCCGTGGATGAAATGAACTACGCCGAGGGAATCGAGAAGGGATTGATTGAGGAAATTTATCCGTTAAACGAGTATCTGGACAGTATCATTGACACGGTGGATATGGACTTAATCAAGAAGCGGGGACTCCGGGTGGCGCTTGATCCGATGTACGGCGTCAGCGAGACTTCCTTAAAAACCATTCTCATGACGGCCAGATGCGAGGTGGAGACCATACACGAGCGTCACGATACGCTCTTTGGAGGTAAACTTCCGGCGCCGACCGCGGAGACGCTGCGCGCCCTGCAAAATTATGTGATTGACAGGCGCTGTGATCTGGGGCTGGCAACGGACGGTGACGCGGACCGGATCGGTGTGATCGACGATAAAGGGAATTTCCTGCATCCCAACGATATTCTTGTGCTGCTGTACTATTATCTGGTGAAGTACAAGGGATGGCACGGGCCGGCGGTCAGAAATATCTGCACGACCCATCTGTTAGACCGGGTAGCGGAGAGTTTTGGCGAACAGTGCTACGAGGTGCCGGTGGGATTTAAACATATCTCCGCTAAGATGTTCGCAACGGACGCCATCATCGGAGGCGAGTCTTCGGGCGGTATGGCGGTGCGGGGACACATTAAGGGGAAAGACGGCATTTATGCCTCCGCCCTTCTTGTGGAAATGATCGCGGTGACGGGGATGAAGCTGTCTGAAATCATGGAGACCATCCGCAGAGAGTTTGGCGGCATGGCGCTAGAAGAGCGGGATTACCGTTTCAGTCCCAAAAAGAAGGAAGAAATTCAAAAACAGCTGTTACAGGACAAGGAGCTTCCCCCGATTCCCTATCGGGTGGAAAAGGTTTCCTATCTGGACGGATTAAAGGTTTATCTGGAGGACGGAGGCTGGATCTCCGTCAGGTTTTCCGGTACGGAGCCGCTGTTACGGATCTTTTGCGAGATGAAGGAGAAGGAGGAGGCAGCAAAGTTTTGCAAAATCTTTGAGGACTTTTTGGAGCTGTAGAAAGCTGAAAAAAGAATAACCGTATGGAACGGACGCCCATGCCGGATGAAAGTATGGTACAATAGTCGCAGGGTCAGCACATGAACCCGCAAAGACGAAAGCCGGAGGATGGGAGCGTCATGGATATTACGGTGAAGAAGAGCAGGAAAGAATGCGGACGGAAAAAATCACTCAGATGGAGCATGGTGCGAATGCTTTTATTCGGGTGGTTTTTTCCGTTATTGTTTATGATTTTTATTGTGCTTTTTCTTGTGGCGGGCAATATTTACAAGCAGGTGGAACACACCATTTTGTCTTCCATGGAAAAAACCGTGGAAATCATGCAGATTCAGATCAAGGACTGCGAGACGGCTTCCAAGAACGCTTCCTATATGGCGGTAATTGCGGAAAATTATAGAAAGTATTTCGGGGAGGAAGACCGCACGGATTTTAAGAAAAGTGTGGAGGAATATCTGCGCCAGCAGTATGCCTACGATGACAACTGCCGGAGCGCGGAGCTGGTGGTGTTAAACGAGCCGGCGCGCTGCTATTATGCGTTGAATGAGAGTAACGGCGGAACCTATCAGGATATTCGCTTTTTCAATACAAAGGCGCGGGAAAAAATATTGAACACGGCGGAGAGCCTGGATACCGGGACAACCCTTGTGGGTGTGGAGGGAAGAATCTACATGGTAAGGAATCTGGTGACACCCAAGTTTGTTCCCTATGCCGTGCTGGCGCTGGAGCTGGATCAGGAATCCCTGATGCGAAGTTATACTGGTATCTGGGGATATGAAAATGCAAGCCTGTACTGGAATGACGAGCTTCTTGTGGCGGGCAGGAGGGATATGCCGGGAGCGCTGCCGGAGAGCGTCAGGGAGGCGCTGCTGGGCAGGGATCAGGCATACGTGTACCATTTGGGGATAGGAGGCCGTTCCAATGCGTACTGCCGCATGAAGCTGTATGGCGGGACGATGGTGCTTGCGGTGGATCTGAACAATTCCGTCACTTTTGCGGAAATGAATAGCATGTGGTATTTTTTCCTGATCCTGCTCCTGTTTATGATACCGCTTGTGATCCAGATGATGCGGTTTTTCTATCATAAAGTGACGGTGCCGCTCAAAGAGCTGAATGCCGGTGCAGATGCGGTCAGAAAAGGGAATCTGGGCATACAGATTGCAAATGAGGAGGACAACGAGGAGTTTTACCGGGTGAAAGATTCCTTCAATTCCATGTCGCTGCAGCTGAAAAATCAGTTTGATAAAATTTATTTGGAGGAAATTGCGCTGCGGGACGCCAAAATTATGGCGCTCCAGTCGCAGATCAATCCCCATTTTTTGAATAACACGCTGGAGATCATCAACTGGGAGGCGCGTTTGAATGAAAACTATAAGGTCAGCGGTATGATTGAGGCGCTTTCCACCATGCTGGGGGAGACCATGAACCGGAACGAGCGGCAGTTTCATACCGTGGCGGAGGAAATGGCCTATGCGGACGCCTATCTGTATATCATTTCCCAGCGGTTTGGGGCAAAGTTCAGTTGTACCAAACAGATTGACGAGCGGCTTTTGGAGCTGCAGGTGCCGAGATTGATCATCCAGCCTATTGTGGAGAATGCGGTGGAGCACGGCATGGACATTGCCAACCGGGGAGAGATTGCAATCAGGCTGTTTGAGCGGGAGGACGAATATCTCTGTATTGAAGTGGAAGATAACGGCCGCCTGACAGCTGAGGACCGGGTCAGGATTGACAGGCTGTTGTCGCCGGATATCCAGCCGTCCAAGGAGAAACGGGTCAGTCTGGGAATTCGGAATGTTGACCAGAGGCTTAAGATGATATACGGGCCGGATTGTGGATTGTTTATAAACGGAAGCGAGGAGGAAAACACAGTCAGTACAATTTTGCTGAAAACAAATCCGCCAACCGAACAATAAAAGGCAAAAAAGAACAATACCAACAATTTTCCAGCTCCCTTTTGCAGAGTATGATAAGTACATAAGCTACAAACAAACAGTTTTCAGGTGGTAAAACGAAAGGGAGGAAAACAGTATGAAGAAAAAAATAATCTCGATGTTGCTTGCAGGCACAATGGTTTTATCCATGACAGCATGCGGCGGTCAGGCGGATACCGCACAGACCGGAAGTGATGCGGGCGCGGATACGAGCGCAGGAGCGGATGCGGGGACGGAGAGCCAGACGGCGGATGCAGGCGCAGCAGAACAGGCAGGCTCCGTAGAGCTGGTGGTGACAACCACATTTGCAGGTGAGGACACCAACGCACAGAATTATAAGGATGCGGTGAAGGCGTGGGAAGCGGAGACCGGCAACACCATCGTGGACACCTCCGCAAGCGCGGACGAGACATTTAAGGCGAGAGTGGCAACAGACTTTGAGACCGGTTCCGAACCGGATGTGCTCTTCTTCTTCAACGGTGCGGACTCTAACAGCTTCATCGAGGCCGGCAAGGTCGTTCCGATTGATGAGATTCGTGCAGAGTATCCCGAGTACGCGGCGAACATGAACGACATTAAGGAGCTGTATGAACTGGGATATTTCCCTGAGAATACACTTTCTGCAACAGACGATGAGACCTTTGCAATGTTTACGGACGGCAAGGCGGCATTTTTGATCGGCGGTATCTCTTCCGGTTACTTTATTACCAGAAAGACATGGGATGATCCCGCGAAGAGAGCGGCGGCGGTGAGCTTTGTAGAGTTTATGACTTCTGACGAGATGGTTCCGAAGTTTGCACAGCACGGGGCGTCTGCACTGAAAGACGCGCCGGAGGTTGACTCTTCCGAGTTTAACAGCCTGCAGATTAAGTCTATGGAAATGATGTCGGGTGCAACTTCCCTGACAGGTGCGGTGCAGGATGCATTCGCAGGCGACTGCCGCGTATCTACCTTTGACGGTATGCCTGAGATCGTGACAGGCAGAGTGGCAGCAGAGGACGCTGTGGCGGAAGGTCTTGAGACTTATCACAATCAGTAAGATACAGAATGACAGCTGAGAGGGGCAGGGGAATACCCTGCCCTCTTCTTCTAAAAACAGCGGCAATGTATCGGGGAAATGATGGAGGTGGCATATGGGAGCAAATATTTATCGGAACAAGAAGCCGGCGATGGTATTTCTCTTACCGGCATTCCTGTTTATGACAGTGTTTCTTTACTATCCGTTTTTCAAAAATATTCTGAACAGCTTTATGGAAATCAAGCAGCTTGGTGCGTCTGGTACGGAATTTAGTGCGCCGTGGTATACCAATTATGTGGAGATGCTGCATGATACGCACGTGTGGACGTCCGTAAAAAATACGCTGCTCATGATGGTTGTCACATTGGTATTTCAGGTGGGAATTGCGATTCTGTTAGCGCTGATGGTAGATAACATCAGCAGGGGAAAACAGTTTTTCCGAACCGTGTTCTTCTTCCCCATCGTGATTTCGGCTACCGCTTTGGGCTTGATGTTCAATCTGGTTTTCCTGTATGACAAGGGTATGGTCAACCAGTTTTTGGAGGCGCTGGGCAAGCAGAACCTGACGGACTGGAAGGCGGAGGGAATCGCGCTCTTTACGATGATGCTTCCGGTTATGTGGCAGTATGTAGGTTTTTATTTCGTGATTCTTGTGACAGGGCTTAACAACATTTCCGATGAGCTGTATGAGGCGGCGAGAATCGACGGCGCGACCACATTGCAGAGGGTGCGCTACATATCCGTACCGCTTCTCCACAATGTGATCTGTACCTGTAGCATTCTGGCAGTCACCGGCGCTCTCAAGGTATTCGACCTTCCCTGGGTGATGTTCCCGAAGGGGATGCCGCTTAAGAGTACCTTCCTGACCGGTACTTACATGTATTATCAGACAATGGAGACAAAGAATGTGGATTACGGCGCGGCGATCGCGGTTTTGATTGCGGTACTCGGGATTGTTCTGTCGAAGGTCGTAAACCAGATTTTCCGGGAGAAAGAGTATTAGAAGGAGGTAGGAGCTATGACAAAGAAAAAGAAGATTTCGGTCGGTATGATTGTGGTATATCTGATTCTGATCATCTGGTCGCTTACTACGATCTACCCGATTATCTGGGTATTACAGAACTCCTTTAAGGCCAAGGATAAGATTCTGGCGAACTCCTTCGCGCTGCCTTTCGGGGATCTGTTCACAACGGCAAATTTCAGGAAAGCGTTTGCGACTTCCGATATTTTCGGAGCCTATAAGAGCAGCCTGTTTATCTCAACGATGGTGGCGCTGCTGGTGGTTCTGATCGCAGGGATGGGGGCATATGCCCTTGCCAGATACAAATTTAAGGGGTCGGGGCTTCTGATGTCGCTAGTCTTCGGCGCGATGATGTTTCCCGCTTTTGCCACGGTAGTGCCCGTGTTCCAGATGGAATTCAGATGGGGGCTTGCCAACACGGGGAGCTGGTTTCGCAACATGTTTTCAGTGATTCTGCCGCAGGTGGCCGGCAATATGGCGTTTGCCATGGTGGTGCTGACAGGCTATGTCAAGGGACTGCCGGTTGAACTGGAGGAGGCGGCTTACATGGAAGGCTGCAATGCGTTTCAGATTTATTATAAGGTGATTATGCCGCTGACGAAGCCTTCCTTTGCGACGGTGGCGATCTTCTCCTTCCTTTGGAGCTACAACGATCTGTTTACCCAGTCTTTCTTTTTAAGAAGGCCGGATATGTACAGTATCACCATGATGTTAAACAATATCAGCGCAAAAGAGGGAACCGATTACGGCCTGATGGCGGCGGTGGTCGCACTGATCATTGTCCCGGTTATCGTTGTATACTGTTTCCTGCAAAAGTATATCATCAAAGGTATGATTGCGGGAGCCGTGAAGGGCTAAATACGAATAGACAAGGCATGTTTTTTTCGCTATGATGGAAGCAATGAGGATATGTGGGGGATAGAGATGTACAACGTGGCAATTATCGATGATGAACCATTGATTGTTGAGGGATTGTCCAAGACGATGGCATGGGATAAATGGGACTGTCAGGTTGTGGGGACGGCCTGCGACGGGGTGCAGGGAATGGAGCTTGTCCGTGAGAAAAGGCCGGATATCCTGATTACCGATATCAATATGCCGAAGATGGACGGGTTAAAGATGATCGCGGGCTTGAAATCAGAGTTTCCCGATATGCAGCTGATCATCCTGACAGGATACCGGGAATTTGAATATGCGAGACGGGCCATCGAGCTTGGCGTTTCCAGATTCCTGTTAAAGCCTTCCAAGATGAACGAACTGGAGGAGGCGATAGAGACCGTGACGGGGCGGCTGAACCGGCTGCGCTCGCCGGTGGCCTTCTCTGCGCCGGAGGATATGCCGGTGCAGGAGGAACAAGCCGAAGGCTTGGAGGAAAACAGTGAGGCAAACAGCTTTATCGTAAAAAATGCGATGGAGTATATCAGGGAAAATTCACAGGAGAAGCTTCGTTTGTCGGATGTGGCGGATCAGGTTTATGTCAGCCAGTGGCATCTGTCGAAGCTGCTCAACAAGCATACCGGCAAGACATTTTCCGATCTGTTAAACGGCGCCCGTATGGATCGGTCGAAGGAGCTGTTAAAAGACCCGTCGCTTCGGATCTGCGATGTGGCGGAAATGGTGGGATTTCAGGATCTTGCCCATTTTTCCAGAGTCTTTAAGAAACTGGAGGGTATGTCCGCAGGGGAGTATCGGAATACTTATTGGGGAGCAGAAGAGGATACAAAATAAAAACAGGAGGTCATGTTATGAGAGTATATTGTGCGGCGGATTATTATCATGTAAGCAGGGTGGCGGCCAATATTATTTCGGCGCAGGTTATTATGAAACCGGATTGTGTTCTGGGACTGGCGACGGGCTCTACGCCCATCGGCACCTATGAGCAGCTGATCCGGTGGTATGAGAAGGGAGATCTGGATTTCTCCCAGGTGCACAGCATCAATCTGGACGAGTACAGGGGGCTTTCGCCGGAGAATGACCAGAGTTACCGCTATTTTATGAACAAGCACCTGTTTGATTCCATCAATATTGACAAGAAAAATACCTTTGTCCCAAACGGCATGGAGGAGGACAGGGAGAAGGCATGCCGGGAGTACGATGAGATTATCCGCGCCCACGGCGGCATCGATATGCAGATTTTAGGATTGGGACATAACGGGCATATCGGGTTTAACGAGCCGGGCAGCGCGTTCGGCAAGGAGACCCACTGCGTAAAGCTGACGGAGAGCACCATATCCGCGAACGCCCGCTTCTTTGCCTCGGCTGACGACGTGCCGAAGGAGGCCTATACCATGGGGATCAAGTCCATTATGCAGGCCAAGAAGATCGTGGTGATCGTCAGCGGGGAGAGCAAAAAGGAGATTGTGAAGAGGGCTTTTACAGGGCCGATCACGCCGGAGGTGCCCGCGTCCGTTTTACAGCTTCACAACGATGTGATTTTAGTGGGAGACGAGGCGGCCCTTTCAGACCTTTCTCGTATGTAAAAGGAAAAAAGGAGAGAACAGATGCGTACAATCAGGGGAATGGTTTATACGGAACGTTTTTGTTTTGAACCGGGAGAGATTGCCATAGAGGGGGACAAAATTGCGAAGGTAACGCTGTGCGGGAGAGAGGAACTTGCGGAAAAGGAAGCGCAGACCTATATCCTCCCGGGACTGGTGGACATTCATTTCCACGGCTGCGCGGGCTATGATTTCTGCGACGGGACGGCGCAGGCCATGAACGCCATCGCTTCCTATGAGGTGGCCCACGGCACGACTACGATCTGTCCGGCCACCATGACGCTCTCGGAGGAGACGCTTTTGCAGATCTGTAGAGCCTGTGCGGCGGCGGTGGAGACGGAGAAGGTGTGCGGAGGCATTCCGTTACAGGAGATTTTGAGGGGCATCTATCTGGAGGGCCCCTTTATTTCCATGGAAAAGAAAGGAGCGCAGAACCCGGCTTATATTCATGAACCGGATCTTGCCATGTTGAGAAGGCTTCAGAAGGAGGCAAAAGGCATGATCCGCATGGCGGTGACAGCGCCGGAAGTTCCGGGCGCCATGGACATGATCAGAGAAGGACAGGGGGAATTCCGCTTTTCCATCGCACATACCTGTGCGGACTATGAGACGGCAAAAGCGGCCATCGAGGCAGGGGCGTCCCATGTGACCCACCTCTATAATGCCATGCCGCCCTATACCCACAGACAGCCGGGGGTAATCGGCGCAGCGGCGGAGAATGAGAAGACGGAGGTGGAGCTCATCTGCGACGGGATTCACATTCATCCCTGCGTGGTGAAGAACACCTTTAAGCTCTTTGGCGACGGACGGGTGATCCTGATCAGTGACAGCATGATGGCGACAGGCATGGAGGATGGCGAGTATGCGCTGGGCGGCCAGCCAGTGACCGTCAGGGGCAACCGGGCGTTGCTTGCGGACGGCACCATCGCGGGAAGCGCGACGAATCTTTATGACTGTATGCGGACGGCCATCGCCATGGGCGTTCCTGAGGAGGAGGCAGTCAGGGCGGCAACGATGAACCCGGCGGTTTCTGTGGGGTTGCAGGAGGAATGCGGCGTACTGCTTCCGGGACGCAGGGCGGATGTATTGATTGCGGACCGCGCGTTTGCCTTGCAGGAGGTGATAAAGTCGGGGCGCACGGTGCAGGGATAAAAAGCCAATTTACTTTTCGGATGCGGTATGGTAGAATAGAGCCGATTCAGAGGATTCGCATCCGGGGAGGAAAATTATGAAAAAAGGGAACAGGGTGGCGTTTGCGCTTGCAACTGCCGTATTGCTGACAGCCTGCAGCCGTACTGCTGACGCCGCGGTGACGACGGAAGAGATCGTCGTGCCGGAAATGTCCTCAAAAGATATTTTGGTAGATTCGTTGGAATATCTGCTGGAAGAACCGGACGGGGAGCAGATACAGGAAGAAGAGACAGCTGAGGAAACGACGGAACAGGAAGAAAAAGAATCAGAACCGGAACAGGAAGCGGTCATCTGCTACGGCAGAGACTGGGGATCTGATTTGACACAGGAGACGATACAGGTTTCGGAGGTTACGCCCGAGGTACTTCTCGGCGCGTTGGCACGGCATAATATCGTCCCGCTGCTTGACACCAGAGCGCTCTCCATGGAAGAGAAGGAGATAGATGGGAAAAAGGTGCTGTATTTAGATCTGTCCGAGGCATTTGGAGAATATGTCAAAACCATGTCTCAGGAGGCAGAGTGCATCATCGTTGCGTCCGTGGTGAACACCTTTTTGGCAAACTATGACGCGGATGCTGTGTATATTACCGTGGAGGGAAAGACCTTTGAGAGTTCCAACGCGGTGTACAGCGAATCTCTTTCCGACTGCACGCCGGTACAGCTGCAGGACCTTCTCATGACGGGGAAAACCGAAGAGACGAAGGAGCAGTAAACGTTTGAAAGGAAGAGAAGAATGGCTGAAATCAGTGAGCGGGAACAGTTGATTTTTGATGTGGCGCAGATGGAGTGGGAACTGTTTCAACAGGTTTACAACACCGGAGGCCGGGCGTCCTGTCAGGATGATCCGGATACCTTTTTTAAGATGCGCATGAGCCAATGGATGGTATATTCGGACGATGTGATCAAAAGCTATCGGAAGGACTGCGAGGAGGCCGTGCAGGAAGGAAGAAATCCGATCTTTGAGAAGTATGGCTTTATGATGGAGAGCACCTATCCGGAGGAATACGAGGAAATCAAATCCCATCTGCCTGATGTGTCCGGGAAGAAGGACATTGTGGAACAGATTGTGAAGATTCATGTGGAGTGGGACGGTGAAGTGGCAAGGCAGTACCCGAATCTGCGAAAACGCGGCAGGGTGGCGACCACGGCGGAGGATGGCGTGATGGCCGGCTCCTCCATGGAGAGCTATCTGAGAGGCGAGCTTTATACCTACTCGATGCGGACGCTTCAGATGATCCTGAAGGAGACGGAGGAGGCCAGACAAAAGGGTGAGAATCTGGTGAAACAGACCATCGCCAACGAGACCGCCTTCTACGGATACGGATCGTTAGAGGAGGCGGAAGCAAGGTATCAAAAGTGAAGACGTCTGCGCACTTCGTTGCGCAGGCGTTTTTTTACTAAAATTGTGACAAGGGCCACGTCGATGATCGCACAGACAGTCAGCACCACGGCGGACCACGTCAGCCGGATCGGATCGAGCAGCATACGCCGGATCATGATTTCCAGAGCCGCGCAGAACAGCGGAATCTCGATAAACAGGCACAGTGCGCCGGAGAGGAGAGAGAAGGGCACAAGCCTTGCCAGAAACGTAAAAATTTCCGTGTTCAGGATGATGAGCACGACGATGGGGAGTCCTAACTGCCAGAACCATGTGTCGGAAGGGGTCAGATAGGAGATCATATAAAGGTATACGGCTACCGCTATGCCGTCTGCAAGCAGGGAGACGGCAGTGGGCGTCTTTCGGTAGTACACCATGGGGAAGGTGAACACAAACAGGCAGATACAGATGCCGATCACCTGTAGGGACCAGAGGGAATGGTCAAAGACCAAAAGGTTTAGCAGAAAACAGGTACCGGCGGTCGCGGTCAGCACCACGGATAAAAGGATACCCAAATCCTTTCTTTTGACCTCCTCCACTTGTCCCTTGTCAGTGGGGTAGGGGGAGGGAGGCGTGTCTTTGCCCGCTTCCATGGGATTGATAACCGGAGTATGGCACAGAGGGCACTCCCGCAGGGAGGCTTCCAGCTCTACGCCGCAATTTACGCAGTATGACATGATAAAATCCTTTCCTGTTACATGATATTGTTATGAAATGCCGGAGGCACGGTTACTTTCGATTTTGACATGAATGCCGTCCTGCACCAGCCTGCGGAAAAAATGCCGCTCCACATCGCTCTCCACAATACTGCTGGCAAAGTTGACGGTCAGGATATCCTCGAAGCTGATGATAGCGCAGTTGGTGCGTGAGGAAAAGGGCTGCCCCATGTAAATATCGAAACGGTCGATATAGGGCTTCATGTCCTCCGGCACCCTGAGCGCGCCCATGTTGGTGAGTCCGGCGGAGGAATTCTTATCCTGCACTCTGGTGTAGAAGGTACGCACCACCAGATCTTTCAAAAAGAGAGGCACCACCCGGATCAGAAAATTGTGTTTTGTGGCGGCGTTGGTGGTGATATCGCCGCACAAAAATTTTTCATTGATATAATAACGCATGAAATTGTGCACCTCTGTCACAATTTCCTCGAAGGTGTACTCGCCCAGCCGCGGGTCGATGGAAGGGTATACCATGGTAATGAAGTTGCGCAGGGTCTTTGAGGGAAAGAAGCGGCGCAGATTCACCGGCATGGCAATCCTCACAGGTTTATATTTCAGATGGAACTCGCCCGTCTGTTTTTGTAAAAGGGCATAGAGCAGCACAGCGTTTAAGTATTCCGTGATGGTGGCGTTGTACTGTTTGGCGACCTTCATCACCTCCGCGACGGACATAACGCCGTCCACAATGTTCAAGGTGTAGAAAGGCTCCTTGGTGCCGCGGATGCGGTAGGTCTTTCCCGCAGGGCGGGGCGGCTTGACCTTCGCCGTGGCATAGCGCATGTAGGCGTCCTCCAACTCTTCGGGATCGGGCTCCTCATCCAGCTTTAACACGAAGCCGGAGGGTGTGATTTTGTGGCCGAGAAGTCCCAAATACACGGCGGTCAGCGTCTGGAGAAGGCACATGCCGCCGGTGCCGTCCCCGAGGCAGTGGTGGGCTTCCAGAGAGATACGGCAGTCGTAGTAGTATACCCGGATAAGGTAACGGTTGTTACTTTTAAAATGCATGGGCATACAGGGGTTTTTGATATCTTCCTGCACGAAGGGGCCGGGCCTTGTGTTGGGTTCCAGATAACGCCAGAACAGCCCCTTGCGGATTGCCACTTTGTAGGTGGGGAAGCGGGGAAGCGTCCGGTCCAACGCCTGCTGTAACAGCGCCGGGTCCACCGGCTCCTTTAGTTTCACGCTGAGGCGGTAGACCGAAGAAAAATCCCGCCTTTGCAGAGTGGGATAAACGGTGGCTGACAGATCCAGTTTATACCAGACGTCTTTTTTGCTTCGGCCGGCAGGTTTATACCCTGTTTTTTGAGGACGATGATTTGGCATGGCAATGGGTTTTCCCTTCCGTTGTTTTTTCCTGCATATAAGTATAACACAATTTTTCGGAATATATGGTAAAATATGAGATAACGATAAAAAACAGGGAATGGAAATCTCTTTTTGTGGAGGGTGTTATGGCCAGAACGGACAAAAAAAACGCAGGAATGATGAATTTGATTAAGCGCATGCACGGTGTGGTGGAAAATGTGGATATCGAGAAGCACCGCCAGTCGCAGGATCATTTCGGGGCGATTCTCGGAAACAGCAAGGAGGTGGTGGTGGAGGATGTGGAGATATCCACCATCGGGGAGGATGGCAGAAAGATTCACGGAGAATGGATTACTGTAAACCGTGCGCATATGAAAAAATATATTATTCTGTACTGTCATGGCGGCGGGTATTCCACCGGAAGCAGTCTCTATGCCAGAACGCTTACCACGAAACTGGCGGCTTCCACATCCATGGATGTGTTGAGCTTTGACTACCGGCTTGCGCCGGAGAATCCCTATCCGGCGGCGGTGCTTGACGCGATGCAGGTGTGGGATTATCTGATGCTTTTGGGATATGGCGCCAGAGATATTGTGATAGCGGGGGACTCCGCCGGCGGCAATCTGGCTCTCGCCCTGTGCTTACAGTTAAAGAGCCAGAAGCGGCTTATGCCGAGGGGCCTGGTGCTGATGTCGCCATGGACGGATCTGACGGCTTCCGGGAAATCCCATATAACGAAGGCGGCGGTTGATCCTGTTTTGAATGCGGACTATCTGGCGCAGATGATCGAAAATTATGCCGCTGGGCAGGAGCTTACGAATCCCCTGATCTCGCCCCTGTTTGGAGATTATAAAGGATTCCCGCCCACCTACATTCAGGTGGGAAGCAATGAAATTTTGCAGGACGATGCGGTGATGCTGTATAAGAAGTTTTTGAAAGATGACGTCTGTGTGAAGATGGAGGTTTTCCGGGGCATGTGGCATGTGTTCCAGATGTCGCCCTTCAAGACGGCCTACGAAGCCATGGACAAGAATGCGGAGTTCATTTACGATATCTGCCGGTGAAGCGATTGTCACCTGTTGGTGACAATCTGGAGAATGCTACGCATTCTCCGCAATCAATCGTGGAAGGACTGCTTCGCAGCCTCGGCGCAAAAATTATTATAGAGAAAAAAGGATTTTGGTGATTGGGGGAGAATAATAGTAGTGAGGGGATTTGAATTCGGTGCTTTTTAAGAGGAAATTGCCATGAATATACGGGAAAGTTTGGAACTGTGGGAGAAGGAATATCTGAGTCCTTACGCCATGCTCAGCATGAATTCCCAAGGGAGGCTCAAGGAGGAAGAGCAGTGCGATATCCGTCCCGTGTTCCAGAGAGACAGGGATCGGATCATACATAGCAAGTCGTTTCGCCGCCTGAAAGATAAGACACAGGTATTTTTGACGCCGGAGGGAGACCATTACCGGACCAGACTGACACATACGCTGGAGGTAAGTCAGACGGCAAGGACGATTGCCAAGGCCCTCAAGCTGAATGAGGATCTGGTGGAGGCGATCGCCCTGGGTCATGATCTGGGCCACACGCCCTTTGGACATGCAGGGGAGCGGGCGCTCGACAGGGTTTGCCCTTACGGATTTAAACACAACGAGCAGAGTGTGCGGATCGTGGATCTCTGGGAAAAGGACGGACGGGGCATCAACCTGACCATGGAGGTGCGGGACGGCATCCTGAATCATCAGACCACAGGGCACCCTTCCACGCTGGAGGGACGGATCGTCCGGCTGGCGGATAAGATTGCTTACATCCATCACGATATGGACGACGCAATGAGGGCCGGGATTTTGAAGGAAGCGGATGTGCCAAAAGAGATCGGAAGCGTGATCGGTTACAGCTGCGGCCAGCGGTTGGACTGTTTTATCCATGACATTGTGACAAACAGCCGTGACAAAGACGATATCTGTATGTCTCCGAAGGTGGAGGCGGCCATGCAGCAGATGCGGGAATTTATGTTCAAGCATGTGTACAGGAACTCCATCGCGAAGAGCGAGGAGGGGAAGGCGGAAAAGCTGATTATCATGCTTTACGAGCACTATATGGCACACACGGATCAGCTGCCAAACTTTCTGTTCAAGCTGTTGGACGCGGGGGAACCGTTGGAAAGGATTGTGTGCGATTACATCAGCTCTATGACGGACCGCTTTGCCATTGCGCAGTACGAGAGACTGTTTATTCCCAAGACATGGCACGGTTGAAGAACCTGCGGGGTACAGTAACATGCGTTATTCAGAAGAACTGATCGAGGAGATCAGAGCGAAAAATGATATTGTGGAAGTGATTTCCGGCTATGTGCGTATGCAGAGGAAGGGGAGCAGCTATTTCGGGTTATGCCCGTTCCACAATGAGAAATCCCCCTCCTTTTCCGTCTCGCCCGGAAAGCAGATGTACTATTGCTTTGGCTGCGGTGCAGGTGGTAATGTGATCACCTTCGTGATGGAGTACGAGAACGCCACCTTTCAGGAAGCGGTAAAAATGCTGGCGGACCGTGCCGGAGTGGCGCTCCCGGAGGTGGAGTACACCGAGGAGATGCGCCGCAGGGAGAGCAGACGGGCCAGACTTCTTGAAGTCAACAAGGAGGCGGCCAAATACTATTACTGCCTGCTGCGTTCCCCCCGGGGAAAGACGGGATACCGCTATCTGTCCGGCAGGGAACTCTCGGAAGAGACCATGAAGAAGTTCGGGCTGGGCTATGCGGATGGCTCCGGTTCTGACCTGACGGCTTATCTGCGGTCCAAGGGCTATGCGGACGACCTGATTACGGAGGCCGGGCTTACCGGGTTCGACGAGAAGCGGGGCGTTCACGATAAATTCTGGAATCGGGTGATGTTTCCGATTCAGGACGGTAACCACAGGGTGATCGGTTTCGGCGGCCGCGTGATGGGGGACGCCAAGCCCAAGTATTTGAACTCGCCGGAGACGCCGGTTTTTGACAAGAGCCGCAATTTGTACGGCCTGAACTTTGCAAGGACTTCCCGAACCGGAAATATGCTTCTGTGCGAAGGCTATATGGACGTGATCGCGCTGCATCAGGCGGGATTCGGGCAGGCGGTGGCCTCGCTGGGAACGGCCTTTACAGTCGGGCAGGCGGGCATTTTGAAGCGTTACGCCGAGGAGGTGCTTTTGGCTTACGACAGTGACGGCGCCGGTACGAACGCCGCCCTGCGGGCAATCGGCATCTTAAAGGAAGCGGGGCTGCGGGGCAGGGTCATAGACATGTCGCCCTATAAGGACCCCGATGAATTTATCAAGAATCTGGGCGCGGCGGCCTTTCAGGAGCGGATTGATCAGGCCCAGAACAGTTTCTTCTTTGAACTTAAGATTCTGGAACGGAATTATCACATGGAAGATCCGGAGTCGAAGACCGCGTTTCACCGGGAGATTGCCAAGAAGCTCTGCGGCTTTGAGGAAGAGGTGGAGCGGGAAAACTATATCGAGTCGGTGGCCGAGCGGTATCACATCGGTTATGAGAATCTGCGGAAGCTGGTGAGCGGCTACGCGGCCCGCACTGGTCTTGTGAAGCCGGTGGAGAGGCCGAAACCCACGGCGGCGGGGAAACCGACGAAAGAGGATCATATCAAAAAGTCGCAGCGCATTCTGCTGACATGGCTGGCGGAGGAGCCGGAGATTTACCCGAAGATTAAGGCTTATATTTCCCCGGCGGACTTTACGCAGGAGCTGTACAGGCAGGTGGCGGACAAGCTGTTTGCGGGATTGGAGCAGGGAGGTTTTTCACCGGCCTCCATCGTCAGCGCCTTCGAGGAGGAAGAGGATCAGCGCGAGGTGGCGGCGATTTTTAACACCAAGGTGGAAAGCCTCAACACAAAGCAGGAAAAGGAAAAAGCGCTTCACGATGTGGTTGTGGCTGTGAAGGATAACAGTTTCCAATATTATTCGGCCAGAATGGGGTCGGACATGGAGGCTTTAAATCAGGTTATATCGGGCAAAAAGGCGCTGGAGGAACTGCGGAATGCGCATATTTCCCTGGGATCAGGGTAAGCTAATCGAAAAAAGCCCATAAACATAGGAAGGATGGAGTAATTCATGGATGAAAATGTACAGGCAAAGTTTGAGGAGCGTTTAAAAGACCTTCTGGCTGTTGCAAAGAAGAAAAAAAATGTTCTGGAATATCAGGAGATCAATGATTTTTTCGCGGATCTTTCTCTGGAGGAAGAGCAATTTGACAAAATCTTAGAGACTCTTGAACAGAATAACGTGGATGTTTTGCGCATCACGGAGGAAGACGACGTAGATGATGAGGAGATCATTCTGACGGAAGAGGACGATGTGGATGTGGAGGATATTGACCTCTCCGTGCCGGACGGCATCAGCATCGAGGACCCGGTGAGAATGTATCTGAAAGAAATCGGCAAGGTGCCGCTTCTCTCCGCTGAGGAGGAGATTGAACTGGCCAAAAAGATGGAAATGGGCGATTTGGAGGCGAAACAGCGTTTGGCGGAGGCCAATCTCAGGCTGGTAGTCAGCATTGCAAAGCGCTATGTGGGCCGCGGCATGCTCTTCCTTGACCTGATTCAGGAGGGAAATCTGGGTCTGATCAAGGCGGTTGAAAAATTTGATTACCGCAAAGGTTATAAGTTTTCAACTTACGCAACCTGGTGGATCAGGCAGGCCATTACCAGAGCCATCGCAGACCAGGCAAGAACCATCCGTATCCCTGTGCATATGGTGGAGACGATCAATAAGCTGATCCGGGTGAGCAGACAGCTTTTGCAGGAACTGGGCAGAGAGCCGATTCCGGAGGAGATCGCGGAGCAGATGAACATGCCCGTGGAGCGGGTGAGAGAGATCTTAAAGATTTCTCAGGAGCCGGTGTCTCTGGAAACGCCCATCGGTGAGGAGGAGGACAGCCACTTAGGAGACTTTATTCAGGACGATAATGTGCCGGTACCGGCGGACGCAGCGGCGTTTACGCTGTTGAAGGAGCAGCTGGTGGAGGTGCTCGGTACTTTGACAGAGAGGGAACAGAAGGTACTGCGCCTGCGCTTTGGGCTGGACGACGGGCGGGCCAGAACCCTCGAGGAAGTGGGCAAAGAATTTAATGTAACCCGTGAGCGTATCCGGCAGATTGAGGCAAAAGCCTTAAGAAAGCTCCGCCATCCCAGCAGAAGCCGGAAGTTAAAGGATTATCTGGATTGATGCGGCCTGTGGCACTATCCGAAAGACTGCGGACTGTGGCCGGTATGGTGACGGTGGGAAATGCGGTCTGTGATGTGGGATGCGACCATGGTTTTGTACCGATCTATCTGGTACAGCAGGGAATCAGCCCGAAGGTGATAGCAATGGACTTGCGGGAAGGGCCCTTGCGTGCGGCGAGAGAACACGTGGCAGCCTATGGACTGGAAGGGCAGATTGTGACCCGATTGTCAGATGGTTTACATAATTATGAAAAGAACGAAGCGGACACGCTGATCTGCGCCGGCATGGGCGGCGGCCTGATGATGCGCATTTTGGCTGAGAACCGGGAAAAAACAGATTCCTTTCGGGAACTGATCCTGCAGCCCCAGTCGGAAGTGGAGAAATTCCGCCGCTTTCTGCGGGAAAGCGGTTATCGGATACTGGACGAGGAAATGCTGCGGGAGGACGGTAAGTTCTATCAGGCCATACGGGCGGCAAGTGCAGGAAACGGGGAATGCGGCAAGGAAGCCCGGATTGATGAAGAGTTATGTAAACTTCAAGACCGGTACGGGCCCGTTTTGCTACAAAAGAAAACACCTGTTTTCCTTGCTTTTTTGGAGCGGGAGGCCGCCCTGTACGAAGAAATCCTTGAAAATCTGCGAAAGCAGGAAGGGATGGACGAAAGGCGCAGGGAAAGAGTTGGACAGGTGGAGGCTCTGCTTGCGGACAACAGGCGGGCACAGAATTGATAGGATCAAAAATGGTTTACATAATGCAATATAAGAGACGAGGCGAGGGATAAAGGAGGCGAAGCGTTATGGTTACAATCAAAATCGGAGGAAAAGAGGAACGCTATGAGGACGGCATCAAATATGAGATCATAGCGGAGGAACACCAGAATGATTATGTCAGTCAGATTGCGCTGGTGACGGTGGACGGCAAGATACGGGAACTGATGAAGCGCGTGGACAGGGACTGCGAACTGGAATTTATCACCTACGCGGACGACATCGGCCACAAAACTTACGTCAGGACCGCCATTATGCTTATGTTAAAGGCGGTCAAGGATGTGGCGGGCATGGAGGCCGCGGCTAACGTGAAGGTGGAGTTTGCCATTGGTGCCGGCTACTACTGCGCCTTCAGAAACGGCCTGAAACTGGATGAGAAGACCATCGAGAGGGTGAAGGACCGCATGGGCGAACTGGTGGACATGGACCTTCTGGTGACGAAGAAGGCCTATCCGGCGGATGAGGCGGTGGCCCTCTTTGCGGAGAACGGCATGAAGGATAAGGTATCCCTGTTCCGCTACCGCAGAAGCTCCAACATTAATGTCTACTGCATGGGGGATTACTATGACTATTTCTACGGTTATATGATGCCGAGCACCGGCTATATCAGACAGTTTGACCTGTTTGCCTACGAGGAGGGCATGATTCTGATGCTCCCGGAGAAGGAGGACCCGGATGTGCTGCCTGAGTTTAAGCCGCGCAAAAAGCTGTTCCAGACGCTTCTTGCCACGGGAGAGTGGGGACGTGATCTGGGAATTGACACGGTGGGAGATTTGAACGACCAGATTTGCAGCGGCAGTATCTCGGACATGATTCTGGTGCAGGAGGCGCTTCAGGAGAGAAGAATCGGTGAAATTGCGAGGGACATCGCAAGGCGCGAGGGCGTAAAGTTTGTCATGATTGCCGGGCCGTCTTCCTCCGGGAAAACCACATTTTCCCATAGATTGTCCATCCAGCTTCGCACCTACGGGTTAAAGCCCCATCCCATCGGCCTTGACAACTATTACTTAGACCATGGAAAAACGCCTCTTGACGAGGATGGCAATCCCGATTACGAGTGTCTGGAAGCCCTCGATGTGGAGCAGTTTAACCGGGATATGACGGCCCTTTTGGCGGGGGAGAGCGTACAGCTTCCCACCTTTAACTTTAAGACGGGAAAGAGAGAGTACAGCGGAAAAGTAACCAAGCTTGGTGAAAACGATATTTTGGTGATCGAGGGGATACACGGGCTCAATGAAAAAATGTCCTATTCCCTTCCGGCTGAGAGCAAGTATAAGATTTATATCAGCGCGCTGACAACCCTGAACGTGGATGAGCACAACCGGATTCCCACCACGGACAACAGGCTTCTTCGCAGGATTGTGAGGGACGCCAGAACGAGAGGCGCCTCCGCAGCCAGAACCATTGCTATGTGGCCTTCTGTCAGAAGAGGGGAGGAGCAGTATATTTTCCCGTTTCAGGAGGAGGCGGACGCCATGTTCAACTCGGCAATGCTTTTTGAGCTTTCTGTGCTCAAGCAGTATGCGGAACCGCTGTTGTTTGGCATAAAGAAAGGGGAGCCGGAATATCATGAAGCGAAGCGGCTGCTCAAGTTTTTGGAGTATTTTCTGGGAATCAGCAGTGAGGAACTGCCGAAGAATTCCCTGTGCAGGGAATTTGTAGGGGGAAGCTGCTTTGAAGTGTGATTTTATCGGTAAGTGGAACAAATGATCGCGGCTGCACAGACGAAAGGGTGCAGACGAGGAAAGTCCGGGCTCCATAGGGCAGGATGCCGGATAACG
>DKUO01000015.1 GCA_002490705.1 Lachnospiraceae bacterium UBA7202
AAATACGGGCTATACCGACATATAAGAACTTCTAAAGAGATAATCTAAATTCACCAATAATTTTGTTTCTAAAAAAACAGATGTTAAATCAACAGGGAGGAAAAATTGTACTTCAAGTGTTCGATTGGAATGGCGGTCTGTTTCATGATATGATTCAAAATTTTAAAACGGTATTTAAATGGAATTGGCAATCCGGTTTCAGTGATGTAGCCACGAATATTTGTATTAGCGTTATTTGTATTGCCACGTTGTTTGTTCTGATTGCGGGAAAAAATATCATCATAAAGATATTTGCTGTTGTCAATATTTTTACATGGTTGATCTATTATTTTTCGGTAAGAATCAATCTGTACGCGTATGGAAGCTTTGGGAATCGCTATCACCTGTTTTTTATTCCTATGTGGATCATTTTATATTTTGCGGTCGGAATTAACCTATATCAAATGATGGCGGATCGGCTTTATAAAAAAAAGAGTGCCTTTCAAATTTGTTGCGCTATGATAGGATTTTGTCTTATTTTTGGTTTCTCGTTTTTTTCGTGGAACAAATCAATAAAATATAACTGGGACAAACAAAATATTCGCGGAGCAGTGGAAGCGTGGTATGCGCAAAATGCGGAAATGTCAAATACGATTGTGTATTATGCTGCTGACAGTGGCTTTAGCTATTATGTAAAAACCAATGATAGATACACAGAACAAACAGAGAATAATGTGATTTATACGCCTTGGCATAGATATAAGAACCAAAGGCAGGAAGCGTATATTGACTATGTGAAATCCGTATATCAAGACAGCTTACCTGATGAAATTTATATCATTGGTTCGCAGATTAGTGATGATTTTGATGTGCTTGTGAGTGCAATTATTTCGGAAGGCTACAGTAGAGAGGATTTATTTTCTTCCAATGATGCGTATCTTGTTAGGCTGACAAAAACAGTAGAAGAATAAAATACAACAATCTGCAACGGTTGTTACTTAAACTGGCCCGTTCATGTCAAAAAAGGAATGCGGGCTTTTTTTATGCCGATATATTATATCAGCAGGAAAACAAGCGTGAACAGAGCGAACAGTTGATTTCATCTGAATATGATAGCGAAAAAATCAAGGAGCGCGGAGCGCAGCAGATGTGAAGAGGATGGATTTTTGAGTGATGCAACAGGGAATCGGGCACGAGTAAATAGAAGGGAACTAGAATATGTTTTGGATAGCTGTGTGTGACGATGAGGTCACAGAGTGCGACAGAATTGCCAAAAGAATCAGGGGAATTTTATCTGAAATAGAAGTCTCGTGCACCATACGGCAGTTTTACAGTGGGCGGGAGTTATTACAGTCGTCGGAGACTTTTGATATTATTTTTCTGGATATTATCATGGGAGGATTAGACGGTATGAAAACGGCGCAGATGGTCAGAGAAAAAGCTTACGACAAGCTGCTCGTTTTTATGTCTGCCAGCCGGGATTACGTGTTTGACGCCTATGATGTAGAGGCATTTCAGTATCTTTTAAAACCGATTGAAGAGCAGAAGCTGAAAAAGGTGTTACAGAAAGCTGTCCGTAAAACGGAAAAACGGTCGCAGGCATTTATCATAGTAAACCGGGAAAGGCAAAAGAAAAAACTGTTTTTGGATGATGTTTATTATTTTGAGATCAGGGGACGTATGATTGATGTACACGGAGTGGGCGGTGTTTTCAGCTATTACGGACAGATTGGTGTTTTGGAACAGGAGCTGAAGGAACAGGAGTTTTTCCGATGCCACAAAAGTTATCTGATCAATTTAAAATATGTGGACGTGTACAACAGGCAGGAGCTTGTGCTCGATAACGGAGAGCGGATCGCGATTGCCAAAAGGCGGTATGAAGCATTTTGCGGGGCATTTCTCAGGTATATGCGAAGGAAGGGAGGAATGGTGTGATGCGGTTTAAGAGACAGGCGGAAAAAACGGTGCGGGTTGTGTCCATACTGGTGACCGTGCTTACGTTGATATGGCTGGCATATTTTTTTTCGGAATCCCTTATTTCCTGTCTGCTGCTGGTATGGAAACATACGGCAGAGCGCGTGGATATTCCTGTTTTAGGGTCTGCAGAAGATGGATTGCTTGTCTGGGGCAGCTTGGGCATAGCAATCATGACGGTATGCGGGATGAGAAAGCGGCTTAAGGCTGTCTTTCGGGGAAAATCAGGTAAATGGTATGCGGTGTTAATCCTTCCGCTGCTTGTGGTGGCAACCGTCACTTATGCGGCAAATTGGGGCGCCAGCTACGGTATTCTTTACAGAAGCGGCGGTAATCTTGGGCTGTATTACGATCAGATTTTCAGCTATGTGGGTTGGGGTGTTTTATCGGGCCTGTCCCTGTTTGCGGTGGGGCTGTATGTGTTCGGTATGGACAGGATTTATATGGAGCAGAAAAAGGCGGAACAATGTCATGCGCAGATTGCGGTTTATCAAATGCTGGAGGAGCAGTACAGGCAGTCGGAGCGGCTTCGGCATGATCTGAAAAATCATGTCGTTGCGCTGTCGGGATTGTGGGAGGATCAGGAATGGGAAAAGCTGGGAGTTTATCTGAAAAAGATGGAAAACAGCGCCGGGCTGGGAGCATATGAGGAAGCGACAGGAAGCAGGGTTGTGGATGTGCTTCTGTACCAAAAGCGGAAAACAGCGGAAGCAAAAGGGATTGTCTGGGAGTGCGATGTGCGGATACCGAAGCCGTGCGGTATCAGCGAATTTGATCTATGCGTATTGTTCGGGAATATACTGGACAATGCGGTGGAGGCATGCGAAAAGTCGGGAGGACGGGAGGCCGAGCAAAAAGGGAGGCCCTATATTCACGTCCGCGCGGGAACTGTCAAAAAATGTTTTTTGCTGGAGGCGGCTAACAGTACAGCTGTGGCAGACCGGTCAAAGGGCGGCCATGCGGAGACGGAGTATATACAGGAGCGCGGAATCGGCCTGCTGAACGTGGGTGACGTGGTGGAAAGATACGATGGCGCAATGCATACGGAAATACAGGAGGAAGTTTTCACTATTTCGGTTCTGATACCTTTGGAAGGAGCCGCACATGACATGAAACGGGTTGTTTAAATCAGGAAGCTAAGAACCGGAAAATCCTTGGCCGAAACAAAGAATAAATATTAAAAGGAGAAAAATCGTATGCACACAAAGACGATGGAAGGATTAATCGGAGCAAGGACGAACATGGAGCTGCTTAACACGCCGTTTCGGGTTTTTAAGGAGGCGAGGCGCAAGGGCGACACTGCTAAGATGGAGCAGGCGATGGGGTACATGAACGAGTGCGAGGAGCATGCTTACGAGTATAAGGAAGTGGCCGACGAGGGCATGAAGAAGGACGCGGAGGAGACTCGGAAGATTGCGGAAGAGCAGCAGGAGGAGATGATTAAAAACCGCAGGGAAGAGCGCGAGGAACAGCAGAAGAAGCTGGAGGAGGAGAGGAAGAAGAATCAAGGCAGCAAAACCGAGGATACGGTGGAGATCAGCGAGGAGGGAAAGGTACTGCTGAAAGAGAGTACCGCTGCAAAGGACGGCGCTTTGGACAAAGCGGAAGCGGATGGCGCGGATTTGGATATCGGAACGGACTCGAAGCCGAAGGCGGATTTGGAGCCTGTGTTTTATTCAAGCGCGGGTGAGGTGAAGCCGCTGGAGGATACAGGTACAAAGGTATCGGCGTCGGTGTAGGGAAAGGACAGGCCAAGCCAAGGAGCAGAGATTCTTGAGAGTCTCTGCTTTTTTTTGCATGAGTCCCAAATAACGGACTTTATAAGTGATATTCTCTTAGCAGAACACAGGTTCGGAATTGATGAATCGGAAAGGAGCGGGAGAATATGAAGGGATATGCAGTGGAGAGCGGTTATATGGGATATGTAAACGGAGTATACATGTTATTTGCCAGCGAGACCGATTATGAGGATTATATGGCGGCGTAATGGGGAATAGATAAAAGGGAGTTGATAGAATGGGGGGAATACAGTACAATAGGAAAGGAATGGCCGGAGCCTGCGGCCTGATGCAGAAACATATTTGCCGGGATTCGAACATAGGTATAAAATAGTGCATAAGTTTAGAATAACACGAATGCGCGGGAGAATATATGATCAAAAAGATAGAGGATATTCCTGTGAATTATATAGACGTGGGCGAGGGGGAAATTGTCCTCCTTCTGCACGGCTGGGGCGCTAATATTACGTTGTATCAGGGAATTATTGATACCTTGAAGCAGGGGAGAAGGGTGATTGCGCCCGATATGCCGGGGTTTGGGAAAACACCGGAACCGCCTGTGCCATGGTGCGTGGACGATTATGTGGATTTTGTCCTGAAATTTATTGCCTCTTTTCAGATTCAGAGGCTGAGCGTGGTGGTGCATTCTTTTGGCGGCAGGGTTTTTTTCAAGATGAATGCCAAAGAGGAACTGCCCTTTACCGTAGAGCGCGCCGTGCTGATTGACAGTGCGGGAATTCTGCCGAAGAAAACCTGGAGACAGAAGGCGAGTCTCAGGTGCTATAAGCTGGGACGGGCGTTTATGAGCACAAAGGCGATGCATTTTCTCTACCCGGATGCGGTGGAGAATATGCGGCGCAAAAGAGGCTCTTCCGATTATAACAATGCAACGCCGCTGATGCGGGCCACGCTTGTGAAAGTGGTCAATGAGGATCTGGAACCGCTGATCCATTTGGTTAAGTGCCCGACTCTTTTAATATGGGGAGATTTGGATACAGCCACGCCCATAGAGGATGCGAGACGGATGGAAGAATTGATTGCGGATGCGGGGCTGGTGGTATGCGAGGGGGCGGGACACTTTTCCTATGCGGAACAGCCCGTTAAAGCAAACGGCGCGCTGAAAGCCTTTTTCAGCTGATCGGACACTTTAGAGTTTGAGGAGACGGGAATGGATATCGTAATCTTTGGTATATGGCTTGTCACCTATTTGGTGGGTGCGGTCTGGTATATCTTATATCTGATGCATATGTTTCAGCAGAATTCCTATAAACCGCGGGAATACGGAGATTGGATGGGGATACATGCCAACGTGGGAAGACTGCTGGGCAAGTGCCTGTATGCGCTGATCTCCCTTCCTCTTGTACTGATAGGGAGCAGGGGCTGTCTGATAGCGGCGTGTCTGATGAATGGGATGACTATATTGGTCAATAAGCCCCATAAGGCAAAGAAGCCGTTGGTATATACGCAGCGTGTAAAAAGAATGCTTGTCACCACGGGGATTTTGTATCTGCTTGTCTTGTCAGCGGTTTTACCGATGTTTCGGAATGCAGAGTTTGTCTTGCTCCTATTGTTTCTGTTACAGCCCTTTTTGATTTTGCTGGTGAATGGATTGAATCACCCGATAGAGAAAGGGATCGACCAGCATTATATCAATGACGCCGCGCGGATTTTGCGCGGAATGCCGAACTTAAAAATCATCGGCGTAACGGGAAGCTACGGTAAGACCAGCGTAAAATATTACCTGAGCACACTGCTTTCCGTTCAGTATAATGTATTGCATACACCGGGCAACTATAACACAACGCTGGGTGTGGTGAGGACGATCCGGGAGAGAATGAAACCCTTTCATGAGATATTTATCTGCGAGATGGGCGCAAGGGAAGTGGGAGATATCAAGGAAATCTGCGATTTGGTGCACCCGGATTACGGTATCATTACCTCTATCGGCCCGCAGCATTTGCAGAGTTTTCATACCATAGAAAATATTGTTGCGACCAAGTTTGAGCTGGCGGATGCGGTGCCCGATACAGGGAAAGTGTTTTTAAATTATGACAATAGCTATATCAGAGAAAAAAAGATAAATAAGAAGATTGTCAGCTATGGAATTGCAGAGGAGGGGGCGGATTTTCGCGCCTATGATATTGCGGTTTCCCAGAGAGGGTCCTTCTTCAAAATGAAGGATGAGACGGGAAAAGAGTACGAGTTTCACACGAAGCTGGTGGGCAGTCATAATGTGCAGAATATTGCGGGTGCCATTGCGGTGGCGCACACATTGGGCATTCCCATGGAAAAGCTGCTTTACCCGGTAAAACAGCTGGAGAGCGTGCCCCACAGGCTGCAGCTTGTAAAACAGGGCGACCGAATTCTGATAGACGACGCTTATAACTCTAACAGAAACGGTTTTGAGGCGGCTCTTGACACGTTGGCGATGTTCAAGGAACTTCGCATTCTCATGACGCCGGGGATGGTAGAATTGGGTGAAAAGCAGTATGATGAGAATAAGGCGGTGGGAGTCTATGCCGCTGACAAGTGCGATTATGCGGTGCTTGTGGGTAAGGAGCAGACGAAGCCGATTCAGGATGGTCTTTTGGAAGCCGGATTTCCGGAGAACAGGATGATTTTGGTGGACACCCTACAGGAGGCTTTTCAGATGGTGAATGCGATTCCCAACGAGAAGCAGAAGGTTGTTTTGATCGAGAATGATCTGCCGGATAATTATGCGTAAGCATTGAAGATGCGTTTTTGCGAAATGCAAGGTTTTGCTGAAATAGAAGGAGGAAAAGAAGCAGATATGAAAATTCGTGTAGGTGTCTTTTTTGGCGGCAAGAGCGTGGAACATGAGGTTTCCGTTATCTCCGGGCTGCAGGCATACAATGCTTTTGATAAGGAAAAGTATGAACCGATTCCCATTTATATCACAAAGGAGAACGAACTCTATACAGGCGAACCGATTGCCGATATTGCCAACTACAGAAATATTCCGGAACTCTTAAAAAAGAGTACGCGCGTTTTTCTGATGAGCGAACAGAACGGGGTAAAACTGATCCAATACCCCGAAAAGAAATTCGGAAGCTCCGAGGTGGCGCAGATTGACGTGGCCTTTCCGGTGGTGCACGGCGCGAACGTGGAGGATGGTTCTTTGCAGGGCTTTTTGCGGCATTACAATATTCCCTTTGCCGGATGTGATGTGATGGCTTCGGCGGTGACCATGGATAAGTATGTGATGAAAACCGTACTGAAGGATAACGGGATTCCGGTGCTTGACTGCGTGACTCTGCACGGAAAAGAGTACGAGAGCGGCGAGGAAGCGGCCTATGCCAAGGTGGAGGAGAAAATTCCTTACCCGGTTATTGTAAAGCCTGTCAATCTTGGTTCCAGCGTGGGTATTAAGGTGGCGAAAGACCGGGAGGAGTTGAGAGAGGCGTTGGAATATGCCTTTACCTTCGGACCGAAAGTATTGGTGGAGCGGGCGATTATGAATCTGCGGGAAATTAACTGTGCGGTTTTGGGAGATTACGAGGAAGCACAGGCTTCCGAGTGTGAAGAACCGATTTCCAGCGATGAGATTTTGAGCTATGAGGATAAATATGTGGCGGGCGGCAAAGGCGGCTCCGAGGGGATGAGAACCGCAAAGAGAGAACTTCCGGCGAACCTGACTCCTGAGAAGAGGGAGGAGATTCGGGATCTGGCTGTGAAAACCTTTCAGACGCTTGGCTGTAGCGGCGTATCCAGAATTGACTTTATGATTGATAAGGATTCCGATCAGGTATATGTCAATGAGATTAACCCGATACCCGGATCTCTTGCCTTTTATCTCTGGGAAGCGCTGGGGAAACCTTATGCAAAGCTTCTGGACGATATGGTGAATTTAGCCCTTAAGAGGGAGCGGGAGGAGCAGAGTATGCTTACCTCCTTTGACAGCAATATTTTGCAGAATGCAAATTTATCAGGGGCGAAGGGTGTGAAAAAATAGGGTAGGTACTGTTTCCGCGGAAAAGAAAGAGGGCATATGGGGATACCGACGAATATAAAAACGTTACTGTCAGGTGAAGTGGTAGAATGGGCTAGAATTGAATTTAAAGAGACGTGGGATCCAGCGGCTTCTTTAAAGACGGTTTGTGCATTTGCTAATGATCTAGATAACTGGGGCGGCGGCTATATTATCATTGGTGTTGGCGAGAATAATGGGAGGCCGGCTTATCCGCTAAAGGGTGTTCCGACAGATAAATTAGATGCTTTTCAGAAAGATATTTATGCAAAATGTAAACTGCTCAGACCTGCATACACGCCAATCGTTGCTATAGAGACATATCAGGATAAGCAATTTGTTATTCTTTGGTGCCCGGGTGGAGATAACAGACCATATTCTTCACCAAAAACGATGGCAAAGGATAATAAGGAGCGTATTCACTATATTCGTAAGGCATCGAATACGGTCGAGCCGTCGGACGATGAAGAAAAAGATTTATTTAGTCTTGCCAATAGAGTACCGTTTGACGATAGGATAAATCATCAGGCGGAAATGTCAGATTTAAATATTACCCTTATTCAAAATTATTTAAAGGAAATTAATAGTTCTCTGTTTGAGAAAGCGAAAAATGGTGATTTCGTAGAAATATGTAGTGATATGAACATTGTCAGCAGGCTTCCCGAATATGTGAAACCCAAAAATGTCGGACTGATGTTTTTCAGTATGGAGCCGGACAAGTTCTTTCCCTATGCGCAGATTGATATCGTACGCTTCCCGGAAGGGTTAGGTGGAAATGATATTATAGAAAATACGTTTAAAGGGCCGATTCACCAACAGTTGAGAGATGCACTTCAGTTTATCAAAAATACAATTATTACGGAAAAAGTAGTGAAGCATGCGGATAGGGCGGAGGCGGATCGCTTTTTTAATTACCCATACGCGGCAATAGAGGAAGCTTTGTCTAACGCGGTGTATCATCGCGCATATGATGTTCGGGAGCCAATTGAAGTACGTGTTGAACAGGATAGAATAGAGATTGTAAGTTTTCCGGGACCGGACCGTTCTGTAACGCAGGAAGGTTTAAAAAATTATCGTGTGTCAAACCGCAGATATAGAAACCGCCGAATTGGAGATTTTTTAAAAGAATTGCATTTGACAGAGGGTAGAAATACCGGATTTAAGAGGATACTTGATGCGCTTGAGGCAAATGGCTCACCAAAGCCGGAATTTGAGACAGATGATGATCATAGTTACTTTATATCAAGATTGTTTGTGCATGAGGCATTTTTGAAAGAAAATGATCCAAAAGGAGCCAAAAAGGAGCCAAAAAGGAGCCAAAAAGGAGCCAAAAAGGAGCCGAAAAGGAGCCGAAAAGGATCTGAAAGAAAACAGGCAATACAGACATTGTTGAGAGAAAACCCTGCAATGACACAGGCAATGCTTATGGAGGAATTAAACTTAAGCAGAAAACAGATACAAAGGGATATAAAGGAACTGAAGGAAGAAGGTGTACTTGTTAGGGAAGGCCCAAATAGAAATGGGCGATGGATATTGAAAAAATAATTAAGACAGTATAGTCCAAAACAAACGGACTGTACTGTTTTTTGATTGTTGTAATACAGCCATGAAAAAAGGGCCGTTCAAAAAATGTCATTGACAAACAAATTCTTCGTCACTATAATTAAACTGCGAGTTTAATTAAAGACAGTACAGTTTGTTTTGGAAAGGAAAAGGAATAAAAAACGATGATAGGCGTTTATTTTAGCGGAACAGGAAATACGAAGCATTGCACGGAAAAGCTGGTGCATCTGTTGGACGAAACGGCACAGGTAATCCCGATTGAGGTAAAAGAAACTGCGGAGGAGATAGCAAGGCAGGATTTTATTATTTTGGCATATCCGGTGCAATATTCCAATGTACCGGTCATCGTGAGGAATTATATCAAAAATCATGCGGCTCTTTGGAAAAATAAGAAGGTGCTCTGCGTTGCGACAATGGGGCTGTTTAGCGGGGACGGCGCAGGCTGTTCGGCGCGCCTCCTAAAAAAATACGGTGCCGAGGTCGTCGGTGGTCTGCATATTCTTATGCCGGATTCGATCTGTGATGTGAAGTTGTTAAAACGGTCTCCCGAAAAAAATCGGAAGATCATCAGAACGGCGGACAGAAAAATAGAGATATGGGCGGAGAAAATCAGACAGGGCAGATATCCGAAGAATGGCCTGCATTTTTATGATCAGATAGCAGGCTTGCTCTGTCAGCGGCTTTGGTTTTACGGAAAGACAAAGGACTATTCCGACCAGATCAAGGTAAACGGCGCCTGCACGGGATGCGGGCAGTGTACCCGGTTATGTCCTATGGGAAATCTTTCTCTAAAGGGCAGCAGGGCGGTTTCGGGAAATCGTTGTACCATGTGCTATCGCTGTATCAGCGCCTGCCCGGCACAGGCCATTACGCTTTTGGGGGATAAAGTTGTGGAACAGTGCCGGTATGACAAATATGGGAGCCAATAAGAGGATAATGAAGAGGAGAAGCCTATGGGACGGAGAAAGAAAGAGCCTAGAAGTGTACATCGGGAAACGATAGCGGCGGCCGCGTCAACGTTATTTATGAAAAAAGGAATTGCGGCCACTTCCATGGACGATATCGCGAAAACAGCCGGATACAGCAAGGCAACCTTGTATGTGTATTTTGAGAACAAGGAAGAAATCGTTGGTATTCTGGTGTTGGAAAGCATGAAAAAGCTTTACGGGTACATCGACTCGGCGCTTGCCAGACAGGATACGACAAAAGCAAGATATGACGCGATCTGCGGCGGGCTGGTGCGGTATCAGGAGGAATTTCCCTTTTACTTTAAAATGGTGTTGGATAAGATTAATATTGACTTTGAAAAACAGGACTGCCTGCCGGAAGAAAAGGAGACCTATCGGATTGGGGAGGAAATCAACGAAAAGATAAAAGAGTTTCTGATATCCGGCATGGAAAAAGGGGATCTGCGCGACGATCTGGACATTATGCCTGTTATATTCAACTTTTGGGGCATGCTTTCCGGCATCATTCAGCTCGCCGCAAACAAGGAAGAATATATAAAAAGCGCAATGGGATTATCTAAAATGCAGTTTTTGGAGTGTGGATTTGATATGTTGTACTGTTCGATTGCAAAGGGGATAGGAGGAAACAGAGGTGCTTAAAATGCGATTATCCGGTAAAAGAATTTTTTTGTGTACGATAGTCCTGCTTTTTCTGATCGCTTTGATTTGTACGGCTGCCTATTTAAAAAGTGTGGCGGATTACAAGAGGGCAGTAAAGGAAACGACTCTTAACGATGTAGATATTTCTGCGGTTCCAGATGGCGTTTATGTAGGGGAATATGATGTGAATTTCATATATGCCAAGGTGGAGGTGACGGTGCAGGACGGGGTAATCACCGATATCACAATTTTACAGCATAAAAATGGGCGGGGAAAATCTGCGGAAATCATCACGGACAGGATCATAGAGGAACAGAAAATAGATGTGGACGCGATATCGGGCGCGACCAATTCAAGTGTGGTCATAAAGAAAGCAGTTGAAAATGCTCTGTCTGAGAAATGTATGCAAAATAATGGGATAAGATAGTTTTTGATATGATATGCCATTGCGATATCAGGAAAAATGTAGTAGGATAAGGCATCATATACGACGGGGAAAGGAAACAGTATGGAACAACAACTTTGGGCGGCTGCGGTTGCAGATAAAATTAAAAGGAAATATCCCGAGATTGTCAAAAGAAATAGAGGAAAAGTGCCATATACTGCCATCGACGGACGTTTTGATGATCAGGCGGTTCAGAATATTTCCTGGTGGACGAATGGATTTTACGGCGGAATGCTTTGGCAGCTTTATCAGGCCGACGGGCGGACGGAATATCGTGAAGCAGCAGAAGCATTGGAAGATCAGCTGGATGCTGTTTTGATGGATTATAACGGCATGGATCATGACAGCGGGTTTCGGTTTTTGCTGACGGCGGTTGCGGACTTTCGATTGACGGGAAAGGAGAAGGCAAAAAACCGCGGGTTGTTAGCGGCGGCAAATTTAGCGGGACGTTTTAATCCCCGGGGAAATTTTATTCGTGCGTGGAATGATAATGGAGAGGGAAAAACGCCGGATGGGCAATTATTGACTGCATGATGAATCTTCCCTTGTTATACTGGGCTACAGAGGTGACCAATGACCCCAGATTCAGGCATATTGCAGTTCTTCATGCAGATACGGTGCTGCAAAATTTTATCAGGGAAGACGGCTCTGTGAGGCATATCGTGGAATTTGACGCAGAGAGTGGAAAATTTGTGCAGGATTTTGGAGGGCAGGGATACCAGAAAGGATCTTCATGGACCAGAGGGCAGACATGGGCCTTGTATGGGTTTACCCTAAGCTATCTCCATACGGGAGATAGCAGATATCTGGAAGCTGCCAGAAAAATATCGGCTTATTTTATCGCCCATATTCCGAAAAACGGTTTGATTCCGATAGACTTTTGCCAGCCGGATGATTGCAAATGGGAAGATTCTACGGCGGGGGCTATTGCCGCAAGCGGTTTGCTGCTACTGTCAGAGATCCTCTCCGGACAGGACAGGCTTCCGGGAAACCATGTCAATCCGTTAGCAAATGCTCATGTACGGTAAAGAAGCAAGCAACCGAAAACAAGAGATAGACTGCCAGCACCACACTATTCCGAATCATAAAAATCAAAGACCCAAAGACAAGCATTGTGGAAATGTGCATAACAGGCTATGGAATCATGGATAACTCTATTCACAGCACATGGAAAAGCTAAAGGGCAGCTTTACCACGTCCTGCAAACAGAGTTACCCACAATTCCATGAGATAGCCAGTTATACACATTCCCACAATGCCGACGACTACGGAATCCCTTTCACCTTTCTTCATTATAGTTCTGGGAATAAAATTCAACACAATACAACTCACTATTTATCAGCATCTTGCTTTTATCGGATTTTTCTGTTATAATTTGAAATTAGGAGTGAGATAAAATGAAAAATCGAATTGTTATTGATGAATTAAAAAGACGAATCAGCTCTGTGCAAATGTATCCGATGAAGCATTGTACGGAGCTTAAACTAAACGATTAATTACTTTTTTTCATCGGGGAATAGGACATGACTGGTAGTAAGGTATTATAATTTTAGTACCTTCTGTTTTGTGTACCTATTTCCCAAATAATAAAGGTAGAGTTTAGGCAAAGGCTATGGACAATGTTTCTCCATAGTCTTTGTTTTTTATTGCAGAGATTATGGGAGATTGAAACCGTAGTCTCTATTTTTTTGAAAGGAAATAATTTATGAATGAATGCAAATGGAACAGATATATAACTCGATTTTTAGTTGCACAGACAATATCGTTACTTGGTTCCTCTATTGTCCAATATGCAATTATTTGGTATATCACATTAACGACTTCTTCTGGAAAAATGATAACTCTTTCCACTTTATGCGGATTTTTACCTCAAATTTTGATTTCTTTCTTTGCAGGAGTGTGGATTGACCGTTATAGCCGAAAAAGAATTGTAATAATAACTGATTGCCTTATTGCAAGTGCTACGTTGGTATTGGTTTTCTCTTTTCTTATCGGGCATAAAAACATTTGGTTGCTTTTAGCTGTTTTGGCAATTCGCTCTGCTGGTACAGGGGTACAGACTCCCGCAGTAAATGCAATCATACCTCAAATAGTCCCGAAAAGATACTTGATGAAAAAAAATGGTATTAACAGCACATTGTCAGCGATTATTATGTTTGTTTCTCCTGCTATTAGCGGAGCTGTTTTATCAATAGCAACATTAGAAGAAACACTGTTCATTGATATTTTAACCGCTTTGATTGGAACGAGTATTACCGCTACTGTTCCAATAGAATCTCTGAAAATAGAACGTAGAATTGTTGAATCACATTTTATAAAAGTAAAGGAGGGGATTTTCTACCTAAAAAAGCACGATTTTATTAGGAATATTTTAAGCTTTCAATTACTCGTTTTGTTTTTGATTAGCCCATCTGCTTTTTTAACTCCACTTATGGTAAGCCGTACTTTCGGAACAGAAGTTTGGCGTTTAACTATGAGCGAAATGACATATAGTTTTGGAATGATTGTTGGAGGAGCAATTATTGCGTCATGGGGTGGATTTAAGAAAAAATTAAATACTACTTTAGTAGCCGGTGGATTTTATGGCATTATGATGATAGGTTTAGGAGTAGCACCTGTATTCATAGCTTATCTAATTTGTAATATGCTAATAGGAATTGCATCTCCCTGTTACAATACGCCTATCACGGCAACTATCCAAGAAAATGTCGCAGCAGAAATGCAAGGACGTATATTTAGTTTTATGCAAATTGCTACTTCGTGTGCATTACCTTTGGGTATGATGTTTTTTGGGCCCCTTGCTGATATTATTAACATTCAAAACCTTTTAATTATTTCAGGAATTTTGGTTTTCAGCATATCAACATTTGTATATACGAGGAAGATTTTATGAATGATTTTGAAGCCTACAAAGAACATATCATGTATACTTTTAATGCATTTTGTAAAGTTGTCATTCGTTATGCTGCTATTAACGCATGGCGTGACAGGAGCAGACGGCGGCAGAAAGAAATATCCCTTGAATACCTC